>CAZAFG010000011.1:4362-18489 GCA_964484865.1 uncultured Candidatus Saccharibacteria bacterium | reverse complement strand
TTCTTTTTTGAACCTGGTAAAACCCAGGCTCGTTTTTTAAGTAATGATAAACATGGAGAGTGTTTTCCATCTAAACCAAATTATGAGGCTGTGGAGAATATTGTAAAACAAGATGGTGAAGAGCTGGTGATAGCTTTTGCTGGAGCTTATAGGTCTCCATCTGGAAACATTGAAGGTGTCGCATATGAAAATGGGGAATCAGTTGGCGAAACTTCTTACTCAAAGTGGCATGGCTTTGTGTATGTAGGACAAAATGGAAACATCGAGATGTATAGAATGAAAGATGCTCAAGGAAATTTTAATCAAGGAGGTGCTGATGCACTTGTTTCGAAGGCTCAAAAAGAAAAAGGTTCTTTGTATCAACAGATACCAGCTATTTGGAATGGTGACCAGAAATTGAAACCTTCAGGTACTGGTGTATTTGAAATGCGAGCCATTTGTGAAAATAAAAACGGTGATAAATTTATAATAAATTGTACTGAAAAAATTACCCAGGATGCATTTCTAAAAATGTGCTTAGAGTTAAAGGATGAGGAGGGGAATCCCGCAGTATATAACTTGATGCTTACGGACACAGGCGAGTGTTCACTTGCGGCGTTTCGTGACAAAAATCAGATTGAAAGCGATAAAAAGACTGGAGGTTTTACAAGTCACCAAATGAATGATGAGCAATTTCAACAAAAAGGTTTTACTAATCTTCTTGTTCTGTCTCAGTATTAATCAATAGAAATTTTCGCCTTATTTTGCTATACTCTTTAGCATATGAGTTTAAGTATTAAAGATGTAGAAAACCTGGCGGAGCTTGCCAAACTCGAGCTTACTGCCCCTGAAAAAGAGAAATTGCTTTCCGACATGGAGGGTATTTTGAACTATATCAAACAGATCGAAGAGGTAGAGCTACCTAAAGAAGAGAGTGTAGAGTACGACCACTTTAATGCTTGGCGAGAAGATGATGTACGAGAGGAAAAAGATTTTTCGCCTGAGTTAATTTCCAGCCAATTTCCAGATTCCAAGGACGGCTTTGTAAAAGTTAAAAAAATACTCTAATGATTGACCTAAAAAATCTGACAATAGAAAAAGTGCACGAGAGTTTGAAAGAGGGCGTTTATACTTGCAAAGATTTAGTAGAGGCGTATTTGGATGTAATTAAGAAAAAAAATCCTGAGATCAATGCTTACCTAGAAGTTTATGATGATGTTTTGGCTCAAGCAGAAGTAGCCCAAAAAATGTTTACAGATGGGACTGCGACTATTCTGACTGGAATTCCGATTGCTCTTAAAGACAATATTTTACTTACTAGACACAAAGCTAGTGCTTCTTCTAAAATGCTAGAAAATTATGTAGCTGCTTACGACGCTACTGCGGTGGAAGATTTTAAAAAACAAGGTGCTGTGTTTTTGGGACGAACCAATATGGATGAATTTGCCATGGGCTCTTCCACTGAGAACTCTGCTTATGGTGTGACTCGAAACCCTATTGATCCTACCCGAGTTCCTGGAGGCTCTTCTGGAGGTCCTGCGGCTGCGGTGGCCGGAGATATGGCCTTGGTGTCGCTCGGTACAGAGACTTGTGGATCGGTCCGTGAACCTGCAGCCTTTTGTGGCTTGGTGGGAATCAAACCTACTTATGGAGCAGTGTCTCGATACGGAGTCATAGCTATGGGAAACTCACTCGACCAGGTTTCTCCATTTGCAAAAACCGTCCGCGATGCAGAAATAATTTTGAATACTTTGATGAAACATGATCCTAAAGATGCGACTTCGATTAAGCCTGAAGCCAGACTTCCAAGGACAGTCCTTGAAAGCAAAGAAGGACTGTCCTTAGGGAAAAGAATCGGCGTGCCATGGCATTTATTTAAAGAAGGTTTGAACAACGAGATCGCGAAAAATTTTATCGAGTCAGTAGAAAAATTTAAAAAGGAGGGGTATGAGATTGTGGATATCGAACTCCCGTATTCAAAATATTCTTTGGCGGTGTATTACATCATCATGCCAGCCGAGGTTTCAACCAATCTTTCTCGTTACGACGGTGTACGCTACGGTCCGCGAGTAGAAGGAGAGACTGTGTCGGATATGTTCAAAAAAAGCCGATCCTCTGGTTTTGGAGCTGAGTCTCGAAGAAGAATAATATTAGGCTCATATGTTCTTTCTCATGGTCACTATGATGCCTATTACAACAAAGCTTGGGCGGTGCGCCGCGCTATCATGAAAGAAACTGAAGAAGCTTTTAAGAAAGTTGATTTTATCATGACTCCGACGGCGCCATTCCTACCTTTCAAATTAGGTGAGCGAGTACAAGATCCTCTAGCCATGTACCTGTGTGATCTTTTTAATGCTCCAGCAAATCTCACTGGTACGCCGTCGATCGCGCTTCCATCTGGAACATCAGAGGAAGGTCTACCTTTCTCTATCCAGCTCACTGCTCCGCACTGGGGTGAAAAATCTTTGTTTGAAATCGGCAAGAAGTTTGAGATAATAAGATAAGCACATGAAAACAAATAGAGGCAACCTGGAAGGGTTTGATATGGCGATCGTCGTGGTCGCTCTCGTTGGTCTTTTGTATATTCTTTTTACATTTGTACCATTCTTTGTGAATGTGAAAGATTTTTTTCTACACGGCATAAACTTTAAAGAAGTAGGGGAGATCGTGGATTTGGTTTTGGTAATTTTGGCACTTTTTTTTATGACCTTGATTGCTTACTGTGCAGTTCGGCTTTTAGAAATTCGTAAAAAAGAACATGCACATCTGCATGAAGAGATACATGAGTATGCCCACCATCAAGCAGAGAAAGAAGCCAAGCAAAAAGAAAAGCAAAATATGTCCGGCAACCCGCGCTGGGTAAATACACTAGAGTTAGTTTTTTCTGAAAATCCTAACAATTGGCGATTAGCAGTGATTGAAGCAGATTCTATACTAGAAGAGATGTTGAAAAATATGGGATTTAAAGGCGAGACTGTGGGAGACATGCTTCGTGCAGCTACCTTGGACAACCCTACTAGTTTTGCTTCTGCCCACGAAGTGCACGCTATCCGAAACCGTATTGCACACGATGGTAGCGCCTACCTCCTGTCCCACCCTGAAGCCAAGAGGATAGTCGCTGTGTACGAGCAGATTTTTAGGCACTACGGGTTTATCTAATTGCAAAATCGGGTTTTTTGTAGTATACTCGCCAAAGGCTTATAACGAGGTGTTGTAAGCTTATTTTGATAAATATTAATATATTTACACGCGGGGTGGAGAAGTGGTATCTCGTAAGGCTCATAACCTTGAGGCAGCCGTTCGATTCGGCTCCCCGCAACAATTCGGCAAGTGACATGCCTGTATCACTTTGTCGAAGTATGTGCTTTAAGTGACGGCTCGGTCTATTGCCTCGCATCGTCACCATGCTTTAGTCTGTGGTAACGCCATCGACAAAAAGCAAAGCAGTTTGCTTTTTGTCGGCATAGCTCAGTTGGTAGAGCGTGGGACTCATAAGCCCAAGGTCACAGGTTCGATCCCTGTTGCCGACACAATAAAATCTTTGAAATTCAGAGATTTTATGTATAATGTTTTCATGCGGTCGTACCCGTCTAAACAAGGTTTAGCCGGGCGGGGCTCATACTGGTTACCTGCCCGAACAATCTTTGATTGGGCGGGGAGCGCTAAAAGTATGTATACTGTGTATGTTTTACAAGATGAAAAAGGTAAACTATATAAAGGATTTACGAATAATCTTGCAAGGCGTTTCAGTGAGCATAAAAGAGGTAAGAGTAAAACTACTTCCAAAATGAATAATCTAACGGTTGTTTATAAAGAGGAGTTTAAGACTTTTGACGAGGCTCGTGCCAGGGAAGTGTATTTCAAAACTTCTGCTGGTAGAAGGTTTTTAAAGACAGTAATGCGGTCGTAGCTCAACTGGTTAGAGCGCTTCCCTGTCACGGAAGAGGTTGCCGGTTCAAGTCCGGTCGATCGCGCAAAGGTTAGTTTCTCTTATATATCCTTATGCTGGATAGTGTTTCTAGTTCTAACTTGATATAATTTAGATATGGATAATATGACTGAAAATAAAAATAACGGAGGTTTTATAGAATTTATATCTCCGTTGATCGTCATGACAGTGCTTTCTTTTTTGGTGGGATTATTTTTCCTGGCACCTAATTATGGTAGAAATTCTGAGTTTTTATCTACTGATTATTTTGACGAATTAACCGTCCTTATATTTTTTGGACTTGTTGCATCAGTTGTAGGAGTTTGGGGATTAATTACAGCCCAAAAGTATATCAAAAGGTATTGTTGGGATTTATTTAGTATCTTTCTAACTCTTATTTCGCTCTCTTACCCCATATCTTTTTTTGCTCTAGCAAAGTATTTTGGGAAAATCTTAGGTTCGGTTTTGTATTAAACCAGTTCTAACATCATCCACTAAGTCGCGCATAGAAAAAGAGCCATAGAAATATGGTTCTTTTTGCTACTGGTGTATCGGACGGAGAACCGTGGTATTATTTTGACATGGAGAATATTCCAAAAGAACTAAAATATATTGAAAAGGGCAATCCTGGAGTTGAGAAAAATGTTGACCAGATTATGCAGTCTGTAAAAGTAGATTTGGGAATTATTTTAGAAAAGATAAGAAATTCTATTGACTCTCACAAATATGGGATTACTCTCGGCGTAGATAGTGGAGGTAGAGTTCCTGCGCTAACTTTAAGTAAAACTATTAATAATATTTATGATTCAAGAGGACAGGAGAAAATGGAAACATATTTTATTGCTGGTTCTAGAAACCTACACCAATATAAAGCCACTGATAAAGATATTGAAATGGAAAAATTCTTTATGCAAAGTGTATTTCAAAAAGTTAGAGATAGGAGAGAAAAAGTGTTAATTGTTGATGATGTGGTTGCAACAGGGGATTCACTTGAATTAATCACAACTACACTAAAAAAATTAAATTTACCATATGAAATAGCAACTTTATCTTTTGACGACTCAAAGTTAAAAAATAATACATATAGCCCCACAGATATTGAAGAGGTTGAAGATAGATTGGGCTCGAATATTGTTTTTGGAGAATATGGTGGTGTTTCCAAATTATATGGAAGTAATCAAATGCAAGGAGTGCACAAAAGCCCAGATGAGCTTTACAGCAAACCATTAAATACTCCAATATCGAAAAATTTGAAAGTAGTACCTCCTTCTGTGGGTGTGCCTTTTGAACAAGAAAGTCAAAATAAGGAAGTTTTAAGAAGAACAAGAGAGTTGGTATCTAAAATATCTGATGAGTTGGCCCAGGAGTATTTGAAATAAGGCCATTTCTAATGCTTAGAAATTAAATTAGGTATATAAATATACCCATTATGGTTCATAATAGCAGTTCCCACATCGTCCACTAAGTCGCGCATAAGTTAGATTCTCTAATATATCCTTACACTGGATGGTATTTCCAGTTCTAACGGAGTATCATGGGTATATGAATTACGGAGTTTATTGGGCAATAAGAAAAATAGGGCTAGATAAGAAAAAGTGGTTTGTATTTTTTACATCGGCTATTGCAATTTTTATTGCTATTTATAAATATATATTACCTAAGTTAGATTATCAAAAATATGAAAATATTTTAGTTTTTGTTCCCCTTATATTTATATTTTTTCTGATAGGGTTTATTATTTATTCCGTTAATACTAAAGAAGGCAAGAATAAATCTAAAGCACTTTTGCGTGCCATTCTTTGGCCGTTAGGAGTAATTTTCTTAATTGTATTAGCCTTTTTGTTCGGCATATATATTGCTCCATTACTGGTGTGATTCATTTGAACCCAGTTCTAACACCCTCCACCAAGTGACGCAGTCTTTAAAGAGAAGGAGGTATTATTCCTGTTCTAGTGATCACTACCCCTATGCAAAAGTACTTCCTTGGAGTATCACCTGCGTGTTTTAGTTTTTCAATTGCAAAACTCATTCCCATACAATGCTGTTTTTTAATTTCAATTGGTGTGTTCTCAGCATTTTGGAGAAATCCATTGGTTTTATAAATTGGCCCCAATCCAGCAAAATGAAGTGCAATCATTATTAAAATAATTATTCCCAAAATCTTGAGTATTTTCATGCTTTCATTATACCAGTAAAACAAACCCAGTTCTAAAGCCCTCCACCAAGCCGCGCATATCAAAATTTTACTAAAAATACCCTTACCAAGAAGGGTGTTTTTAGTTATATGCATCTATTGACTTTTTAACCCAAATATGCTATGATATATGGAATAAGGGGTTATTTGATAAATGTTTTATTAGCTCTCAGAGAAGACAAAAAAGTTATCTTTTTTGAAAACTAATAAATCCATACAAATGAAAAAAATTCTTTATTTTGTTATTGCCTTGGTTTACATTTCAATTGTTTACCAATGGTTTCGAATTTATGTTGTTGGCGAACAATATAAGTTCATGAGTTTGCTGCCAAACATTTTGACAGGTTCGTTTCCTCTTTGGGGAGCATTTCTTGCTTTCAAACTTGGGCAGTTGATTAAATTTGTTGACCTTAAAATCAATCCTTTGATTATCTTTGCTTTTGGTATAGCAGTCATTGGAACGCAATCATGTGCTAAGCGCGCACAAGCCAATCAACAAACCTTGCTGACCACGGACTGTGGTGTGAGCTGGAGCTTAATTGAACCAGGACAAGCCATACCGAAATGCTATGGAATGTGCCAATGTCATTATAGTGTCAGGGTGCCGGATTATCCAATGCAAGGGGAATCCAGGTTCAAGATTATGTTCAAGGGTAATGTGCTTGCGAACATTGAAGTTAGCTACGACTATATCATCAACGATGCTCTAGATTTTATTACAGAAGCTAAGTATCTAGGCAAAATGAACGCTGAGGCTGATGATGCAAGTAATAGTTCTGGCGCCTACGAAATGGCTGAAAATTCCGTCATAGATAAGCGGATCAAAGAAGTTTCTAGGGAGTTGATATTGAGTGAAGATGTTGTAGATTTTTCACCCAGTGATCTTGAAGACACACTTTTGGCTAAAGTAAATTTGTTGCTAAAAAATAGAGGGGTGCAGTTAAGTTTTCTTAACTTTGTTCCTCAGTTTGACGAACAGACCAGACTTGCCATTGATGTTGCAACAGCTCAGAAGATCTACGCTTCCAAAAACCTAGACGATTGGGGTAAATCTATTTCTGTGGCAAGAGCAGGAGCCACTAAAATAACAATCGAAAATACCGATTCCGAACAGAAGGAGTAATCCTTGATTTTAAATTGTTTTTAGACTCGAAAAGCCCGACCTCTCACATTTGTGATGTTCAGGGCTTTTTTTATTTACCCAAAAGAAGTTCTAATACTCTCCACCAAGTCGCGCATAAGTTAGATTCTCTAATATATCCTTACACTGGATGGTATTTCCAGTTCTAACGGGGTATAATTTGGGTATGAAAAAGAACTTAATTATTTTTATTGTTTTGATATTAGTTTTAGTTGGTTTGTTTTTTGTTTCTCAGCAAAAAGAAGAAAAGCCTGGGATAGTCTCAGAACAATTTGTAGGATTTAAGGGATATGTTGGTCCTGGTTGCGAGGTGTATCCTGGATGCGGTCCTGCTCAGTGTGGAAATATTGGTGACGAACAGAGAGGAAGTATTTGCGACGAACGTCCCGAATACCAATGTTTCAGCAGTAGTGTTGCTCGTTGTGAAAAGCAATCTACAGGAGATTGTGGTTGGACTCAAACAGAAGAATTTAAACAATGTATAAGCGACTCTCGCGCTTCTGAAAACCAGCACAACTAGTTTTAACACCCTCCCCGCCTACCGGCAGGCAGGCACCAAGTCGCGCAGAGAAAAATGACCTTGAGAAATCAGGGTCATTTTTTATTTATGAAATGGTATAATTTAAGGATGATAAAAGTTATTAAAATACGTGATCCTTTTTCTCACAATGAAATGAATATGACTAGTTCTAAATTAAACTGGCTGCGAGCCTCAGTTCTCGGAGCTAATGATGGTATTGTTTCTGTATCATCAGTGATCGTGGGTGTAGCCGCAGCCTCAGATTCCCGAAGTTTTATACTTACTGCAGGGTTGGCATCACTTGTAGCAGGAGCTCTTTCCATGGCTGTTGGAGAATATATTTCCGTTAGCGCTCAGCGTGATTCTGAAAAAGCTCTGCTTGAAAAAGAACGCAAAGAGCTTGCAGCCGTACCGGAAGCCGAACTAGAGGAACTCATAGGGATTTATCAAAAGAAAGGTTTATCGAGAGCGACAGCTGAAGTAGTAGGTAAAGAACTTACTTCCCATGATGCATTTGCTGCGCATGTGGATGCTGAGCTTAATATTGATCCCAACAATCTAACTAATCCGTTTCATGCAGCGTATGCTTCTGGTGCGGCATTTTTCTGTGGAGCAATTATACCTATTATTGCAGTTATTATTTCTTCGCCTTCATGGCATGTTAGAGCAACATTTATTTCTGTAATTATTGCACTTTTAATTACTGGATCGCTCAGTGCTTATGCTGGAGGCGCAAGTAAACGAAGGGCGATTATGCGCGTAGTTATAGGTGGTGTATTTGCTATGGTTGTGACTTACGGTATTGGTAAATTGTTTGGAGTTGCTGGAATTTAAATAAAATAAAGAAAAATATAAATAACAACCTAATCGCGCAAAGAAAAAGAGCCATAGAAATATGGTTCTTTTTGCTACGGGTGTAGCGGACAGAGAACTGTGGTATTATTTTGGTATGGAAAACTCTATCTCGCAAAGCAACAATGAAAAGGGTCAAAATCCTAAAAATATAGATAATAAACAAAATCCTTCTAACGAATCTTTAAATGAAGCACTTTCAGAACTTTCTCTCGAAGATGCAGAAATGGTACGGGAGGAATTTAAAATCTTAAATAAAGCAATCATACCTGGACTGGAAAATAAGATTGGAAGTTTTAAATTAATAGAAGATATGAGTGAAGAAATTAAACAATTAGCAGAATCAGGGAGAATGCCTGCTCAGTTGAGGGATCAGTATGGCACTCAAGAAGATTTAGATAAATTGTTGGATGAACTTAATGAAAGCAAAAAGAATGCAGAAAGCTTGAAAGAGAATCTGCTAAATAAAAATACAGAAGCAATAAAGGAATATAGAAAAAAGAGAATTGAAGCATTTAATGAAAAGTTTGGACATTATAGTTTGACAGGCAAGGAGTATCAAGATAGGGAAGATAAGACCAACAGAAAAATAGCAGAAGAAAGAAGAATCAAAGAAATTAGAGATGATTTAAATAACCTTATGAGCCCGAACTAAGCCTAGTTTTAACACCTCATTCGAGTCTGAAGACTCTTAGAGTCGAAGACTTCTACTAAGTCGCTATTGAAAAACTAGTAACTGATTCCCAGAATTTGGAGGACCACTTTTGCTGCTGGGTCAGCTGAGAGTCCATAGACCATGACGCCACCGAGCATTCCTGTAATAGTGATAGCAATTAATCCAAAGAAAGCTAAAAGTTTAGATAGTAATTTTTGAGTTAAAACTTTCTCAATGAATCCGAGATACTCCATGGTTTTTGGTAGGTTTGTTTTTGAAGCTAAGAAGGGGATCAGCACGGTCAACACTTCTCCAAGTAGGAGCAATCCATAGATCCAAGTAGAGGCTCCAGCAAATAAAGCGTGCATTTCTACAAGCTTGTGATCCGGTCGTACCAAGTGTTCAGCTATTTCCCCTGTAGTATTTGCAGCAAAAGCTCCCAGTACTCCAAAAACTAACAGTACTCGTTCTGTTGGCTTCCAATTAACTTGTGGTAACCACTTTTGGAGTGGAAGGATTTTGATTATCGAGTAAAGAAACAGAAGTGCGATAGGGAAATGCACTATGATTGGATGAATATTGTATGTCATATATTTAAGTATACTATATTTTATTTAAAAGATTACTTGCAATAGATTTGTATTCAAGTCGTCTGTTGCGTATTCTAATTAGATTAGTAAGTAAAATGTTATACTTTATTGGTGATACAAATCATACTAGTAGTCCTAGCTTCAATTTTGGCGCTTGTGGGAAATATTCCCTATCTCTTTGATATTGTAAAGGGTAGAGTAAAACCACATCCGTATACTTGGCTAGTGTGGACAATAGTTTCTTGTGTTGTGTTTTTTGGACAGGTGGCAAAAGGTGCAGGGATAGGCGCTATACCTACTGCGGTTTCGGAAATTTTCACCATAATTATATTTTTGTTCTCTCTAAAATATGGGTTCAAGAATCCTCCAAAGATAGACAAATATTTTTTAGTTGCTGCATTGCTTGGGATCATACCCTGGATTCTTACTAAAGATCCGACAATTTCCGTGATCATAGTTGTTTCAATTGATCTAATAGCTTTCGTTCCGACTCTACACAAAACTTATTGTCATCCAAAGAGCGAGGCGCCATTATTGTATGGTACAAATGCTCTTCGGCATGCTATCGCTCTCGGTGCTCTTGGGTCTTATAATGTCGCCACCATGCTCCACTCTATCTCTATGATAATTACTAATTCTATAATGGTGATTTTCATTAGAACTTGTAAAGAAGATAATATAAAAGTTGCACCATAGTATTTTTTTAGGTGTATAATATATTTATGAATAAACAAAAATTTGTTTACTTGAGTCTGCGATTATCAATGGGATTTATTTTTCTCTGGGCGTTTTTAGATAAAACTTTTGGTTTAGGTTTTGCTACTGCTCCCGAAAAATCTTGGATCAATGGTGGATCGCCGACTACTGGTTTTCTTTCTTTTGGGACCAAGGGTCCGTTTGCAGAAGTTTTTCAAAATTTGGCAGGAGTTGCTGTTGTGGACTGGTTGTTCATGCTGGGACTTCTTTTTGTAGGTACTACTTTGCTTTTTAACAAATATGTAAAATGGGGATGTCTTGCAGGTATGCTGATGATGATTTTGATGTGGCTGGCTACTCTTTTTCCAGAAAACAATCCGATCATAGATGAACATATAATTTACCTTTTAGTTTTGGCTGCTATTAGCATAAAAAACTCTAAGAGTTTGAATGTTTAGTTTTAGTAAGGTGTATTTACATATGCTTTAGTTTACAAAAGGACAGTATATAATGTATGTAATGGTTAAGTCTAGAGGATTTACATTAATTGAACTTATGGTTGTGGTCGCAATGATAGGTATTCTCGCGGCTATTGTTGTTTATTTTGTAAGTGGCGCCAGAGTTCGAGGTGCTGATACTGCAATCAAGCAGAATATGCACGAAATTGGTACGCAATCGGGTATTTTTTACGCTACCAATAATTCATATATTAAACCTCCTAGCGTCACCCATTATTTTGGAGGGTGTAGAGTTTCTCAATCTACAAATTTTCCCTCTAGTCCACCTATCCCTAATCCCATAATGCTAGCTCAGGATAACTTTATATTCAATACAATAGCGAAATCTATAAAATTATCTGGTAGAGAAAATACTTTCTCTGTGGGGTTTAATCCTATTTATACTTATAGTCAATGTTATAACTCAACAAGTGCATGGGCTGTGGCCATATTGTTGCGGTCAGGTAATACTAGTACTAATCCTTCTAATCCTTATAAAGCCTGGTGCGTCGATAGTGCAGGTCAAAGTAAGGTAGTGAATTTTACATTGTTGCCCATGTACTTAAGTACCAGTATCATTTCTGCCACAGGGCAGTGTCTATAATAAAGATGATATCTGTAATTTTTCTTGTTTCATAATGGCAGCGGCCGCGGTTATTGTGATACATTGACTTTTGGGTAAAATTATGCTATACTATAAAGAGTAGTCAGTTTTTTGATATTAGTTTTTATTGGTTCTCAGAGGAGATACTTGTCTTTTTTGAAAACCAATAAAAACTCGCACTCATGCAAAATACAACCAAACAAATTCTGGTCATTCAGACAGGTGTCTTTGGAAGATCAAAAAGTGTTCAAGAAGCTATCGAGAGAACATTTCCAGAGATAGCTCCTAACATCACTTATGTAAGCAATTTTGAAGAGGCTATCAGCCTTGTCCCAGCTGCGGGTGAAATCGTAGTCATCACCAGTAATGTTTTTCACGATGCCAAGGATATTTTGTATCCTGGACATGAAAAAAACGGATCAAGGCTCGCCGAGATTGTGAAGGCCAAAAACAAAGAAAGCAAAGTGTATGTTTTCTCTTCCGAAGTTCCCTTTGATCAAAAACACATTGATGGTGTTTTTTTAAAAAGTGGAGGCGGGTGGAAGGCAGATGAAGACATCATCGAAGCTTTCTACGAATTTGGCTTAGCAAAAAGACCCAAACCACCCGGAAAGTTCGCTACTTTTGCGGGGGACATCTGGAACGAAGCTTCATGGTTTACGAAGTTTCTTCTCGTGGTTACTGTTGGCGCGATTTTGTATTGTGCCTTTGAGTTGATTGCATTAAATTATTTTTAACCCATTACTGGGGGCAGATTGCCCGAGGTAGTGGGTTTTCTGTTTTACATGCGTAGTGTTTATATTTTTAACTTGGTATAATTTTGAGATGATAACTGAAGAACTCGTTTCCTTTATTAAAGGAGAAATTGCTAAGGGTAAAAGTAGGGATCAAATACGAAGTGAACTTACCGCTGGGGGAGGTTGGTCCTCGTCTGATGTTGAAGAAGGGTTTAAGAGTATTGATTCTCCAGTTCCTGTTTCTCCAGCAGCGGTTCCTGGAGTTAAAAGTTCGTTGGGTTTATCAATATTGAAAATATTTGGAGGAGCTGCGTTAGGTTTTATTTCCGGATCGTTTTTTAGTGGTTCTTTATTTAATTTCATTGCTAAATTTTTTGACTTTAATCTAGGGGGCGAGATCGCTTCTCCAGTTTCGAATATATTATTGTATGGAATCAATGTTTTATCTTACTCCAGTTTTGGTATCTTCATTATTTTAATGATACTAATTTTCTATAGGAGAAAAGTTCGTTTAAGTATATTGAAAATACTAGCTATTGTAGCTGGATCAGCTTTGTCTTTTATGGCGGCAGTTGTACTTGCAACCGCACTTGTTTTTAATAACAACGAAGCTTTTGAAAATTTATTTAATCCTGGTTTTTTGTCTATGGGCATTGCAGGTATAGTTGGAGGGGGGATGATGTTTTTGATTTTACAAATTGTTCTTAAGATAAAAATTAAAACTTACATTTTTATAACTTTACTATCAGGTGTAATTGGGGCTTTCCTCGGGTCTAATGTTTTAGGTGCGCCAGGTATCTTGGTCTTGGTTTGGCAAACAGTGATGATGGCTATAATTTCTTATCTTATTTTGAAATCAAATAAAAAAGAAGGTACATATTCTATTTCGACAGTTGAAGAGGATCACAGATCAATGAGTTCAAAAAAGAAACTTGTAGCTCTCGGCTTTTGTTTCTTTTTAGCTCTTATGGTTTTTGTGTTTTTTATTCTCTCTGGCAATGATGTAACTTCTCGTGCTCATTCGCTGTCAGTTATTCCAGAAAATGAATATGAATTACCTAGACTGCTTACCAACCGAAGTGATGCAAATATTTCTGGGGAAGTTCGTAAAAGTTCCAACGGTAGATTTTGGGACCTGACAGTCGCATGGGATGGGTGTTGGGAATCTTGCACTGATAGATATATTGTAGATACTCAAAAAAAGAATTTTTACAAGATAAAAGGTCAAGTATCTATGTCTCCAGTGGTTGATAATTATTTTTTTGTAACTTTTGATAGTAGCACTGATGCTTCTGTTTTAGACGCAAGTAAAAACAAAGTTATTGACACAATAAAGAAAGCTGGAGATATTCGTATCCTCTCATTTGGTCATGGAGACTATTATGCTTATACAGAAGGTATTGTCATGCCAGAGGTCAATTTTATCAAACCTCTTATTGTGAGAGATATGAAAAGTCATACTAGTTTGAAATTAGGTAATTTATACTATGCTTCAACGGATGCTATGTACGGTAGAGCGGATACTACAGTCTTTTCAGAAGACGGTAGTTTACTTTACGCAGTAATGTATAAAGGAGAAGAAATTAGTGTTGACCCAATATCGAGCCCTGTTGATAATAACTTGCTTGAGTTTGTGGAATTTAATTTGGCAACTGGAGAAAGGAGAGTTTTGAGTGACCAGGAAAAAGAGGGTATCTTTCAGGGACTAGTATTGGTTCCTGCATATTTGATCAA
>CAZAFG010000011.1:0-4292 GCA_964484865.1 uncultured Candidatus Saccharibacteria bacterium | reverse complement strand
CAGATGGCATTTTCGGCACTAAGATATTTTTAGATGCGACATATGAAAATGGCAGAGTATTGTCTAAACAAATTGATGAGGTTGGAAGTTCTTGTAATAAAGTTCTTGTATTAGAAGAAGATAAGGATGCCCTGAAGGGGGTAGCAAAGATCCAGTGTTATGGGGCTGGCTTAGGATATTGGTTTAAGGTAGTTGAGAAAAGTGATTCGTATGAAATAGTTAGAAAAACTTTTGAAGAAGCGCTGCCGACTCCCACACTACCTCCAAGTCAATATGAAACAGTAGTAACATTTCCTCTGACATACTAACTGCAAAGTTTAGATACTTTTAATTTTATATTTAGATCGTAATATTTATTTTGCAAAAAAGGTAAAAATACACTAATATACTTGCGTAGGTGGAGTTTTTGCCGTTGTAGCTCAGTTGGTAGAGCACGTCATTGGTAATGACGAGGTCATCGGTTCAATCCCGATCAACGGCTCAATATGAGTGACCTAAACATAGATGAACAAATAAGTGAATTAGAAGAGAGGATGTCCACCCCAGACTTTTGGTCGGATAAAATTGCTGCACAAGAAACTATAAAACTCCTCGGAGAACTCAAAGCAAAAAAAGAAGGACAAGGAAAATATGACAAAGGTTCTGCAATTCTTTCAATTATCTCAGGGGCGGGAGGAGACGATGCTGAGGATTTTTCGGCGATGCTGCTCCGGATGTATATGCGTTATGCAGAAAAGAAGGGTTGGAATTTTATTCCGATTCATGAAAATGAAAATGATCATGGAGGCTATCGCAATATTTCTTTTGAACTCTTTGGCAAAAATGTTTATGGTCAACTTAAAAATGAAAATGGAGTTCATCGACTGGTGCGGGTATCACCGTTTAATGCGAACGCCAAAAGACATACTTCTTTTTCCTTGGTGGAAGTTTTACCAAAATTTACCAAATTTGAGGACAAAGAGTTTGCTATTCCTGAAGCAGATTTAAAGATTGAGTTTTCTAAAGCTGGAGGTCCAGGGGGGCAAAATGTGAACAAACGCGAGACTGCAGTGCGGGTTATTCACATCCCTTCAGGTATATCAGTGCATGCTTCCGGCGAGCGAAGCCAGGAAGCAAACCGACAGCGGGCTATGGATATCATCCGAGCGAAAATTTTTAAAGCTGCCGAAGAAAAGCAAAGAAGCTTTGAAGAGAGCATGAAGTCGAATTTCGGAGGCGAGATCGAATGGGGTAATCAAATCCGATCTTATGTTCTTCATCCTTACAAGATGGTTAAAGACCATAGAAATGGTGTAGAAACAGCTCAAGTCGACGATGTCCTTGAAGGAGACATTGATATTTTTATCGAAGGTGGGAAGAATTTGAACAAATAAGAGAAACTGTGATAAAATAGGATTGTGATTTACTTCAACAATGTTTCAAAGATTTATGACAAAGAGTCTGTAGCTGTAAGCGATGTGAATTTGACCATCAAAGCTGGAGAATTTGTCTCTATTGTAGGGCACTCGGGTGCTGGTAAAACTACTCTCATTAAAATGATTGTAGCTGAAGATACTCCGACCGAAGGAGAAGTATTTTTTGAATCTCAAAATGTGCATCGTTTACACAGTAAAGACCTGACTATGCTTCGCCGCAGAATTGGTGTGGTATTTCAAGACTTTAAATTACTCCACAACAAGACCGCTTATGAAAATATCGCTTTTGCTATGGAAGCTGTTGGTAAAACCAATGAAGAGATCGCGAGTGATGTGCCTCATGTGCTAGAACTTGTAGACTTGGGGGATAAAATTATGCATTTTCCACATCAGCTATCAGGCGGTGAGAAGCAAAGACTCGCTATCGCCCGCGCCATAATCAACCAACCTGAACTCATCATCGCTGATGAGCCGACTGGAAATCTAGACCCGGTCAATACTCATGACATCATCCAAATACTTAAAAAGATAAATGATCTTGGTACCACTATCATCCTCACTACTCACAATCGAGGAGTGATCGACGCGGTAGGCAAAAGAGTGCTCACCATGGAACGAGGTAAAATTATCCGAGATGACAAGGAAGGTAAGTATGTTATATAATCCATAAATCAAATGAGCCAATTTCAACGAATAATTAAAGCAGGCTTTCTAAACTTCCGGAGGAATGGGTTGGTTTCTTGGGCAGCGATACTGATAGTTACGATCACTCTCTCTGTTATCACTGCTATTATCCTCCTTCAAGCAGTTTTAACTTCATCTCTCAACCAAATTAAAAATAAAGTCGATGTCAGTATTTACTTTACTGTCGACGCTCCGGAAGAAAAAATTTTAGCACTCAAGGAAACATTAGAGACACTACCTGAAGTAGCCGAGGTGACTTATACTTCAAGTGCGGAAGCCTTGGCTTTATTCCGAGAGCGACATTCAAATGACTATCCGACTATTCAGGCGCTCGACGAAATAGGTGAGAATCCGCTAGGAGCATACTTGAATGTCAAAGCTCGTGAAGTTTCTCAGTATGAAAATATTGCGAACTTTATGAAGAGTGATAACGCTCTAGTATTGGGTTCGGCTTCTATTATCGATAAAGTAAATTACTATCAAAATAAAACTGTGATTGATAGATTGAGCAATATCATCAATGGAGCACAGCGCTTGGGTATTTTGATTACGCTTGTGTTGGTGGTCTTATCTATTATTATAACCTTCAACACTATCCGCCTGACTATTTTTATTTCCAAAGAAGAAATCGGTATAATGCGTCTCGTCGGAGCTTCTAAGATGCGAGTCCGAGGAGCTTTTATGATGGAAGGAGCTATATATGGAGTAGGAGCGACCTTGATCACCCTTTTGATCTTTTGGCCTATTACAGCCTGGCTAGGACACAAGATGACTTTGTTTTTAGGTCTTGATCTGTATCACTACTACTTTTCAAATATTTTCGAAATCGCTGTAATAATTTTATTATCCGGAGTTCTCTTGGGTACGATCTCAAGTCTTCTCGCAACCAGAAAGTATTTAAATATTTAACGAGATGGCCAACTGTAAGTATATTTTTGTGGTGGGAGGTGTTATTTCCGGAGTAGGAAAGGGTATCACAGCCTCATCTATCGGCCTCATTTTAAAAAACCGCGGACTTCGCGTCACTGCTCTTAAAGTTGATCCATATATCAATGTCGATGCCGGCACTATGAACCCCACCGAACACGGTGAGGTTTTTGTTTTGAAAGATGGATACGAGACTGATCAAGATATGGGAAACTACGAACGATTTCTGGAAGTAGAACTTACTCAAATAAATTACATGACTACTGGAAGTGTTTACAAGAGAGTAATCGAAAAGGAAAGAAATTTAGAATACAAAGGTAAATGTGTTGAAGTTGTGCCCCATATACCTCTTGAGGTTATTGGAAGAATCAAGGAAGCTAGTAAAAACGCTAAAGCCGATGTGGCTATCATCGAGATCGGAGGTACTATCGGAGAGTATCAAAATATGCTTTTCTTGGAAGCTGCTCGAATGCTCAAATTAGAATCTCCAAAAGATGTTTCTTTTGTCATGGTTTCATACTTGCCGACACCATCTAAAATTGGAGAAATGAAAACCAAGCCGACCCAGCACGCTGCTCGTATGCTGAATGCTTCTGGTATCCAAGCAGATATATTGATCGCTCGAGCTGGTACTCCGCTCGATGATAAAAGAAAAGAAAAACTAGCTTGGTCTTGTAGTATACCGGCTGGGAACATCATCTCAGCGCCTGATGTAGATAGCGTTTACGATATTCCGCTTAATTTTGAAAAAGAAAAACTATCAGAGAAACTTTGTGATATTTTAGGAGCAGCTTGCAAAAAGCCTGATACTAAGTCTTGGAACAAGTGGAAGAACTTTGCTAAGCATGCTCACAACGGTAAAGAAACTGTAAAAATTGCAATGATCGGTAAATACTTTGATACAGGAGACTTTGTGCTTTCTGACTCATATTTGTCTGTAATCGAGGCAGTAAAGTATTCAAGTTATGCTCAAAATAAAAAGCCGATTATCTCATGGCTCAATGCCGTAGATTTTGAAAAAAATCCACAGAAATTAAAAGAATTAAAAAAGTATGATGGTATAGTGGTGCCTGGTGGATTTGGATCTCGAGGAGTTGAAGGAAAACTGAAAGTCGTAGAGTATGCACGCAAAAATAAAATCCCATATCTTGGTTTGTGTTATGGCATGCAAATGATGGTCATAGAGTATGCTCGTAATATTTTAGGATTGAAAGATGCGAACACTCGGGAAGTAAATCCAAAGTCTTCTGCTATTGTGATAGATGT
>CAZAFG010000010.1:0-18929 GCA_964484865.1 uncultured Candidatus Saccharibacteria bacterium | reverse complement strand
TGGTCCCTAGAAATTTCATTTGAGACTTTATTAACTTCACCTCGAAGTTCCTCGACTTCTTTGAGGATTGCTAGCCTGGTATCATCGAGCGCTATCAAAGCATCGATATCTACCTCCACTCTCTTTTTAATGGCGCCGGCTTTTACTATCTCCTTATTTTCTCGGATGAATTTTATATCCAACATACTTTTCAGTATATCAATAAATGGTATAATTGTAAAAAGCACCTAGAGGGCTATGATTTTTATGAAGCCCTCTAAACTCCCATATGAAAATTTTCCACCCGCACTGCTCGAAATTCCACAACCACCGGAAGATCTTTGGATTTTAGGAGATCTACCAGACCAAAGACTGATTCCCTTGTGCGTGGTGGGTTCTCGCAAATTCACCTCTTACGGCAAAGAAGCCTGCGAAAAAATAATTGCTGGACTCAAGGGCTATCCGATTCTCATTGTCTCAGGTTTTGCTATGGGTATCGACACCATCGCTCACAAGTCCGCCATAAAGGCTGGACTCCAAACTATGGTCTTCCCAGGCTCGGGACTTTCTAAGGAAGCCATCTTCCCAAAAGTAAACGCGAACTTTATGGATGAGATATTAGACTCTGGAGGTTGTTTCATTTCTGAATTCGAACCAAACTTCAAAGCTGAGTACTGGTGCTTCCCTATGCGCAATCGCCTAATGGCTGGATTCTCAAAAGCGATTCTCGTAATCGAAGGTGAAGAAAAATCCGGCACGCTCATCACCGCCAGACTCGCAGTCGAATACAATAAAGATGTACTCACTGTTCCAGGTTCGATATTCTCGCCTACATCTCGGGGCACAAATAAACTAATCCGCCAGGGTGCGACGCCGATAACCTCGTCCGATGATGTCCTGGAAGCTTTGGGATTTGAAATAAAAAATGATGTTGAGAAACAAGCCAGCCTCTTTGCGGATTTAACCCTAGAAGAGAAAAAAGTTGTGGATCTAGTCCGCGAACCCATGCCTCGAGATGATCTCATCCGAGCACTCGGACTACCGACCGCCGAAGCGAATGCCATACTTTCAATTATGGAAATAAAAGAAATTATAAAAGAAGAGCTCGGTGAAATTCGTTTGTATTAAAATTGGAAATAAAAAAGTCGCTCCACCAGACCTGGTTAAGAGCGACTACATCCACACAAGGTCTTTACCCTATGTGCAATAAATAAAGAAATCCACATTTTTGATCATACGATCATTTTACTGTTTCCCCACGAGCAACTCTTCTCTTTTTGTTGAAATTAGAAATTTGCCTTAAATCAACATAGATATAAGCATCTCGATTAATCGAGGATGTGTACATCATCTGCTCGTTGATGGTAAATTCTCCAGAAAGGATATCCCAGTAGTCGGCTTCGAGCCGATACTTTGGATTGTAAATTGGAATCATCTCTCCGTTTGAGTCCGTGTCATAGTCTGGGAACACTGAAAATTTCAGTGGTGTATCGCGGGAGTCAAAGCGAACTTCCAAACTACTTCCAGTAGCCTTCAGGCACTTGCCTGGAGTTTTCTTGATAATGACGATGTCTTCGACATCCTTGCTGTCAGTCTGATAAATCACACCCTTCTTGATGGTGCGCTTTACATATGCTGTGTCAGCGGTGAAGGTGACATCCCTAGAGATGAATCCTTGCACTATTGGCATTTCTTTATCACCTAGCCCGTATTTTTTCCGCAATGCATCTGTCAGCGGAACATACTTACGAGAGCAAGAAGTGAGAAGCACCAAAGATGCAAAAAGTACAAAGAAAAATGAATTTCTCATGGTTATATAAAATTTAAGTGAGGTACATGGTTTACCTTTATATTATAGCATATTTAGTACCCATTTGTCAATACCTATTTGCTAAACCCACAAATTTCATGTAATACTTTAGGGAATGAAGTTATTAATCGTAGAATCCCCTTCTAAAGCAAAGACTATCGAGAAATATCTCGAGGGCGAATATACAGTTCGAGCATCCGTAGGCCATATCCGGGATCTACCGAAATCCAACAAGAAAGCTATCGACATCGAAGCTGGCTTTGTTCCCCATTACGAAATTTCTAAAGGTAAAGAAAAAGTTGTCCATGAACTAGAGAGTCTAGCTGAGAAAGCTAAAGACATACTCCTCGCGACTGACCCTGACCGTGAAGGCGAGGCCATCGCTTGGCATATCGAAGAGTTGCTCAAGAAAGATAAGAAAGTCACTGCTCCTATCCGCCGGGTAGCTTTTCACGAAATTACAAAAGAAGCTATTGAAGAGGCATTAAAGAGTCCGCGAAAAATTGATACTGATTTACGCAAAGCTCAAGAAGCTCGCCGTGTCCTCGACCGACTCGTCGGCTATGACCTCTCGGGAATCATTTGGAAAAAAGTGCGTTACGGACTTTCAGCTGGCCGCGTCCAGTCCCCTGCGCTCCGCATCATCATGGAGCGAGAACGAGAAATCCGCGCCTTCGTACCAGAAAAATTTTGGCGACTCTTTGGCGACTTTGAAACTCCAAAAAAAGAAAATCTTACCCTCTCCTGCGCTGAGGAACCACGAGACGAAAAGTTAGTTGCAAAAATACTAGAAACCGGCAAAGCTGGCACTTGGTTAGTAGAAAGCGTCAAAGAGTCGGAACAAAAACGCTCACCGAAAGCACCCTTCACTACTTCTACTCTTCAGCAAACTGCAAGCTCTCGACTCGGCTACTCACCATCGCGAACAATGCAACTGGCCCAGAAACTTTACGAAGCAGGACATATCACTTACATGCGTACTGATAGTACGACCTTGGCCAGTGTGGCTCAAGCTCAGATAATAGCCCAAATTAAAAAACAGTATGGTGATAAATATGTAGAGGCTAGAGTCTTTAAAACTAAATCCAAAAACGCTCAAGAGGCTCACGAAGCTATCCGTCCGACACATATCGAAGTCGCTCATGCTGGAACTCTCGAGCAACAACGCCTATACCAACTAATCTGGGAGCGAACTATCGCTTCACAGATGACTGACGCTAAACTTCTAAAAACTAAAGTTATAGCTGTGATAAAGGGCCATGAAGACTTACCAAACTTCTCCGCTACTGGCTCCAGGCTACTATTCCCTGGCTGGCTCGAGGCAGACTTGGGTTCAAGGGGTGAAGATGTAGAACTCCCAGAATGCAAAGTAGGTGAAGAATTAAAACTCATCGATCTACGAAGTGAAGAAAAGTTCACTGAACCGCCAGGACGGTACTCTGAAGCAGGACTAATTAAAGAACTCGAAGCCCGAGGTATCGGCCGACCATCTACTTATGCTTCTATTATGCGCACTATCGAAGAGCGTGACTATGTTAAAAAAGAAGGACGAACTCTTTTCCCCACCGATGTCGGTGAAGTAGTCTCAGACTTTTTGGAAAAAAACTTTGCAGAATATATTTCTGATACTTTCACAGCGGAAATGGAAGACAAGCTCGATGAAATCTCTCGAGGTGAACGAGAGTACGAAAAAACCCTAAAAGAATTTTATGGACCATTTCTAAAAGAAGTAAAAGCTAAAGATAAACTTGAAAAAGCTACCAACCTAGGTGATGCGCCAGAAGGTATCTTGTGTCCAAAATGTGGTGGTAAGATGATGATCAAGCTCTCTCGCGCTGGAAAGTTTTATTCTTGCTTAAACTATCCTGATTGTACTGGAGCGTTGATGCTCGACGGTACTGAACTCCAAGGTCCAAAAGAAATCGGTGAGATGTGTCCTACCTGCGGAGAAAAGAAAGGAAAGTCTGGTGGCGGTAAGCTTGTAATCCGTGAGCGCCGTGATGGTACCGGAACATTCATCTCTTGCTCTCGATATCCGAAATGTAAATTCATCAAAGAAGATGAGGAAGAAAAGAAACGCAAAATGACTGGGGTCGTCTGCCCTACTTGCAAAAAAGGTGAAATGATGGAACGCCGTGGTAGGTTTGGAATATTTTATTCTTGCTCCAATTATCCTGATTGCAAAAATGCAATTAAAGCCAAGCCAACTGGTAACATCTGTCCGATGTGCCAATCTCTCATGATGGAAGGCACCAAGACTATTCCCGAGCGATGCAGCAACAACAAGTGCCCTAACCATCGCCCAGATAAACTCAACAAGATAAAATAAAAAAGATGAAATAAAATGAAATAAATCGCTTATCTCTTAATAACCGCGGCCGCTCTTATTAAGAGACAAGGAAAATACTGAGCAGAAATGCAAATACGGAGGGGTGCCTCCGTATTTGCATTTGAGTTTTGAAATAGTAATAATAAGGTTATGTCAGATTATAAAGAAATCATAGATCTCGTTGAAGGGGGTTTGAACGAAAAGGACCAAGCTCTTATAGAGAAAGCCTACCATTTTGCTGAACGAGCCCATGAGGGACAGAAACGCATGAGCGGTGAACCGTATTTCTCTCATGTAGTAGAAACTGCCAAACTCCTAGCCAAGCTCGGTATGGATGCTAAAACTATCGCCGCTGGACTCATGCACGATGTCCTAGAAGACACAGCCATCCCAGAAGATGAAATGCGAAAAGAATTTGGAGACGACATCGTCTTTTTAGTAAATGGTGTCACGAAATTAGGAACTTTAAAATACCGCGGTCATGAACGGCACATCGAAAGTCTAAGAAAATTCTTTGTAGCTATGGCCAACGACCTGCGAGTGGTGATCATAAAATTCGCCGACCGTCTCCACAATCTAAAAACCCTAGAACATGTCCGCGAAGACAAACGCAAACGAATCGCTATTGAATCCATCGAAGTCTATGCCCCGCTAGCAAACAGACTAGGTATGGGAAAACTAAAAAGCGAGATCGAAGATGCCGCCTTCCCTTTTGCTTTTCCAAAAGAATATGCCCAGGTAGAAGAAATTCTCAAAGAGCGAAAAGACATCTACCAAAAGCAACTCGGCGAAGTAGAACAAACTCTCCAAAAGTCTTTGAAGGAAAATAAAATCAACATTGCCGAGATGACTTACCGCGTCAAAAGCAAATACAGTTTGTATAAAAAACTCGTAAAGTACAATATGGATATCGAAAAGATTTATGATATCGTGGCGCTCCGAGTGGTGGTCAACAATGTCTCGGACTGTTATCGAGCGCTCGGCATCATCCATTCTATCTGGAAACCCCTCCCTGGACGTATCAAAGACTATATAGCACTACCAAAACCAAACGGTTATCGAAGTCTCCACACTACTATCGTCCTCTCTGGTGGAGGCATAGCGGAGATTCAGATTAGAACCAATGACATGCATGTAGAAGCAGCATATGGTATCGCAGCGCACTTTGCTTACAAGGAAACAGGTAGCAAGAAGACTGTAAATGACAGCTCAAAATTCAAGTGGATTGAAGAACTCAAAGAACTCAACTACACCCCAGATCAACCAAAGCAATTTTTAGAACATTTGAAAATGGATTTCTTCAACGATCGCATCTTCGTATTTACTCCCAAAGGAGATGTCATAGATTTACCAGAAGGCTCCTCGCCGATTGATTTCGCCTACGCTATCCACTCCGACCTCGGAGACCACACCTCTTCAGCTAAAGTAAATGGCAAAATGGTTCAAATACTATCAGAGTTAAAAAATGGCGACATCGTGGAGATCATAGATAAAAAAGATTCTCACCCATCGAGCAAATGGATAGACCACACCAAGAGTGCTGTTGCTAAAAAACATATTCGATCATACTTGGAAAAAAATAGTTTACTTTCTAAACTAAAGAGTTACGGTAAGTGGTAACCTAAAGACTAAAGTTAGTGATGTCGTAAAGCTTAGAATCATCTTCTTTGACTTCTTCCTTACTTCGGTCATCAATAGCGGCCTCTTCTACAGCCTCACCACTAGATGGCATCTCGTCTGGGTTCTGTGCCACATGATTCTCCAACATGTCAGTGACATTTTTTTCGATATCACCTTTTTGAATCTGCTCTAATATGGCTCGCAAGTCATCAGTAGAAAAATAGTCAATTCGGATTTGGCCTCCAGTGTCTTTCCGTTCGATATGCACCCGAGTACCTAGTTTGTCTTGCAATTCTTCTTCGAGTTCGACTATTTCTGGATCAGGCATGTATTCTTTCTTGCGAATTCGGTCATACGCAATTTTACGAGATACTTTTTCCGCCTCTCGTACAGTGAGTTTTTTGTAAATTATTTCCTTGAGTAATACCATCTGCTCTTCTGGGTGATCCGCCAGCATGAGGAGAGGTCGAGTATGACCTTCGGAAATTTTTCCTTCTGAGAGAGCACTGATGGCGTCTTCCGGTAAAGTCAGCAATCGAAGAGTGTTGGAAATAGATTCTCGACTCTTGCCTACTTTCTTTGCAATTTCAGCGTGAGTAAATTTAAATTCATTTGCTAGTCTAAAAAAAGCTCGAGCCTTATCTACGGCATTTAAATCTTCTCGCTGCAAGTTTTCAAGAATAGCGAGTTCTAGCTTCATCAGTGCACTATCACCTACTCGGATGATAACTGGCACTTGAGTGACTCCAGCGAGGCGTGAAGCCCGCAGTCGTCGCTCTCCAGCGATGAGTTCGTACTCGGTAGTTAACCCTCCATCTTCTTTTTGCACTTCAACTCGAGAAACCGTGAGAGGTTGAAGAATACCGTACTGACGAATAGAATCCGCGAGTTCAGCTAGGCGCAATTCATCAAACTCCCGGCGAGGCTGGTAAGGGTTGGGCTTGATTCGATCTGTTTCTACCCAGAAAATAGAATTGGAATATAAATTTGACATCGATTGATTTTAACATAAATTTAAAGTAAAATACAAAATAGTTTATTTTTGCCGGAGTGGCGGAATTGGTAGACGCGCACGACTCAAAATCGTGTCTCGTAAGGGGTGAGAGTTCGATTCTCTCCTCCGGCACATATGAATAAAACAAAATCAATTACACATGACTAAACCAAAAGTTATTGTAATTGTAGGACAGACCGCTACTGGCAAAAGTGCCCTAGCAGTAAGGCTAGCAAAAGCACTAGGTGGAGAAATTATTTCTGCAGATTCTCGCCAAGTCTATAAAGGCCTCGACATAGGTACTGGAAAAGTTACCAAAAAAGAAATGCAGGGTGTGCCACACCACTTACTCGATGTTGTTAGTCCAAAGAGGTCTACCAAAGCAGGTGGAAAGTTTACCGTTGCTGAATTTCAAAGTCTCGCAATGACGGCGGCCACTGCCATTGTGAGACAAGGCAAAATCCCGATTATTGTGGGAGGGACTGGGTTTTATATTGATGCAGTAGTTCGAGGTGAGGTCTACCCCGAAGTAGAACCAAACAAAAAACTTCGCCAAGCCTTGAGTAAAAAGTCTACAGCTTCCTTGTCCACCATACTCAAAAAACTAGATCCGGTGCGAGCAAAAAATATCGATGCGAAAAATCCTGTGCGCTTGATCCGAGCCATCGAGATAGCCAAAGCCTTAGGTAAAGTACCTAAAATTAAAAAACAAAAACTCCCCTATGAATTTATCAAAATAGGATTAGTCCTACCTCCAGAGATTTTAGAAAAAAATATAAAAAAGAGAGTATCTGGCATGTTTGATGCTGGGCTACTAGATGAAATCAAAAAATTAAAGGCTAAAGGGGTTAGCAAAAAGAGATTAGCAGAGTTTGGTTTTGAATATGATGACCCTAATATTGAAAAAGTAATTTTAGGCACTCTACAGTATGCCAAACGACAAAATACTTGGTTTAAAAGAGACAAAGAAATAAAATGGTTTACCCCGAGCAAGGCCAAAGGGTTCAATCCTGAAGAACTTGAAGAAATAAAAAGCTTTATTCAGAAGTCACTGTAGGCGCATTTTTATTTTTTATTAAGTGAAACACTCCAGGTAAAATAGACAAGATAACTACGGCCAACATCAATGGAGTGACATAGTCTTCTAGACCTGGAATAATTTTACCTAATAAAAATCCAGCCAAGGTGACTATAACTGACCACAAAAAAGATCCGGTCAAACTGTATCGTAAAAATGTACCATAATGCATTCTTACAATACCAGCTACAATCGGTGCAAAAGTCCGAACAATCGGCACAAATCTAGAAAAAACTATAGTTACCTTGCCATATTTATCAAAAAATTTGTGACCCTTGTCGAGATATTCTTTTTTAAACATTTTTTGAAATAAAGAATATTTTCGTAATTTCTCTAGATGCACACCAATCTCATAACCCACCAATGCTCCTAAAAATGTAGCTACGAAAATCATCGGGATGATAGTATAAATATGTAAAATTCCAGCCGAAGCCAAGAGGCCTGCAGAGAAAAGTAAACTATCTCCAGGAAGAGCGAAAAATATTCCAGACTCTAAAAAGACTATTAAGAAAATACCTATATATCCATAGTGAAGGATGATGTGCGAGATATCGAAAAGCTCAAGCATTGCCCCTTGATTATAGCATGAGTATGGCTATAATAGCCGGATGAACTTGTTTTTCTTTCCTCTTAGTTTCTACGGCGCCCTCTGGGGCTTTTTAGGTTTTTACGCCTTTAAAACTCTCTTGATCATGATATTCTTTGCCGCCATTTTTGTTGGAGTCCGCAAACTCCTCAAAGACGACCATTTGATTTAATTGATTTCAATATCCACATAAGCTATCTGTGGAAACTTCTCAACAATATTTTTCTCTACCATGTTGATATGACTTCCCACTAACCGTGGGATACGGTCTGTGGTTTTAAACATGAGCTTTGCGAATTCTTTAAAGTCATCTTTAATACCTTCAAATTCTTCTTGTAAATCTCCGGCTTCGTAGATCTCTTGATACAAGGGCGAGCCATTCCACTCCACCGTTGAAAATATCCGGTACTTGCCGATGTCGACAGCCACCGACTTGAACTCCACGACATGCTCAATGCATGGGTCTTTTAAAAGTTCTTCGATAATTTCATCGCTCACTTCTTTACTCAAAGGTTTACCGATTATGTATTGGTGATTTTTTATAATTAAAACAATTGCCAAAAATCCTAAGATGGAACCGATCACGATACCTCCGACTGCGTCATATACAGTATTACCAGTAGTATAAGTCAGCCACTGAGCAACAAGAGCGATCACTACACCGATCACAGCGACTGAGTCTTCATAAATGATAGCGAGGAGTACTGGATCAGCATCTTTAAAAATTGCCATCGATAGCTTTTTATCTTTTTTAAGTTCTCTAAATGCGAACCAAAGAGTGACACTCTCGATCACGAGCGCAATCAAAAGTACTGCTATAGTTGATGTATTAAAAGTATGGGCACCGTGCTCGGGATGAACCAAAGAATCTATTGAGTGATAAATAGTGATTCCAGCACCGATGAAAAATATCCCACAGGCAGAGACCAAGGACCAAAAGAACCTCTCGATACCATACCCGTAGCCTCTATTGCTGTCAGCAGGCCGTTTAGAGCGATTGAGACCTATCAGGAGGAGGGATTGATTCAAGGTATCTGCCAAAGAGTGAATACTCTCGGCGAACATACTGGCTGAACCAGTCGCGAAGAAAATGATAGCCTTGATGACTGTGACAAACGAATTTCCTAAAAATGCAAATGTTACCGATTTCTTTCCCTGGGTGTATGCCATAGATTCATATTATAACAAACTTAAAAACTTTTTTCGGTATATACAAGCAAGTATTGCCAGATTTATTAGGATGATATAAACACTAAAGGAATAAATCGAGAAAGACCAATCTTTGATAATAAACAAACCCATAGTGTTACTAACTATACCAAAAAAATAAATGGTTCCGGATTCTGTTTCCGGGAACTTCCAAGACTTTATGAGTGTTGGAATTGCCGCCAAACCATCAGATAAAATTGCAAACAAAATTGAAACACCTAGATTGCTGGTAAGAATATAGAGAATCAAAGCCATTATAGATAAAGCTCCGCAAATCAAATCAAACTGAGTTACTTTCCAATACGCATTCTTGCGAAGCAAAGACAAAACTATTACAAGCAATGGTCCAAAACCTGCCATAAAGACTGGAAGCACCGAAAGTCCAGCGCCAGCTTTGAGTTGTAAAAATACCCCTACAAATGGAGCCAGCATCCATGTAAACCAAGAAACTAGATTCGGTTTAGTAGAACCCCAAACAATACTTCGAAGATATAAAAGTTGACCTATAAAATTCAAGAATACTCCTATATAAATAAATTTTTCAGGAATCATTGGCGGGCGATGAGGGAATCGAACCCCCGACCGCGGTTTTGGAGACCGAAGTTATACCACTTAACTAATCGCCCATACCCCATGGCGAGTGGCCGAAGCCAAACAGACCAGGGGTATAGAGATACAAAATTAAAAATGTTGTATCTCCTTAAAAGGCATCCCTAAGGACGCCTAATAAAAAGAACAAGCAACAAACACTTGTTGCCACCCCATTGTATCAAAGTAGAGGAAAAAATCAAAAAAAATTAACCAACCAACTTTGCTTCTTTGTGCTTAGTTTGTTTACGGCACTTCTTGCAATATTTATTGAGCTCGATCTTTTTAGTGACGAGTTTCTTGTTTTTATTTGTATAGTAATTTGCGCTCTTGCAGATACTACATTTAAGTCTAAAAAGTCTATCTTGTGACATCCCTAGATATTAGTACAAAACCCTTTAAAAAGCAAATTTAAAGGGTTTTGAGGCTTATTTTCCAGCGTTATAGTAAAACTTCTCTTTAACTACCTTACCATCCTTCCAAGTCTGGCAGGCAACCTGAGATCTAGCAATTCTACCCCAGTCTTTATGAGTTACATCCATGAAAGACTCAATAGTAGAATAATTATCTCCGACTGCTATGCCCAAGGTCTTGCCATCATGCATCTCGGTAATACCATTTACAAAGGCCTTTTCGTACTCTAGGCTCACAGCTTTACCTATACGAGGTGCGTCTTCATTTTCTTGCATAACTACATCGTCTGCGTAGTATTTATCAAAAGCTTCTAAAATTTTCCCTTCACTTATCATTTTTGCTAAGTCTTCTACTAATTCTTTTATGTTATTCATGTGATTTTGCGAATCACATCGCGTAAGTCCTTTAGGCGCGATGCTTCTTTTCGTTTAATTTAATAATATTACCTTCAATCAACGCACTAGAAACTTTTTTATAAGCAGAAGCCAAAATTCTTTGAAAAGTACTTTGTGAAATTCCCATTTTCTTTGCAGCCTTAATCTGATCTAGATTTTCTATATTCTTGAGACGCATTGCTTCAGCTTCTTCAGGTTCTATCTCAATTAATTTCTTACCCTCCGGACATCCATCTGGTTTAAATTCGGTATATTTGGGACAAAAGTCCACTTTTTTATCACATTTTGGCCTAACCATTTTTTTATTCTACCAAAAAACTTGCTAATAATCTCGACCTAGTATATTATGAATATATACCCATAACTAAGAGAAGTCAAATTTATGAACAAAGAAACTGTTACAACATTGAAAAACTTAGAAATTTTAAAGGCGTTAAATTGGCGGTATGCTGTAAAAGTTTTTAATCCCAACAAAAAAGTTTCTGATGAAGATTTGTATACTATCTTAGAATCCGGCAGACTCTCCCCTTCGAGTAGTGGTATCGAGATGTGGAAATTCATCGTTGTCGAGAATCCTGACATTAGAAAAAAGCTTCGTGAAGTAGGCGACGACCAACCAAAGATAACTGATGCTTCACACCTTATCGTACTTACCTATCGCACAGATATAGAAGAAAATCTCGTAAAAGAAAGGTTGGAAAGAACTGCTAAAATCCAAAACCAAAGAATAGAAGAGCTTGGTGGACTCAAGAGTGTATTAGAAGGAGGTCTTGCTAAACATATAAAACAAGAAGATCTAGAAGCTTGGGCAAAATCCCAGACTTATATACCATTAGGCATAATGCTTGAAACTGCATCTCTCCTAGGAGTCGACGCAGGTCCCATGGAAGGATTTACTAATGAGAAAGTAGATGAAGTGCTTGAACTCCAAGCAAAAAATCTAAAGTCAGTCACCATGCTAGCGCTCGGTTATCGAGGCCTTGACCCCGCCAGCACTCGCCCTAAAGTCCGCCGTGAATTTGATGAAGTTATAGAATTTATTAAATAACTACTCTAGTAAGCAATGAATTTACATGAGTAGTTACTTCATAATTTATTGTTCCAATATTTTTTGCAATTTCTTCCGCTGTAATTTCATCTTTACCTTGTCGTCCTAAAATTACAACTTCCTCGCCACCCTTTATATTTTTTAAGTGACTTATATCTACTACAAACATATTCATCATCATTCGTCCTAGAATTTTACACCTAGTGCCTGCAATTAAAACCTCACCATTACTAGACATTCTCCTGTCTAATCCATCCCCGTAGCCTTGTGGTATAACTGCCACTTTCATTTCTGTGTGGGTTACATATGTAAGACCATAACCAATACTACGCCCTTGTGGCAAAGTTTTTACTTGAGCAACTTTCGTTTTCCAAGCTAAAACCGGCTTAAGAGAGATTTTTCCTTTATACATTTTCTGTATATGTTCTGCTGGCCACATGCCGTAAAGTCCAATACCTAGTCGCACCATAGAGTTGAGTCCGTAACCTTTATCATAAATTAAAATTCCAGAAGTTGCAGAAATATGTGTATCCAAATTTTTAAAATTAAAACTTTCTGCTAAATCTACTGCTTGTTTATATGTATCAATTTGTTTCTTAGCATGGGAAAAATCTTTAGTATCTTCAATGTTTGCAAAGTGAGCATAAAGCCCAGTAAGTTTTATACTTTTACATTTTTTTATTTCGTTAAAAACTTCTGTCCAATCTTTTTCCAAAAATCCTTCGCGCCCTAGATGGGCATCTATTGGCATATGGACTTCTTGTTTGATTTTCAACCTACCAGCAACTTTATTAATTTCCTGCAATTGTTGTATTGAAAAAAAAGTTAATATAGAACCGAGTTTTATAGCACGAGTTAAATCACTAATTTGCACATAACCAAACACGAGAGTTTTCTTTTTACTTACTTTCCTTAAAAGCTCTAACTCTTCAATACTGTTTACTTGAAAATAGTCTACATATGGCTCGAGTACTTGAGCGACTTCATTTTGCCCGTGTCCATAAGCATTACCTTTGACGACCGCAGAGATCTTGGTTCCCCTTTTTACCAAACCTCGAATTTGCTTGATGTTCCAGATCAGGTTCTTTTTCGAAATTTCAATATACGAAAGTGGTAAATTATTTTTCGACATTACTTTGCGGAATTCAAAATCACACTCTTTAAATCCTTGGGGACTTTAGTTAAGTTCTTGTATCCATTTTTATTTATGACAATCATGTCTTCTATGCGCACTCCGCCAAAGCCGGGCAGGTATACTCCTGGCTCTATGGTCATGACGCAACCGACGGGTAAAATATCCGGACTATTAATATGAAAACTCGGCCATTCATGGATGACAGTGCCTACGCCGTGTCCGAGACCGTGCGCAAAACCACGCCTTCGGCCATCTTTGTATCTCACCACCTTATATTTTTTATTCAAAAAATTTCTTGCTGTGCCGTCTATTACTCCTGCCTTCTTTTCACCTTTAGATATTTTTTCCATAGCGACTTCCATAGCATTTAAAACATCCATGTAAACTTTCTTCTGTTTAAGATTAGGCTCGCCCCAAAAATATGTCCGGGTCATATCCGAACAATAGTGGTTCACAGTGGTGCCAAAATCAAACATAATTATGTCTCCTTTTTTCAATTTGGTTTTGCCTGGCACATGGTGAATATCTGCGCTCCCCGCCCCAAAAGCCACAATTGGTGGAAAAGACAAAATAGGAGCTCCTAATTTTACAAACTCCTTTTTTATCATATTTGCAACCTCAATTTCTGTAATTCCTGTATACAATTTTAGTACAATATACTGTAGTACTTTTTCAGCAATCCTCTGAGCGCTCACAATATTCGCCAATTCTTTTTGGCTCTTTACAGCACGGACTTCGTGGATAAGTTTAGTTTCAGGGCTTGTCATAACCCTTATAATAACATAAGATAATGCTATGGTAAAAAGTATAATAAATGAGAAAAAAATTGATTCTGCAGATGTAGTTTTACTCTCCGCTGGCTACGACAAAACTGCCTCTTCCCATAAAGGCACCAAGGATGGTCCTAAAAAAGTAATCGCCTGTCTTGATTCCCAGATAGAATTTTGGAGTAGAAAATATAAAAAGAATACCAATGATTTTGTAAAAACTGCGCACAAAGATTTGGGTAATTTAAATAAACTCACTCCAGAAGCAACTCTCAAAAAAATCAAGGCGACTTGCGATGAACTTGTAGATAAAAATAAATTCATTTTCCTTCTTGGAGGTGAGCATTCTGTTTCTATCGGTCATTTCCAAGCGCTTTGCGGGAAATATAAACCGCGTGATGTCACGATACTCCAGATAGATGCTCACTGCGATTTACGAAAAGATGATTCTGATTATAGCGACAATCCGACCAATCTTGCTCACTCTACCGTCATGAGGCATGCTAGCTCCTTAGGATACCCAATAGTTCAAGTTGGTATCCGCTCATATTCAGAAGATGAATACAAATTTTTTAGCGATAAAAAAAATAAAGTGACTGTTTTTCCTTGGAGCTATCCAGCCAAGAAACCAGAGATCGCTCAAATTTTAAAAAGTATTAAAACCAAGTACCTCTACATCACTATCGATGTCGATGGTTTTGATCCGTCCGTCATGCCTGGCACTGGCACTCCGGTTCCTGGAGGACTCAAATGGAACTACGGAGTAAAACTCCTCGAGGCCTTGATAAATAAATTTGAACTCGTCGGCGCCGACATCGTTGAAGTTTCTCCGCAAGCAGACACCGTCATCACCGAATACGCTTCTGCCGAACTCGTGTATCAAATAATTACTGAAAAGTTTAGAAACAAATTGAAATAAAAAAATAAAAAAGTGCCACCTGGATAAAACCAAGCGGCACTTTGCTTTTTGATAGCGGCAACTTACTGTGCTAAGACAGTATCATCTAATCCGGTCACATGACCAATAGGCGATTGCCAATCGAGGTATTCAACTCCCTCTCGAGCCATGTTCTCTAACGCGGCGTTCATGAAAGTCATGATCTCCTCATGAATAGCTCCTTCAGTCTCGCCTTGTACATAGATCCAGTTAGTACGATTGTCTGTTTGTTTTTCGTACCCTACTGCTGCCGTAGTGTTCACCAAGCTCAGTACATCCTCAATAGGAAAATCTGGTTCAAACTGCAAAGCAAACCCACCGGCTCCGTTAGGAAGAATCCAGCGATAAGCTACCCATACATACATATCTTCAGGGTAACCGGGAAATACGCCGACCATTTGCCATTCTTCAGTAATGAAGCTGGCCAATGTTTCGTTCCAGACTTCTCCGGCATTTGGCATTGGAAATGCGGGTTCAGTGAGCAGCTCTTCGGTAACTACAGCCACAGGTGTTTGAGCAGAAAGGCGGTGGCCTGACATGTTTTCTTTACAAGATGTAGATGTCAACATGACCATAGCAGCAAAAGCAACAGAGAAATAAAAAAAGATTACCTTGTTCATAACAATGCGATTTTAAAAAAAGTGACAGCAACCTCTCGAAGAGACTATTGTCACTTTTCAAAATCACACATTTTTAAAGAACCTAACTATCTATATAGTATAGCATATATAAAGTCAAAAGTCAAGTCAATTTTGAGCAATAAAAATGGCCCTCCGATTGAAGAGCCCTTGTAAGCTTTGAATGACTATTACATCATCATTCGATTTAATCCCCTATTGATCCAGGAAGATTCGAACATATTAAAGAGCTTTTGATTGACTGTAATATAGCACATTTGAGTCAAAAGTCAATGTAAAATAAAAAAAGTCCCCTTTCGAGGACTTGATACGAGATGCATGCATTGGAATTTGGTGGTTAAATGCCACTTAAACTACATTGAATTTTAAACTCATAAACTGACTATGCTCCGCTGTGAGTTTTCGGCTCTGAAGTTCCTGGTGAATTTCTGCGAGGGTTTTAAAAACACAGACACTCCCCTTTTTAATATAACCATAAGTAGTATTATCGATCTTGAGCACATCCTCGACCACAATGCGAGAATTTGTTTGATCAATCAGATTATACTTCTTAAAAGCATACTGTAGATTTTCATACCTTTCCGACTTGGGTGTGATAGGAATTATCTTACACAAGTCTTGCTTTCTGAGTTCATCTATAGAATCTGCAGTTAGAACCGGAAGAGCCTTTTTGTGAACCTTTTTAGGGGCAGGTTCAATATTCATTATCAAAAACCCTTCGTAATTCTTGTTTGTAAAGAACCAGTTTCTAAGAGAACCGCCCTGGTTAGTTCTTTTGACTTTAGATTTCAACATAACCCAATCTTCTTCTGTAAATCCGTTTGCCAGCATAAATTTTTTGATGGCCACGAAACACGCACTATCTTTACGCATCTTCTTTACAGGAAAATACTTAGCCTGATCAGGTCTATAGCAAACTAGCTTTTCGTGAGGCAACAAGAAGTCAGGATTAAGACATATAAACTCAAAAAGAGTAATAACATTAAAGATGTCGAACGGCATAACTCCTATAAAGTGATCTTTGACCTCATCAGGAAGCGGCAGGTAAATAATTGAACTTGCCAGTAAACCCTTTTTCCTGCTTGGAAAAAGATTACACCAAGCCTCTAGCTCAGTTTGAGATTGTAAAAGTTCTATCATGGTTGTTCTTATTTGGTTTTCTCTCGCCCCAATTAAGAGAAAAAGAAAGCCAAACAAGATCACCAAATTCGTTTGGTTTATAACATTTTTTAGAGTTAATGTCAAACTCTAGATCCCGTCTTTTTTTAGTTCTTCGATGAGTTCGCGAGATTTACGAGATATTTTGGTTGGCATCTTGATATTGAGTTTGATCAAAATATCACCTCGTTTAGTTTTAGAAACCGGCACTCCCCGGCCTTTGACGCGAAGAATTTCGTTGACGGATACTCCTTCAGGAATAGTAACTTTGATGTTGCCGTCTAGAGTTTCAATAGGGTATTCAGTACCGAGCAGTGCATCCGAGAGTTTTAAATTTAAATTCATCACCAAGTCATTGCCGTCTCTCTTCCAGAGAGGGTGTGGAGCTACATTGATTTTGATGTACAAGTCTCCAGTAGTACCACCTTGTACTGCTTCCCCCATGCCTGTCATACGAACCATCTCACCATCACGAATACCAGCTGGCACTTCGATTACGATTTCTTGTTCTTTTCGAAGCACTCCTTTACCATGACAAGTTTCGCATTTTTCTTTTGGCACTTCACCTCGGCCCATACATGTCTCACAAGTTTTCTTTGTTTCGATTTGTCCTAAGATAGTCCGGCGGACTTCGCGAACTTGACCTCTACCATTACATTTGGCACAAGTTTCCATCTTGGTGCCAGATTTAGCACCATTGCCTTTGCAAGTATCACAAGTGGAAGTTTTAGTAATTAAAATTTTTCGAGTCACTCCAAAAACTGCTTCACTAAAAGAAATTTGAATTTCAGTTGATATGTCCCGGCCTCGTCTAGCTTGAGCACGACCCCCCATACCACCACCAAAAAATTCACTGAAGATATCATTGAGGTCAAAGTCCATGCCGCCGTTTTGGAAACCACTGAAATCAAATCCTCCAAATCCACTCTGCGAGTTGCCAAAGCCTTGGGCGTCGGCACTCCCAAATTGATCGTATTTTTGGCGCTTGCTGTCGTCCGAAAGGACTTGATAAGCTTCATTAACCTCTTTGAATTTACTCTCGTCGCCTTCCTTTTTATCAGGATGGTATTTATGCGCGAGTTTATAAAACGCCTTTTTTATTTCGTCTTTGGTTGCACCTTTTGCGACACCTAGTGTCTCATAATAGTCTTTTGCCATATAGGTATTATAGCAAAAAGGTAACTTTTTTTCAATATTGTTATATCATCGGTTCAGCTTCACTTTTTGGTGACTCCGCTTTATCATTGCCATGTCCAGTGATAGCTCGCTTTTCTTCCGCCGAGCGGATGATGGTAGACTCTTCTTCTTGAATTAACTTTTGAGCATCACCTTTGGGTATTGCGTATTTGCGACGAGATGCCGCGATGATTTCTTCACGATAAGATTCATGAGTCGGTGGCAATATTTTTAAAGTCTCAGCCGAGAATGGATCATAACTTTCTCCATCGATTGTCATCTTTACATAAATTTCCCCAACGGCGAGGTTGATCATATCTTTAACATCAAAAACTGGAGCGAACTCGGGTTTTAGTTTAGTCGCATCTTCTCCACCAATACGAAAAGAAATAACACTACCGACATTTCCGAGTACTGCTTGGTAAATTTTTGGAATAATCTGACCGACATATTGATGCGCCATAGTGAGGTTTAGTCCATACTTTCGAGCTTCGGAGAGGATGTTTTCAAATGTCTGAGTCACCACATTTTGGAACTCATCCACATAGACATAGAAATCTTTTCTGTCTTTTTCAGGTATAGCCGCCCGCTCCATGCCGGCTTGCTTGATCTTGGTCAAGAACATTGAGCCAAAGAAAGACGAGTTTTCTTCTCCGATCCGACCCTTAGATAGATTAATGAAAATTATTTTCTGCTCGTTCATCAAGCTCGCGATATCGACTTTATTTTGCTTCTGACCAAAAATATTTCGGAGTAGCGGGTCGGACAAAAATTGTCCAAGTTTGTTTACCAGCGGGATGATAGCATCAGTATCGAATTTTTCAGACCAGTCTGCAAATTCGATAGCGAAGAATCTTTTGACCATATCGTCTTGGATATATTCCACCACTTTCTGACGATAGTTTCGGTCGGTTAGCATCGAGATCATACCGCGCATGGTCGCATACGGATAGTCGAGAAGGGCGAGACATGTAAAACGAAAGACATGCTCGAGTCTCGGAGTCCAGTTGGCACCGAATTGTTTCTGTAGTACTTCGATCAACCCTTGAGTCAATTGAAATTTAAACA
>CAZAFG010000009.1:8651-18960 GCA_964484865.1 uncultured Candidatus Saccharibacteria bacterium | reverse complement strand
AAACCATCAATCGCAAAATATGCATTTGCTGGTCATGATGCTATGCGTTTTGGAGAAGGCACAGAAGTTTTCGGACCAATCCATGCTAATGGTGGTATTCGCTTTGATGGCCTAGCTCACAATGTAGTCACCAGTGCCTCTACTACTTATGACGATGCGGATCACTCTGGTAACAATGAAATCGGTGTACATACTCATGTAAATGCACCACCATCTTCCGGTATAAATGACACTTATCGTTCAGCTGAAGCAAACCCAAACTCTATTCCATCTCGGACAGATGTTTTTGAAGCTGGGCGCTTGATTAGTCAGCCCAGTATCGATTTTGCCGGGTTTACAACTGACCTAGCGACACTTAAAGCAAACGCCCAATCAAGTGGTTTTTATCGAGATGTATCGGGTAGTGGCTATGTAGGGTATCATATAGTTTTAAAAACTAACGACACTTTTGATTTATATAAAATAAGTTCCTGGGCAAGCAGAGGCCATTGCGATGGGACTGGCTCTGAAAGTTCAAGCTGGAGTATAAACAACCAGACACTGCAAGGCAATTATGCTTTTCCAAGCAACGGTATTATCTTTATCGAAGACCATGTAGTTGTAAATGGACAGATCAATGGAGCAAGACTTACAATTGTTGCCGCTGATCTACCAGTACCATCAGACCCTGCAACATTCAAAAATATCATTATCAATAACGATATTCTATACACAAATTATGACGGTTCTGATGCTATCGGCCTGATAGGACAAAAAGGAGTTATGGTGGGGCTAGTCAGTGAAGATGACCTCCGAATTGACGGGGCTCTGATTGCTCAAAATGATAAGGTAGGGAGATTTTACTATATCAGTGACGGACAAAGTTGTGCTTATGACGATAGATCAATTGTAACTCTCTACGGGATGATAGCTTCTCATGATCGTTATGGTTTTGCTTATACTAATGGAACAGGCTACACGACCAGAAACATCAACTACGATGCATACTTGCTGTATGCCCCACCACCAGACTTTCCAATTACTTCTGACCAATACGAGATCATATCTTGGCAAGAAATAAAAAACTAGATATTATTTAGTACAGAATATAGCGGTGTGATCATCGAGATTGCAAAAAATCCAACTCCAGCACCAATGATAATCATCAAAAATGGTTCGATAATAGTTGAAAGGCTTTTAGTTTTTTCTTCAATATCATTTTCGTAAAACTGAGCAACTTGGAGCAACATATCTGAGAGCTTTCCAGTCTCCTCCCCCACCTGCATCATCTCCGACATCATAATAGGATAGAGTTTTGGATTATCTTCAAAGGACTTAGAGAAAAGTTTACCTTTTTCAACTCCGATAGCTGAATCTTGTAAAACTTTTTTATAATATATATTTTGAACCACATCTTCAGTGATCTCAATCGCGCGAGTGATGGAAACTCCAGAGACAAGAAGGGACGACATAGTTCGTGCAGTACGAGCAGTATTTACTTCTTTAGCCAAAGCCCCGATGATAGGAATCTTCAATACAGCAAAATCCAAGTACTTAGACATAAACTTGGCTCGGAAAAGCATAAACAAACTGCCAGCTACACCAAAAATTATAAGAAATGAAAGAATTAAGTGCTCTGAAAAAAAGTTTCCAAGTCCGATGATCAGCCGCGTAGTCGGAGGCAAATCCACTCCGAGCTCTTTGAAGGTTACAGCCAGAGTCGGCACCACAAAGGCAAACATTAAAACTCCGATGATAATCATAGCCATCAAGATAACTCCCGGGTAGAGCAGTGCTCCTTTAACTTTTCTAGTTAGAGCATATGCTTTATCTAGGTTCATACCAATCTCGGTAAGCGAGCCGGCCAAGTCTCCAGACTCCTCTCCTGCCCTAGTCATAGATACAAACAACTTTGAAAAAACTGTTGGAAACTTTGCGAATCCTGAAGATAAAGTACCTCCTTGGTTCACCTCGCCATCTAAAGCTACGATAATATCGTGAAATTTTTTATTTTTAGTCTGTTTCTCTAGAACAGCTAGGGCTCGAGAGAGGGATAATCCAGCCTTGATCATACCGCTTAGGTTTTTGGTAAATAAAATCAAGTCACTAGTTTTAACTCTATTCATAAAGGAGAGCAAAGAATCTAGGTTTAGACTCATCTTTTTTTTCTCTTCGATGGCGAGAGGAGTCTGCCCACGAGAACGAAGCTCTCGAGAGAGAGTATAACGATCTGCTGATTCCATGGTGCCAGTTACTACTTCACCATTATTTGATTTTACTTTATAGGAAAAAAGCATTTTATTCAGAGACTACACGGAAGACTTCTTCGAGAGTAGTCATACCCAAAACCGCTTGAAAAACTCCGTCTTCAAGAATCGTCATCATACCTTCAGCTTTAGCTACTTTTTCTATCTCATCCGCCGAGCCACCTTTTGAAATTATTTCTTTGATAGTACCACTAACTTTCAAAACTTCATGAATACCGACACGGCCTGAGTAGCCATCTTCAGAGTCACCACTTTTTACAGCCTTGTAAAAATTAATTTTATCCCAAGTATCTTTCTCTCCGATTATCTTTTCTACTCTCAAGAGAGTAAGCATGCGATCTAAGTCTACAATCTTGCCTAAGTTTTTTATTTCATCTTCATTTAAGAAATACTTTTCTTTACTAGAAGTTAATTTTCGCACCAATCGTTGCGCAATAATAGTTTTAACTGTAGAGATAATCAAAAACGGCAACACTCCCATATCTATCATGCGAGGCACCGCCCCAGCAGCAGAGTTGGTGTGGATGGTGGAGAGCACCAAGTGACCTGTAAGCGAGGCGTTGACTGCCAAAGATGCTGTCTCACCATCTCGAATTTCTCCAACCATGATCACATTTGGATCTTGTCGAAGGAGTGACCGAAGGCCGTTGGCAAATGTCAGTCCAATCTCTGGCTTTACTTGAACTTGGTTTACTCGAGGCATTTGGTATTCGATAGGATCCTCTACTGTAGAAATATTTACTTCTGGTTTATTTAAAATATCGAGCATTGTGTAAAGAGTGGTTGTTTTACCAGATCCTGTCGGACCAGTCGCGAGCACCATGCCTGTCTTTTGTTTGAGAGCTTCGTAGATTCGCTCCAAAGCTTCACCGTGGAAACCAAGACCCTCTAGTGAAAAACCATGAGTACTTTCCTTCAAAATACGAATAACAGTTTTTTCTCCATAAAAAGTAGGTAGAGTCGACACACGGAAAGAAACTTTATCGCCATTGTCTTCTATCTTGAATCGTCCGTCTTGAGGTAGCCGTTTTTCGTCGAGCTTTAAGTTAGAAAGCACCTTAATACGAGCTACAATTCCAGGAGCAGCGGATTTGTCTAGAGTCATAGCATCATGCAAGATGCCGTCAATGCGGTAACGCACCACTAAATCCATCTCACCAGGTTCGATATGAATATCGGATGCATTTTGTAAAATACCATGCAAGATTATCGAGTCGACGATTTTAACCACTGGCAAATCTTCAGCCATTTCTTTAAGCTCTTCCGCTGACTTTTCACCTCCACCATCTTCCTTGGAAAGTTTTATACTACCTACTTCCTTTTGAATGATATTTGTAAACTCAGCTTGCAAGCTTCGCTTGTATTGGACTAAAGCTGATTTGATCGATAAAGAATCAGTAAGACGAGGTAATATTTTTAGCCCTGAGCGCTTCTTGATAAAGTCGATCACAGGCAGATCATCTGCATCGAGCATGGCAACTTCCAAGCCCTTCTCCCCTTTTTTATAAGCGATGATGTTGTAGTTTCGGGCGATGGCTTCTGGAATCAAAGACAAAACATCAAAACCTATTTTTTCTTTTTCGAGCGAAACAAATGGAATGCCTAAAACATAGGCTTCTATCTTGCGAAGTTCAGCTTCACTAATTTTCCCTTCCGAAAGAATCATATCCGAGAGTTTTTGTTTTTTAGTTTTGGCTTTTTTGGCAATTTCTTCGAGATCAGTTTTAGAAATCAAATTACCAGCAAGAATTGCTTTCTTAAGTTCAGCTTCACTAATTTGCATATACATATTATAGCAACAAATGAGGAGCATGAACAAATTTATTTGTTCGATGTCCGACTGCCGTTGCTATATCGTAATCGATATAGCAATTTAAAAACAAAAAATCCCCCGAGTGGGGGATTTTTTAGAATACATTTTTACGGCCAAGTCGCCATAGGTGCCCGCATATAAGTATTTGTTGATGTACATACATAAATGTACCCAGCAGTACTTGAAGTTGTAGACCAAGAAATTTCTCCTTGATCGCATGTGCCTGAAGTAGAAGTTGTTGGATTAGTAATAGAACTTCTAATTCTCACATTACTTCCATTGATATCTAGTTTATCTGTAGGTGTAGCAGTACCAATTCCAATGTTTCCGTTACCTAGTACAGCAAAACGAGAACCAGCATTAGAAACTGTATAACCGACACCATTAGCAGTAGCAGTCCAGTTGGAAGTAACTGTTGCCGTGTCATCGTCAGTTATACTTTGAATACTTCTAGTTTGACCAGCTACTGTAATACTATCTCCAACTTTCAATGTGTTTGTAAAGTCTGTAGCTACACCATTTAAACTATTAAGGTTTATAGTTACAGAAACAGTACCAGGACCTGCACTAGTTTGGCTAACTTCAAAAGTTGAAGCCGGAGCAGTAGTCCCTATTCCCACACTTCCATTTGGAACAACCAGAGCATAGTTATTAAGACCACTTACAGCAGAGAAACTGGCTGCAGTATTAGAACCACCTCCGGTTTTTATGTTTTCAAAAAATGCAGCAGTCGTAGACCCACCAGTAGTACCTGACATCTCTACATTAAATAAGTTTGATCCTGAGCCAGAATCAGTTGTGGAATTTAGTTTAAGTGCTGGAACCCCTGTACCTGTACCTCCATCCCATGTCCAAGTCTGAGCAAAGCTATTTGCATCAACAGTGCCAACTGCTACTGCATCCCCTATGGCATCAAGAGCTGTCCCTCCGCCTTGCTGATCTAACTGATACCTTGTGCCTGCAGCAACTGGTGTGAAATACAAGTGAGTACCATCATATTCAACCGCTCCAGCTTCTGTTGTGGTTAGTAGTGGACCAGAGGTAAATTTAAGTGGTGCGTTACTAACTCCAGCTGCTCCCGCTTTTAGATGTAAAAATGCAGTAGGCGTAGTAGTACCTATACCCACCTTTCCATTAAGATCTATAGCTAGACGACTAATGCCATTATCAGCATCATAAATAGAAAACTTTCCAACTCCTATACCTGTTGTTCCAGAAGAAACAAGAGACCATTGCTTTCCACCAGAGGCATTACTTTCAAGTCTCAAGAATGAATCTGCAGTGTTAGATATTATTTCTGCATTTGTACTTGCTGTATTGTAAATTGACAACCTGCTTGCAGGTGCAGTTGTTCCAATACCTACATTTCCACCTGAAGCATTCAAAATGATATCTCCCTTAGTCGCATGAGAAGTTGAATCAAGGGTTAAGTCATCACTGGCTGCATCATTTCCAAAAAGAGTAAATCCATTTGCGTTAACATTTGCAATCCATGGCGTTTGAGAACCTCCACCAGAAACATCATCTTCCCAGGTGATAGTTCCACCTGTATTCCACTTAGGAACTTGACCGTTTGTTGGGGCATCAGAAGTTAGGACATTAACCAGTGCAGTTGAAGATGTTCCGTCAAATAAAACTGGAGCTCCTCTACCTGTTGCCCAAAGATTATTATCTATAGCAATTTCTCCCACAGCATCAACCACAGGAGCTGAAGCATTAGGAAGCGTTACTATTCCAGTAAATACCGGACTTGCAAGTGGGGCTGCTCCAGTAACTTGCCCGACGGCATAATCTCCTGCCACAGCAACAACAGCACCAGTTCGTCCAAACACAGAAGTTACTGCCCCGCCCCCACCTGAAGGTGTTGGTATCCAAGAAAGATAGCCACTGGCATTAGATTCTAAAATTCTGTTGCCTGAGCCAGGAGGAACTGTAGGGAATGTTATTGTATATGAAGAGTTTATACTAGGATCCGCAGCGAGGGTTACAGTATTAGAACCGTTATTACCAGCTTCTCTTAAAATAAGACCAGCTGGTAGAGTAGCTGAACCAAATGCTTTTATATTTCCTCCTACTTCTAGTTTTTCAACTGGACTCAAAACGCCGATACCCACCTCACCAGAGTTTGGATTAATCGAAGTATCATTACTGCCTTGATTATTTATCACCAATTTTTTTGAAGCCCAACTTTGCATGTAAACAGTGTCTACATTTGAACCAATAGTAAAATCCGTAGCTGCACTTGGTAATGTATTCATTATTCCAAAAGCATAGGTGTCAGAATTTGCAGGAGTTGTATGACCAGCTTGCATCACACTGAATCTAGGGTCTGGACCATTTGTACCTATACCAATTTTACCGTTATCAAAAATTGTAGAATTTCCCAGAGTCGTTCCGTTAGGAGTAAATTTGGGAACATAGTTTAAAGTTCCACTACCACCCATTCCGCCGCCTCCACCTGAGGGTGTAGCTATCCAAGAAAGTGTACCAGCAGCATTAGATTCTAAAATTTGATTAGCGACATTTGGCAATGTTGGTGGAAGAGTTAGGGTATAAGAAGATCTTCCTATTTTACCAGCTTCTAAAATTAAACCTCCAGTACCTGAAATTTTTATATTTCCTTCAACATCGAGTAACTCGTCTGCAAACTCAGAACCAATAGCAACTTTTCCTGCACCAGGAGGAACTACTATTGCCAAATTGTCTGCACCATTCGTAGCAATAAATCTTGCTCCGGCGTTTGTCCCTGTACTAGTTCTATTGTTTCTAAAAATTCCAGCGGTTGTATAAGAAGAATTATCTGTTCCAGTTATTCGAGCTTCAAATAAACTTTTTGTACCGGGTGGATGTCCTCCTGAGGTAGAAAGTAAAAGTCCATGATCAGCAAGTGTATTATCCCAGTTCCACTGCTGTGTGTGACCTGCAAGGTCTACTGAACCATCGCCAGTAGCATCACCTAGGTCATTAATAGCAACAGTTGGATCCGCCCAATAAGGAATCCCAGATCCATTTGTTTTTAGAAATTGTCCTGAAACTCCAGCAGAGTCATTCGGTCGAAGTTCTCCGTAAAAAGTTATACCTTGGTTAGTATTAGGAGAAGCTCCAACTGTTAATTTATTTGTAGAAGGACTAGTATTTGATATCCCTACAGCTGTACCGTTGTCAAAAATTGTAGAGTCCCCTACAGTAGTAGCAGTTGTAAACTTCGCTACTCTATTTACAGTACCATTCACTCCTCCTGCTCCAGGGGGACCTTGTGGACCTTCGGGACCCTGAGGTCCGGCTGGGCCAGTATTACCTATAGGGCCTTGTGGTCCTGGAGCACCGTCATTACCTTGAGGGCCAGCGGGACCTTGTGGTCCAGCAGGACCAGTGTTACCAATTGGACCTTGTGGTCCAGCAGGACCTTGAGGACCTGGCTCACCAACAACTGTAGACCAGTAAGGTGTAGTACCGGAACCGTTAGTCATCAAAACTTGTCCAGCGAGTCCAGCGGAATCGTTTGGCAAGAGAGATCCAGAGAATTTAATATCACCAGTTACATCTAGTTTGCGTCCTGGATTTGTATTTCCAATACCTACATTTGTTCCGTTATTAAAAATGGAACTTGTAGCTTCCCAAGTACCGTTGTTGTTTCGAACAGTTTGTCCGTTAGTACCAGCAGGCAAACCAGAACCACCTTGTGAATTTTGCCAAGTCGCTACACCACTCGCATCAGAAGTTAGAACCTTGTTCGCTCCAGCACCAGTAGTTATTTGAAGTCCAGTGGCTTTGACTGTACCGACAACATCGAGCTTGGATGTAGGAGTCACCGTGCCTACTCCGACATTGCCATCAAAATATGCATCTCCAAAAACTCGAAACAAATTCACCAAGAGAGATCCTGGTTTGTGCTGAAGGCCTCCACCTGTATTTACCGGTGCTGGAGTATTGTCTCCCGGCGGCGTATCAGTCGGCATAGTCCAAACCGCGAACGCAGAGATAGCGACAGAAAATATCGCTAGTAAGAAAACCGACTTTAGAATTGTTTTTATTTTTGATTGCATATTTTTGTAATGTTTATAATGTTGCTAATAATTTATTTTAATTTTTATTTTTTAATAATTCTATTTCTTGTTTCAAAAGTTCAATTTCTTGTTGTTGCTCCTGAACTGCTTTGGTCAGAATTGGGATGATGTCGTTATATCTCAGATATTTATAAGCTTCTTCCGTTTTTTCAGTTTCTATGATTTTTGTTTTCTTGTCTCCTAGAGCTTTCTCGACTTCTTGCGCGATAAAACCATAACTCAATCCATCAGTTGGAGCGTCAGTCTTCATCTGATAAGAAACTGGTCGCAAACTTTTTATGAAATCCAATCCCAAATCAGTATCTTTAATATTTTTCTTTAAACGCATGTCAGATGCTGGAGACCAAGGGACAGCACCGCCTATCCAAGTAACTAAACCATTACCAATCTTAACTTTATTACTAGCATCTACTGTGGCATTGTACCCCACAGCAGTTGTGTTAGAAAAACTATTTTCCCCCTCAATTGCAACTACCCCAGCATTGTATCCAATAGCAGTATTGTTGTTACCAAAAATATTGTCGATCAAAGAATTTGACCCTACAGCTGTGTTATAACTACCTACATTGCTATTTAATGCGAACTTTCCTAGGGCAGTATTATGATTTCCAGAAACATTGTTATTCATAGACTCAGCTCCAATACTAGTGTTATGAGCACCGGTTGTGTTTTTACTTAAAGAACTTTTTCCAAGAGAGGTATTAAATCCACCAGTTGTATTTAAGTCCTGAGAACCGACACCTACAGCTGTATTATTGCTCCCTGAAGTATTTGCAGATAAAGAATTTTGTCCTATGCCAGTATTGCCGAGACCTGAAGTAAGGTTGGACAATGCACCACTACCCATTCCAGTATTGCCGCCTCCAGTCAGAGAGAGGCTCCCTGCACCCATTCCAAGAAAAACATTTGAACTTGGACCAGAAGTATGCAGAAATCTATTAGCGGGTGTAGGTTGATTATAAAAACTTCTGTAAATAATAGAGTTGTTGCCGATATTCACATTGTCTGTAAGTGCTGAAAGTCTCACAATGCTTCCATCATCAGTCCAGCCGCCGTTACTTCCACCACCTCCACCGCCGAGCTCAGAAAGATCTTTCCAGGACGCGAGACCGGTATTATCGGAAGCTAAAACTTTATTTTGAGCTGGAGTGCCTCCAGTTATTTTTACTTGTCCATTTACTTCGAGCTTGGCGCCTGGGTTGGTAGTACCTATGCCCACAGACCCAACAGTGGTGAGAGTATCATCGAATATCGCTGCACCTAAGGAGCGAATCGCGCCGACAACTAAAGGCCCCGCTTTGGATTGAAGTTCATAACTTACATTGATTGGGGCCGCTGTATTGTTCCCTGGTGGAGTCGCAGTCGGTGCAGTCCAAGCGGCAAACGAATGTAGCGCAATAGAAAATGCTCCAACTACTAGAACTGACTTTAAAATTGTTTTGGTTTTAGTGTTCATAATTTTAATTTTCTACATAACTCGGCGGCAGAGTTGCACTACTATCACTATTTAGTTGCAGTTCATCTGAAATAGTTGCTCCGGAATCCATAACACACTCTAATCTATAAGTGGTAACTACTCCTGGAGGTATTGAAGGTACGATCACTCCTGGTTGGTTGCCAGTACTTGGAGGGACTGGAATATTTCCACCCCAACCTGTATCTGGTACTGATGGAATGCTGATCGCTTCACAACTCTCACCATTTATCACAGACCAGTTAAGAGTAGTAGTACAGAGTCCATTTGCACAAGAAACTGCGCTGTTCCAGAGATCTACTGACTCTGGTAAATCACTTCGGTAAACTAGCACAGACTTCACAACATTTTGCTCTATTGCGTTCTGACAAGTAATAGTAAAGTTAGTAGGACTTTGTGGTACATAGACAGGACCGAAGGATGCAGAAGGAGTAGGATCATCTATATCTGCACCGTTCCATTCATCTTCGCCAGAAGTAGTACTTGTAGCCTGGCAATTATGTAAATCTCCATCACTCGGTGAGACTGTCCAGTGAAGTACAGTCTCAAAACCATTGTTAGAATATACTGGTGAAGGTTCAGCGTAGAAGTCTAGAATAACACCCACAGTCACAGTCACTGAACTTAATTCTGACCAGGAGTCATTGTTGCCGTAACAACTTATACTATATGTATATGTGCCATTAGTATTGATAGGATTAGTAGTGAA
>CAZAFG010000009.1:0-8551 GCA_964484865.1 uncultured Candidatus Saccharibacteria bacterium | reverse complement strand
AACAACTTATACTATATGTATATGTGCCATTAGTATTGATAGGATTAGTAGTGAAAGTTCCCTCTGGGGACACATGAGCACCCGGCCATCCATCTCCTGGTGCACCACCAGATGCCTGACATCCGCTAGAACTCTCTATCAAGTTTGCACCAGACCAAGAAAGTTCAACTTGGCCTCCAGTTGGAATACTATCGGATTCAACAACAAGACTTACTGTCGGTCCGGTAACAGGTATATATATGACATCAGAAAAATCTGTTGAGAAGTTAACCCAACCAACAATATTTTTACCATTATCGTTTCCACCCCAAGCAAACCCAGACAAAATTCCAGTAGAAGGTTCTAGGGTAACTCCATAACCAGGACCTTTTAGGGAAACCCAGCCATCCCAGCCACCGTTTAAAGGGTTAGATACTGTGCCAATACAATAATTAGGACTATCGATATTTTGATCTGACGCCCCAGCACAGAATCGTGCCCAACCTTCGAGTTGATTGCCATTTAGCCTTGCATTACCAGTTGAAACTCCAGGTCCAGTCGGAAAACCACTAAGACCTCCAAATTTAAGCCAGCCGTAGTTAGAAGACCAAGCGTAACCTACCAAGTCTCCATTTGCTTCAATATTTACTCCATAATCATTAGATCCACAGTTTCCACCGCTAGTACAGTTAAAAGAAATCCAGCCAGCTCCACCGGTAGGTTCATAAGGAACATTGTTTGGGTTTAGGTCTTGGATGCCGTTGTTATTTTGGTCAGTCCAATCTCCACCCCAAGCGTATCCAGACATATTCTGCAATGCGCTTGATCGAACAGTGTGAGTATATAGAGTAAGACCGCCCAAAACCCCTACTACAAGGAGGATGCTTAGAATTTTGCGTAATTTTTCTATTTTCTTCATATTTTATAAGGATTTTAAGGTTTAGCGTTACGGAGCTCGTTTAACATCTCTTCATCGGAAGGGCCGGTGTTATCCTTGGGTGGTTTGTAATTAACCAATTCTTGTTTTAAAAGTGCAGGGTTTCGTTGTACTGCAGGGTCAGGTTTGTAGTCTCTGACTTCTTGCTTCATTTCTTCATAAGTTTTTGTTTCAACAACTTCTTGATTATTAGAAGAATTTTTCTTAGAGTAAAAATAAAATACACCGGCAACAAGAAGCAAAATTACAAAAAGAAAAATAATTAAGCCAATATGTTTTTTGTTGCTAGTAGTAGGATTATTAATAGAGGACGGAGGCATGAGTAAATTATACAATACTATTGACTGATGTGATAAATATTGGGCTGTGGATAAAACATATCTGTATTGTGCTTTGAAGATTTTTGTGATATGATAATTCTCGTAGAAGTCCTGTCAAAAGCCGGACTTTTTTTATTAAAAATTTAATAACTAAGTAAAAATAAATATATGTTAGACATAAAAACATTCAAAAGTGCCCTAGAACAACTAGAAGAAGAGAGGAAAATACCAAAAGAAAAGATCCTAGAAGCTATCGAACAAGCTATGGCTGCTGCTTACAAGAAGGATTACGGCAAAAAAGGACAAATAATCCGAGCTAAATTTGATCTCGAGACCGGAGTGACTGATTTTTATCAGGTTAAAATTGTTGTAGACGAGAGTATTGCTCGCATGGACGATCCTTCGACCAGCGGAGGACAAGAAGAAGAGTATTCAATCAAAGATACTGAAGACGAACGAGTTCACTTTAATTCCGAACACCACATCATGCTCGAAGACGCTCGTAAGATAAAAAAAGGTGTAGAACTAAATGACGAAGTCGTATTTCCCCTAGAACAAAAAGATGATTACGGACGCATCGCTGCTCAAACTGCCAAGCAAGTCATAATTCAAAGAATCCGAGAAGCAGAACGAACTTCTATCATCGACGAATACGGTACCAAAGAAGGTGAAATCGTTTCTGGTATGGTCCAAAAGATAGAACGAGGCCAAGTCTATGTAGACTTTAACCGAGCTACTGGTGTCATCGCTCCTGAAGAACAAATTCCTGGTGAATACTTTCAACGAGGACAAAGAGTTCGCGCCTACCTATACTCTGTAGAAGACTCACCTCGAGGTATCAACCTTCGTCTTTCTCGAACACATCCTAAATTTATCGAAAAGCTTTTCTCTATCGAAGCACCAGAAATAGAATCTGGTGTGGTAGAGATAAAGTCTATCGCTCGTGAAGCAGGAGCACGATCAAAGATCGCGGTTTTTTCAAATGATGAACACATAGACCCAGTAGGTTCATGTGTCGGGCAAAAAGGAACTCGAGTAAACACTATCACCCAAGAACTAGGTGGTGAGAAAATCGATATCATCCCTTGGAGTGAAGATCCAAAAGTTTTTGTAGCGAATTCCCTTTCCCCTGCAAAAGTTCTTTCTATTGAAGTAGACGAAGCTGAACACAAAGCGACTATCGAGGTTGCTGAAGATCAACTTTCTCTCGCCATCGGTAAAGGCGGACAAAATGTTCGTTTGGCTGCCAAGCTAACTGGCTGGAGAATAGATATCAAAGGCACTGGTGCCGCGGAAGAAGAAGTTGCAGATGCTCCAGAAGTAGAAGAGAAGACAGAAGAAGCACCTACTGACACAGAAAATGTTGAAAAAGAAGAGGTCGTGGTTGCAGAAGAAGTTAAAGAAGAATAAAATAAAAACTATGAATCTTTGGCACGACATAACAATAGGCAAAAACGCACCTGAAGAATTCAATTGCATAATTGAAATTCCAAAAGGCTCTCACAATAAATACGAGATAGATAAAGAAACAGGAATGATCATGCTTGATCGAGCTAACTACAACGCAGCACCCTACCCTTGTGAGTATGGATTCATACCACAAACCCTTTGGGAAGATGGTGATGCAATAGATGTACTACTACTAGCTACTTATCCTATACACCCAGGAATACTAGTAAAAGCACGACCAATAGCTCTGATGGAACTTATAGACGACAACGAATCCGATTATAAAGTCATAGCTGTTCCCGTAGATGACCGACGATGGGAAGATGTGAAAGGACTTGCAGACATAAATAAACACACTCTAAGAGAATTCCAACACTACTGGGAAGTAATAAAACACTTAAAGACAAAACCTTCTACTGGAGTAATAAATGGTTTTAAAGATAAAGACGAAGCTATAAAAGCTATCACTCGTTCTCAAGAACTCTACAAAGAGAAATTCGCTAAATAGATATCGTGGTATAATTATAATGTGGTCAGCATTATAAGCTTTTTAACCTTTTCGAATTAAATATATGAAAAAATATCTTAGTTTACTTTTTGTTTTAGTATTAGTGTTTGTGCTCGGTGCTTACAAAGTGAGTGCTAGAGAAGACGAAGCCGAGCGAGGTGGAAAAATGGAAGTTAAAAGAGAACACATGGACGAACGAAAAGAAGCAATTGACGACTGGAAAGATTCTCGTGAAGACATGAAAATAAAACGCGAAGCCATGATGCGCGACATGAAGGAAAAACGAGAGTCATGGAAAGAAGACATGAAAGAACACTGGCAAGACGGTGCCAAGATGATCCGAGGACGAATCTTGATAGCCTTTATGCACCGAGCAGAGAACTTGGCAAATATTGCAGAGCGAATCGAAACTCGCATCGATAAAATCGAAGCAGAAGGTAAGAAAACTGGAGACGCACAAAGTTTTGTAGACCAAGCTCAAGTTAAAATTGAAAATGCAAAAGACAAAATCGAAGACCTAAAGAGTGATATCGAAGCAGATAAAAGTGTTGACGAGCTCAAAGGAAAACTCTCCCTAATCAAAGAAGACTTGAAGAGTGCTCATGGTAGTCTGCGAAATGCGGTCGAAGAAATTAAAAAGAATGTAGTAAAAGAATAAATATGGAACCTACTCAAACAACACCAGGGGCAAAATCAAATAACACGCTCATGATTTCAGTCGCAGTTGTAGTTGTATTAATAATTGCCGGTTTCTTTGTTTTCAAAAACAAACCTAGCAACTATGAAAATATAGATGACGGTACTGTGCCTATGGAGGAAAATATTCCAGCTAACAACCTATCTGACTCAGACGAGACTAGTGACATAGAAGCGGACTTAAATAGTAACGCTGATATAGACACTATCGACAGCGACTTCAAATAAATTTTGAACACGCATCTTAAAAACCTCTCCACACTGGAGAGGTTTTTATTTTTGACAAAAGAAGGTCTTAACTATAAGATACTCACAGGGAAATAAAATACACTAATCTTAAAATTACTAAGCTTCCAAAAAGCGAGATCGAAATCGAAGGTGAAATCGAAGCCGAAGCTTTTGAAGCTTATTTTGAAAGCGCGGTTAAACACTTGGGAGAACACACCAAGATTGATGGTTTTCGAGAAGGAAAAGTACCTACTGACATACTACTCAAGAACATTCCTGAAATAAAAATCTTAGAAGAGATGGCGGAGATGGCACTTGCTGAACACTACCCCAAGCTCATCGAAAACGAAAAACTAGATGTCATCAGCCGACCGATGATAGCAGTGACCAAGCTCGCTCGCAAAAGTCCACTTGGATTTAAAATCCGAACTTCTACTCTCCCTGAAGTAACGCTAGCTGACTATAAAAAAATAGCTAAGAAAATTCTTTCCGAAATCACAGAAGCTGAAAAAAGTACTGAGGTCACAGATGAAGAAGTGGAGAAAACATTACTTGATATTCGAAAATCTCGAGCACCAAAGAAACACATAACTGAAGGTACTGAGGAAGTGGAAAAAAGTGAGGTAGAACCAGAACTCCCAGAACTCAATGACGAATTTGTCCAAGCTCTTGGGCCCTTTGAAAATGTAGCGGACTTTACGGACAAATTAAAACAAAACCTAAAACTCGAAAAAGAAAATCAAAATAAGGAGAAAACTAGATTAAAAATAGTAGAAGCTATCATTGCCGACTCAACTGTGGATGTACCAGAAATCTTGGTAGAGTCTGAAGTAAATAAAATCATCTACCGCATGGAGAGCGATATAACTACTATGGGGCTAAAGTTTGAAGACTACTTGAAGCATTTAAATAAAACTATTGAAGATCTCCGTAAGGAATTTCGAGGAGATGGTGAAAAGAAAGCGAAACTTTCTCTAGTACTTCACGAGATAGGAAAAGTAGAAGGCCTAAAAGCCGAAGAAAAAGATATCGAGACTGAAGTCGCGATGATTTTAGAGCACTATAAAGATGCGGACCCAGAGCGTGCTCGAGCTCATGTGGAAAATGTTCTCGTTAACGAAAAAATCTTTAAATTCTTAGAGACCGTGAGTTAATTGATTTCTAACATAAAAAGGTTTAGAATAAGACTTTAGAAACTTCTCCTTAATTTAATAACGAAAAACACGGAATTATGGCACACAAATACCTACTTATTGCCGACTCAAGACAGGATAATAAAAACCTGTTCAACGAAACGATGATCGAGATAAGAACTTTTATCTCAAACATGATGAATGATGACTGGGATATGGGAAGAAACCCGAGAATTATCTTTTTCACCAACAATTTATGTGGTGCAGTTGCCGAGGACTTGCGGGATAATTTGGTTGATCTTTTGCAATCTAACCTCAGAATTCCAAATCCTCTGAAAGATTCAATGTCGCAAGAAGACTTAGTATCTGACATTTTTATGTCCAAATTCAATCTTGTGGTTGTTGCATCACATTACCCAAAAGAAGATGTAATTCGGAGTATCAACCAAAATGCCATCTTCCCCGACACCCAAAGAGGGGTAAGACTCTACGACATGCGCAGTAATACATTTGTACTTTAAGGATGCCCCGGAACAACCCGGGGCAATTTTTATTTCACTTACAGCGAGGTTGAAAAAAACTTAAAAAAGAATATGATGAGTGTATGTTAATCCCAACCGTTATAGAAAAAAGTCAGTTTGGCGAGCGAGCTTATGATATCTACTCTCGACTACTTCGAGAACGAATCATATTTCTTGCTGGCACTATAGATGACCATACTGCAAATATAATCATCGCTCAGCTATTATTTTTGGAGAGCGAAGATCCAAAGAAAGATATTTCTCTTTATATCAACTCCCCTGGTGGCGCCGTCACTGCAACCTTGGCAATAGTCGACACTATGAACCATATCCGTCCCGATGTTTCTACTTTTTGTGTCGGCATGGCAGCATCTGGTGCGGCGATCGTCCTCTCTGCTGGTAAAAAAGGAAAGCGCTTTATCCTACCAAACGCCGAAGTCATGATCCACCAACCTCTAGGTGGCGCCGAAGGTCAAGCTACAGACATTGCTATAACCGCGAAACATATCTTAAAAATACGCGACAACTTAAACAAAATACTTTCTAAAAATACCGGTAAGGCTGTGACCCAAATAGAAAAAGATGTCGAACGAGACTTTTTCATGGACGCAGAAGAGGCTAAAAAATACGGAATAATAGACGAAATAGTTACCCGGTCTAAGACTGGAATGACTAAAGCCTAAAAACCAAAAAAGATTAATTACTAAAAGCCCAGTTGGACAACCCTGGGGTTTTTTGGTATATTGAAGGCGTACGATTTTAAAAATTTATTTCAATCGATTTATAGAAATTCCCCACTCATGCCTTCCAACTCTGCCACAAAAGTGAAAAATAATCATATATTTGTTAAGGAGAACTCTACCATAGAAGTATAGTGGCTTGTTTTTATAAGTCGAGACAAGACTTATGAGTTTAATAGCAATAATCACCGGAGTGTTTGCACTCGCTATCGGTCTCGCTGTCGGATACTATCTCCGACTCATCATCGCGCTTGGCAAAAAGCGATCTATCGAGATCGACATCAAGCAGTTGATGCTCGGAGCCAAAGAAGAAGCCCAGAAGATAACTGATGAGGCTAAAGCGAAAAGCGAAGAAAAGTTAGCCAAGCTAGAAGAAGAAGAGAAGAAGCGTTATGAAGAACTAAAAGATAAGGAAAAGAGACTCGAGAAAAAAGACGAAACTCTAGATGCTCGCCAGAGCGAGATCGATAAAGAAGTCGAAAACATCAAAGCTAAGGTTGAGGAAATCAAAAAGATTCAAGAAAAAGTTTCTGGAATCGAAGCAGAGAAAAGAGTCGAACTCGAGCGAGTAGCTAAGCTCTCCGAGAACGATGCGAAGGAAGAACTTCTCAAAGATATCGAAAAGAAATACGAAGAAGATATCTTGGTTCGGATGATGAAAATGGAAACTGCTAATGAAGAAAAGCTCGAACGAAGAGCCAAAGATATCTTGGCGACTTCAATCCAGCGACTAGCAGCTTCGACTGCATCCGAATTCATGATCACAACCGTAGCAATACCTAACAACGAAATCAAAGGTAAAATCATCGGTAAAGAAGGACGAAATATCCGTGCTTTTGAAAGAGCAGCAGGTGTTGAACTCATAGTCGATGACACACCAGGATCCTTGGTAATATCCTCTTTCGACCCAGTTCGAAGACAAGTCGCTAGAATGGCGCTTGAGAACTTGATTCTTGATGGTCGTATCCAGCCTGCAAAAATCGAAGAGTTAGTTGAAGATGCAAAAGAAAAGATAAATAAAATTATTAAGGAAAAAGGTGAACAAGCAGTATACGAGTGTGGAATCTTAAACTTTGATCCACGAATCGTGGCAATACTTGGTCGCCTATACTTCCGAACTAGTTACGGACAAAATGTTCTACAACACTCTATCGAGATGGCCCACATCGCCGGCATGATTGCTGAAGAGCTCGGTGCAGATGTGGCTATAGCTAAAGCTGGAGCCTTGGTGCACGACATCGGTAAAGCTCTCGACCACGAAGTCCAAGGTACTCATGTCGAGATCGGCATGCGCATCCTTCAGAAATTCGGTGCAGATGAACGAATCATCACCGCTATGAAGAGCCACCACGAAGACTATCCATACGAAACTGTAGAATCTATCATCGTCCAGACTGCTGACGCTATATCCGGCGGCCGCCCTGGTGCAAGACGAGACTCAGTTGAAAACTACTTGAAGAGACTCCAAGAACTAGAAGCCCTCGTAAACGGATTTTCTGGAGTTGAAAAATCTTACGCTCTATCTGCTGGTCGCGAAATTCGCATATTTGTAACTCCAGAAAAAGTTACTGATGTCGAAGCCAAGCTTCTAGCGCGAGATATTGCTGTAAAAATAGAACAGGAACTCAAATATCCAGGTGAAATCAAAGTCACCATGATCCGGGAGACCCGCATCATCGAATTCGCTCGATAAAAAACCCTTATTTTTAGAAGCTTGCGCTAAAAAACCCTTGTAATATAATGTATAGGTAGGAAGGTAAGGTCGAAAGTATTAAAAATAGACTTTAAAAAACTATGAACAAACAAGCATTAGCTGAAATGGTGCAAGGAAAATTGGGCGGTACTAAGGTACAGGCTGAAGAAATCGTAGACAGCATGTTTGACACTATCACTTCTACTATGAAAAAGGGAGGTGAAGTATCAATCGCTGGCTTCGGAATCTTTTCTGTAAAAGGCCGAGCAGCAAGAATGGCTCGCAATCCAAAAACTGGAGAGCAAGTCAAAGTAGCTGCAAAGAAAGTTCCAAAATTCCGACCTGCA
>CAZAFG010000008.1:0-19165 GCA_964484865.1 uncultured Candidatus Saccharibacteria bacterium | reverse complement strand
AGTGTAGCTCTACCAACTGAGCTAAGGCGGCAAACTGGTCTTTCTAATCTACCCTAAAACGATATCTAATTCAAGCCTTCTTCTTCCCGGATTTTTCGCTTGATCTTTTTGATCTTGTGCTTGTAATCCGTGACTAGTTGAAGGAACTTGGAAACTTCTTTTGGATCTTCTGACTCCGGTCCACCTTTTAAAATAGCGTTCTTTACTATTTCAGCAACTTCCTTGCTAGCTTTCTTGACTGCATGCGTTGACTTCATAGACATCCGGATACTTGAGAGCAATATCACATAACCGTATTCTTTCATCTTTTTTACGGTCATGTATTTGATCTCATCAACATAGGGGATGTCTAAGATAGCATCGTTTGGAGCCTCTTCTTCATCCACAATTTCTTCTTTCCTTACTATTCTCCGCCAGATCATGAATATGATACCGGCTAGAGAAATAAAAAATAAAATAAGAAGGAAATTCATAGATTTATATTACATACCGCTTCACTTCCACAATCTTAGCCTTGTTTTTATCTAGAAGGGCAGCGATGGTCATATCTCCATCCTTGATAAATGGTTGAGATAGAAGTGTCTTTTCTTTAAAGTAAGTATTTATTTTACCTTCAAGCATTTTCTTTTTGATATCTTCTGGCTTGTCTATGCTTGCTACTTCTTTCTCAAATATCTCAGTCATAGTTTGGGTAGCTTCGGGAGAAATATCACTCGGAGATATGTATTCTGGCTTCATAGCAGCTACATGCATAGCGATATCTTTTGCGAGGTTCTCGTCTCCACCTTCGAGGGAGACTATTACTCCTTGTTTGTTGTTGTGAACATAAGAGCCTACAGTACTACCAGATACTACATAAGCGTCTCCAAGCTCTATTTTCTCTCCAGTCTTTTGAATGATCGGGTCGATCATGTCCTTTGCTTTCGCTTTCATAGCTTCTATGCTTTCAGTAGAGGCTATGGAGACCAAGGAAGAGAGTAGATTTAGGAAGTCCTCGTTGTGAGCCACGAAGTCTGTCTCACAGTGAAGAGCCACCAATAAGGCACTACCAGCATCATTTTTGATCATAACTGCACCATCAGCCGCTGTTCGATCTTGCTTTTTAAGAGCGATGTCAGAGCTAGTTTTCTTCAATATTGCGAGCGCTTTTTCCATGTCTCCTTCAGCTTCCTCGAGGGCTCGTTTGCATTGCATAACTGAGATACCAGTTGAATCTCGCAATTCCTTGATAAGTTCTGTTGTGATTTGTGTTGACATATATAAGATTTTTCAAAAACTCATTCTAACTAGAGAATGAGAACAATTATTTCGAATAATTTAAACTTCTTTTTGTGGTACAGACATTGTACCTTCTTTGTACGCGTTTGCGATAGCATTTACGAAGAGCTTGATAGAAGGTATTGCTCCGTCGTTACCGATGATAGGGAAGTCTATGCCCTTGATGTTTGAGTCAGAGTTTAGAAGAGCGATAACTTTGGTATCAGACTTCATAGCCTCAGTCTGAGCAATTTTTTCTTCTTTACCGTCAACGATAAACAAAGCTTCAGGAGATTTTTTGAGGCCTAGTAGACCAGTGTAGTAGCGAGCAAGCTTTTCCATTTTCTTAGCTAGGACGACTCGTTCTTTTTTGGTGTACTTTTCAAGACCACCAACTGCGGACTCTTTCTTGTAGTTCTCGAGTTCTAGAATACGCTTTTTGATTTCCACGAAGTTACTCAGTGTTCCTCCGATCCAGCGTTCAGTAACATATGGCATATTGAGAGCCTCAGCAGCGCTTTTAACAGCTTCTTTAGCTTCTGGCTTGGTTCCTACGAATAGTATTGTTTTGTGGCCGGCGCCGAGACTCTTGGCGTAGTCCTTAGCTTCTTCCAAGAGAACAGAAGTCTTCTCAAGATCGATAATATCGGTCTTGTTTTTAGTAGTATGGATGTAAGTGGACACAGATGGGTGTCTACGGGTCTTGGAGTAGCCGTAATGAGCTCCAGCAACGAACATATCTTCGACGCTAGTGACCTCGTTTTTATCCTTTAAATCCGCCTTGTTTTGGGTTTTTTGCATGAGTCTTATATTAACAGAAAGCTTTGGTTTTTGCAACTCGGAGGCCTGGCAATCTCCCAAAATACAGCCTTTGACCAAAAGGTTTTTTTCGGGTAGTATGAGTTCTATATATGAGACAAACACAACTTTTCACTAAAACTAGAAAAGAGGCACCTAGCGACGAAGTATCTAAAAATGCTGAGCTTTTAATCCGTGGGGGGTTTATCCATAAAGAAATGGCTGGGGTGTATAGTTATCTGCCACTAGGGTGGAGAGTTTTGAATAAAATTTCAAACATAATCCGAGAGGAAATGAATGCCATAGGTTCTCAGGAGATGATCATGACTGCACTGCAGAAGCAAGAAGTTTGGGAAAAAGTTGGACGATGGGATGATAACTTGGTGGATGTTTGGTTTAAAACAGAATTGAAAGATCAAACTAAACTTGGTTTGGGTTTTACTCATGACGAGCAACTAGTGAATCTCCTAACTGAATATGTAAAATCTTACAATGACTTACCTTTATATATTTACCAAATTCAAACTAAATTTCGAAATGAGTTGCGAGCAAAGTCTGGAATCATGCGTGGCCGAGAGTTTTTGATGAAGGATCTATATTCTTTTACTCGTACCCAAGAAGATTTGGATAAATTTTACGAAGAAGTTAAAAAGGCATATATGAAAGTGTATACTCGTTGTGGCATTGGTCATCGTACTTATGTGACCTTTGCTTCAGGCGGAACATTTTCTCAGTATTCTCATGAGTTTCAGACTATATCTGAAGCCGGAGAAGACACTATTTATGTTGAGGAAAATAAAGGTATAGCTGTAAACGAAGAAGTTCTAGATGATAAGATACTCGAAGACTTGGGTGTAAAGCGGGAAGACTTGGTTCCTATGAAGTCGGTTGAAGTTGGAAATATTTTTAAACAGGGTACTAAATACACTGATCCTTTTGAGCTTTTTTACATGGACGAAGCTGGGGATAAAAAATCTGTATTTATGGGCGGCTACGGTATCGGAGTAACTCGTCTCATGGGTACTGTGGTTGAGATTCTATCAGACGACAAGGGAATCATCTGGCCAGAAGCTATAGCGCCATTTCGGGTGCATCTTTTGAGTCTAGGTGAAGACGAAGCGGTTATGACAGAAGCCAATGAATTGTATGAGACTTTGCAAAAAAATAAGATCGAAGTTTTCTTTGATGACCGCAAGGAAGTTTCCGCTGGTGAGAAATTTGCTGACGCGGACCTTTTAGGAATGCCGATTCGAGTTGTAGTTTCCGCACGATCTCTCAAAGAGAATGGAGTAGAGGTCAAACGCCGGACTGAGGAGAAGGGTAGTGTAATTTCCAAAGAAGAACTTTTAAAAATGCTGCAAGAAAATAAGGAAGAAAAAAATAATGCTTAAAAAGTTTTATGATTTAATTTCAAATGACATTGGTATAGATCTAGGAACATCAAACACTCTAGTGTATTTAAAAGGTCACGGTATTGTGATCAATGAGCCGTCGGTCGTAGCAGTTAACATAAAAACTAACCAAGTCCTTGCTGTTGGTGCCAAAGCTAAAGAAATGCTTGGCCGAACTCCGGGGCATATCAGAGCAGTGCGACCACTCGTCGATGGCGTGATTTCAGACTTTGAAGTTACTGAAGAAATGCTTTCGTACCTTATCAATAAAGCAGACAAAATGTCTAAAAAATTTGGACGACCACGCGTGGTTGTAGGTGTGCCATCCGGGTCTACTAATGTGGAAACAAGGGCTGTACATGACGCTGCTAGGTCGGCTGGTGCTAGAGAAGTTTACTTAGTGGAAGAACCTATGGCGGCAGCTATAGGCATTCGTATGCCTATCAAAGATGCTGTGGGTTCTATGATTATTGATGTTGGTGGAGGTACCACAGATATCGCAGTAATCTCACTTTCTGGAATTGTAAAATCAAAAAATATAAAAATTGCAGGAGATAGATTAAATACCGACATCATCACTTATATGAGAGATGAGTTTAAAATTTTAATTGGTGAGACTACAGCTGAGGCAGTCAAGATTGCTATCAGTTCAGTATCACCAGGTGAATATATGGAAACCGAAGTTCGGGGGCGCGATCTACTCACTGGACTTCCTCGCGAAGTAGTAGTCACTGACGCAGACATTCGCGAAGCTATCTCTGTATCTGTTCGAGAGTTTGTGGATGGAGTTAAAGATGTTCTTGAAACTACTCCACCGGAAATTTTATCCGACATTATGCATCGTGGAATAATGCTCTCTGGTGGTGGAGCATTACTTCCAGGACTTGATAAATTACTCGAGAGCGTGCTTAAAATTCCAGTATATGTAGTAGACGATCCGCTTTCAGCTGTCGCTCGCGGTACTGGAGTCATACTAGATGATATTCCATATTACAAAGAAGTTTTGATCGGACATCAAGATGAGCTACCTCCACGATAGGAAATTAAGAAAGAAGCACACTAAAAAAGTGATTGCTATCTTGGCAGTTATATTTATTTTAATTTACTTCCATGCTTCTATTTTTAGAGGATTTTCTAAAGTCACTCACGCTATTTTCCGACCGGTAATTATTCTTGGCAATAATGTTGGTGAAGGTTTGGGTAACAGTGGGGCATTTTTAAAATCCAAAAAAGGATTAACTACCAAGAATGAAGAGTTGTTAAACCAGGTCCGAGAATATGAAGCCGAGATGGCTAATTACAATACTCTTTTGGCTGAAAATAACTCTTTAAAAGAAACACTGGGGCGCAACACACAATCAGATTTTATATTGGGTAGTATTTTGTCCAAACCTCACAAATCAGCATATGATACTTTGGTGATAGATTTAGGGGATAAGGATGGATTAGTTGTCGGTGATGAAGTTTTTGCTTTAGGAGATATCCCGATTGGCCGTATCGACCAAGTATATGGAAGTACTTCCAAGGTTGTTTTGTATTCTACTGCTGGCGAAAAGAAAGAAGTCGTAGTCGGTGAAAAAAGTTTATATTTGGAAGCAGTAGGACGAGGTGGTGGGAATTTTGAGATAAATATTCCGAGAGATTTAGAGCTTACTGTTGGCACTGAAGCAGTACTGCCAGGAATTTTCCCTTATACCTTGGCACGAGTGGAAACTATAATTTCTGACCCACGAGATTCTTTTGTAAAAGCATTATTGGTTTCCCCGGTAAATATTCAAGAATTAAAGTTCGTTGAAGTGAAAAAATAAATTAAATGAATTTCAAAATAGAAAAAAAATTAGAGGGACGGCTCGGAAGGGTGGGGGTATTAGAAACTCCACATGGTGTTATTTTGACTCCGGCTTTTGTCGCAGTGGGAACCAAAGGCACAGTGAAATCTCTTACCGTAGAGCATGTCAAAGAAGTCGGCACTCAAGTAGTGCTCGGCAACACTTATCACTTGTTTCTCCAACCTGGGGATGAGATAGTGCGAGGTGCTGGAGGCTTGGGAAAGTTTATGAATTGGCAGGGGCCGACCATGACGGACTCTGGAGGTTTCCAAGTTTTTTCATTGGGTGCTGCTTATGGTAAAGACATGTCTAAGGTTTTAAAAATTACCGATCCGTCGCTTATGATTCCAGAGAGGTTTGATGATTCGGATGCGCCTCGCCTTGCTAAGATCGGAGAGGATGGAGTTTCTTTCAAATCACACTTAGACGGCAGTATGCACTACATAACTCCTGAAAAATCCATCCAGATTCAGCACAATCTTGGTGCTGATATTATTTTTGCTTTTGATGAATGTACTTCTCCTGCGGAGGATTTGAAATATCAAGAAGAAGCCCTTAATCGTACTCACGCTTGGGCGAAGCGTAGTTTGGATGAGCATCAGAAATTAAATACAGATAATAAAATTGCATTGTTTGGAATAGTTCAAGGAGGCAGAGATGAGCGATTGCGAAAAAAATCAGCTGAGTTTATCGGCGGAATGGATTTTGATGGTTACGGAATCGGAGGCTCTTTTGCCAAAGAAGATATGTCTACTGCTGTGAAATGGGTGAACGAAGTGTTGCCAGAAGAAAAGCCGAGACATTTGCTAGGCATTGGAGAACCAGAAGATTTATTTATGGGTATAGAGAATGGTGTGGATTTATTTGATTGTGTAGCTCCAACAAGGCTAGGACGGAATGGAACTATTTATACAAAAAATGGAAAGATAATAATCATGAATAAACAATTTCGAAACGACTATACTCCACTTGATCCCGGATGCCCTTGCTACACTTGCACGAACTATACTAAGAGCTATATTGCCCACCTCTTTCATGGTAAAGAAATGCTCGCTGGCACCTTGGCGTCTACTCACAATTTACATTTTATAGTGAACTTGGTTGCCCAAATAAGGCAGTCTATTGTCGATGGTAAATTTTTCGAATTTAAAGAGGAATTTCTAGGGAGATACTTGAAGGATAAGGCTTAAAAACTATTGCATTAATTTCCAAAGTTGCTATACTGATTCCATTAAAAAATGTCAAAGAAAATAGATAAACAAATGGGTAATAATAAAAAACCAGCAGCGTCTAAAAAATTATGGAAATTGGGATCAAAGGAATTTAATACCCAGTATTTTGACTACGACCGCAATGGAGACCTGATCATCAAAGAAGGTCATAATATCTACAATGTTAAGTATCTAACAGAAAAATTTGGTACCTCACTTCAAATATTGATGCCTTTTATTATTGAAGAGCGCTTGGAAGACCTCATGGACTTAGCTGATAGTATGATCAAGAAGACAAACTATACTGGTAAGTTCTTTTACCACTATCCAATGAAGGTGAACCAGAATCGGGAAGTGGTTATGTCTATTGTTGGCGAAGGCGCCCATCTCGAAACTTCTTCTTACAATGACCTCTGGCTCATCAAAAGAATGTTGGAACAAGATAAATTTAATCCCAATATTCGGATTCTTTGCAGTGGACCTAAAAACGATGCTTATATCAATTTGATCGATGATATGCAACATAAGGGAGTGAAAGTTTTTCCTCTAATAGAGGGTCCAAGTGAACTGAAAATGCTTCAACACTCAAAATTCAATGTTGGGCTAAGGCTTGATATGCCCGTAAAAGCTAGCTCATATTGGAATAAACAAATTGATAGATTTGGTTTTTCTGCAAAGGAAATTTACAACATGGGTCCATTTAAGAACTTGAAAATTTTGCATTACCACATCGGTTCTCAGATTGAAAAGCCGATGGATATACTGACTCCTATCAAATACGCCTTGGATGTATATTTCAATTTAAAGAAAACCAATCCATCACTCGATACACTTGATATCGGGGGTGGTATGCCGATACCTTATACTCGCAAGAAGGGCTATACCGTGGAGAAACTGATGGAAAAGATTTTTCAATTACTAAAAACTGAAGCCGAGAAGCATGGCATGCCGCACCCAAACTTGATTTGTGAGTGGGGTCGCTATGTAGTAGCACCTGCACAAGTAACAATATTTAAAGTCATCGATACTAAGCTCATCAAAGAAAAGAAGAGTGATGCCAAGAAGTGGTATGTCATCGATGGATCATTTATGAATGATCTTTGTGACACCTGGGCCATAGGTCAAAAGTGGGCCTTGGCTCCGATATCTAATAAACGAGACGATAAACTTATCGATGTTTGGCTTGCTGGTTCTACTTGTGATTCTGACGATGTTTATCGAGGTGTAAACAATTATGTCACTTTGCCCGAATATGACTACAGTGAAAGCGCGACTGACCCTATGTATATAGTAGTGTTCGACACTGGTGCTTACCAAGATGCTTTATCCATGAATCATTGTCTAGTGGCCCACCCTCAACGAATCATCGTTGAAAATGGTCACATCGTGCTCGCTCGAAAGCGAAGTACTCCAGAAGAAATCGGCAGAAACCTTGGTTGGAACGGAGGTCATAAATAATAAATGAAAAAACTTAAACCTTTTTTAGTCATAGCTTTTTTTCTGGCTCTGATTTTTGTACTGGTTTATTTTACAGAAAATAAAACCGAGGTTGTTGTGTCTGATTCAGATCACGATGCTAAAGTGCGCCTTGCTGGTGAAATACTAGAAGTTAAAATAGCTGATGACGCCACAGAGAGAGCTAAAGGTTTATCTGGTGTAAACGGTATCACTACTGATTGGGGAATGCTTTTTGTATTTGAAACACCAGGTGTGTATGCCTTTTGGATGAAAGATATGAATTTTCCGATTGATATAATTTGGTTTGATGAAGTAGGGAAGGTCGTGTACATCAAGAGCGATGCGCGACCAGAATCCTATCCAGAATCTTTTATGCCACCAAAAGAAAAGACTTCCAAGTATGTCTTGGAAGTCTTTTCTGGTTTTTCTCTAAAGCACAATCTACAAGTAGGGGATGCTATAGAATTTTTACCTAAATAATTAGTAGTGTGTATCTCGTGGAGGAGTTGCTCCGTAAAACGGTCCTGCAGTATTTGATACCGGAGGGTTTTGTGGTGGCATCACGATAGTCTGGTGTTGTGGGCGACCGTGATTGTATGCCATGCGAGCAGCTAGCAAGATAAGCAAGATTATCAAGAGAAGTAGTAGCCATCCGAACAAAGAATTTGGAAGGAAGCCTACTCCGAATAGTGCGGATGCTCCAAGGTTTAGTCCATCGTCGATAGTATTCTTGGAATATGCAAATGCTTCTTCTTGAGTATTGTCAGAGACGATAGTGTATGCAATGTTTGCAGTAACTACAGTGATCTTGTTTACTTCTGCTGTAGGCAGAACTCGAGCTGTTACGAATACAGAACCTTCTTCATCAGGATAAAGGTCTCCAATGTTAACAACTACAGTGTTGTTAGTCTCAGAGAAGTAACCTCGGCTAGTTTCTACGAATTTCAATTCTTTTGGAAGCACTACTCGTAGTACTACATCCTTTAAATTCTTTTTAGAAATGTTTCGGTAGTTTACGACATACTCTACGATTTCACCGTGCCTTATAGTCTCATCATTGTGACTGATAGAAAGGAATATTAGAGATGGACGAGCAGTACCACCTACCAATGTAGTAGAAGAATTGTTTCGGATGATAGTAGTACTAGATCCTGCAACAGTTCCACCACCGTTTGATCCTCCAGAAGTTCGGAAGCTAGCGATATCTCCATAAGAAGTACCGAATTGATTAGTCACTACTGCGCGGTAATAATAAGTAGTGTTTGAATTTAATCCAAAGATGCTTGCAGAGAATGGATTTGATCCAGAGTTTCCGATAGTTCCGGATGGAGTCTGGTTATTCATGTTTGTGTTTGTACCCCATTCAAAATGAGCGTTAGTTTGGGCAGTATCGTTTATGATACCTAGGCCGTTTAGGCGAGCAGAGTTGTTGCCGATACTAGTTGCCAAGGTGGTGATCGCTTGTGGAGCACAGAAACCATTTAAGCAACCATTATTGTTGGTAACATTACTTCCTGTTCGGAATGACCGGATAGAACCGTAGTCAGTGCCTTCGCTATTTCGCGCAACTGCACGGAAGTAGTAAGTAGTGTTGTTTCGGAGACCAGAGATGTGATCACTAAAGTCATCTTCATCATCCATGTCTTCACGACTAGTGTCATCTGCATCACCGTCTTCTACTTCGTCTTTGTCATCGCCGTATTCAAACCAAACTTCTGCTTCATCATCGCCACCCAAATCTTCGAGTTCACCGTTTAAGGTTGCAGAGTTGTTTTGGATGTTGGTTGCAGAGTCAGTCATAACTTCTGGTTTATCATCACCGTTGTTGTTGTCTCCACAGTCATCATTAGAATCACAAGTTTGGAAAGAACGAATTACTCCATAATCTGTTACTCCATCTTCATCTCGCGCAACTGCACGGAAGTAGTAAGTAGTGTCATTATCTAAGTTAGTAAGATTGTAGCTAAAGTTTGTACCGTTTGTGTTACCTAGAGTTTGGTGAGTTGTATCTTCATCTAGATTGTTGTCTCCTTCACTCCATTCAAACCATGTTGCAACACCATCTCCAGTAACAGATCCACGAAGAGTTGCAGAGTCTTCGTCAATATTGGTTGCTGTATTTGTAATTACATCAAGATTGTTGTTGCCACCGTTATTGGTATCAACATATACAGTCACAGAGTCTGAAGTACTTCCAGAAGAGTTAGAACAAGAGATAGAGTAGGAAAGAGTACTGTTTAAACTACCAGTGTAAAATGTTCCACTAGTTGGTTTTGATCCAGCCCAGCCGTTACTTCCACCATTAGCAGTACATGAAACTGCATTAGTAGAATTCCATGAAAGGGTAGAAGATCCACCGTAAATTACATTCATAGGATTAGCAGTTAGATTTACAGTCGGTAGTGATGGAGGTGGAGGTGTTTGAGAAACATAGATAGTTACAGAGTCAGTTGCAGAACCAGATGAGTTAGAACAAGTGATACTGAAAGTTGAAGTGTAAGTTAGGTTGCTTGCATAGAAAGTTCCAGAAGTTGCCTTTGGTCCTGCCCAGCCACTCATACCGCCAGAAGCGTTACATGATGTAGCGTTAGTAGAACTCCATGAGAGGGTAGAAGATCCACCTGACTGAACACTAGTAGGATTTGCACTCAAGTTTACAGTTGGGTTTTGTTGTGGTTGATTGCCAACTGAAACAGTTACATAGTCAGAAGCTGAACCTCCAGCGCCTGAACAAGTCAAAGTATAAGTCTTGGTACTAGTGAGCGCTCCAGTGTTGGATGTGCCAGAAGTAGGTTTCACCCCAGACCATGCGCCAGTAGCCACACATGAAGTTGCGTTTGTTGAGTTCCAGGAAAGGACACTTGATCCACCGTAAGAAACACTCATCGGGTTAGCCGTAAGGTTTACAGATGGAGCGGCCGGTGGGTTGTAAGGTTGGTTCGCTACATTGATAGTCAAAGAGTCAGAGTCCGAACCTGAGGCGTTAGAACAGGTTATGGAGTAAGTTGTAGAGTTATATAGCGCGCCAGTATTGAAAGATCCACCGTTTGGATTCTTAGGTCCTGTCCATCCGTTTGCACCACCAGAAGCAGTACATGATGTAGCGTTGTAAGTATCCCAATAGATAGTAGTAGAACCACCGTATGGTAGGTTTGTACTATTTGCAGATAGGTCTACAGATGGGAGAGATGGTGGGGGATTGTTGTTTCCACCAGAAGTAGTGGTGAAAGTTATCAATGCACTGTAACTATTACCATAAGAGTTGGTCGCGCTAACACCAAAAGAGTAAGTGGTGTTCGGAGTAAGTCCAGTCATGGTGTAAGAGGACATAGTTACAGGAGAAGTACCACTTCCAAGATTTTGGAAAAATAGTTGCTGACTACCACTTGCTGGGGTAGTGAACCATGCATTCGTACTGTAGCCATTTGGATTTACAGATCCATTTAGGACTGCAGAAGTAGCCGTGATGTTAGAAGCATGCGGTTGATAAACGATAGGCGCACCTAAAGCACTTGCCGTCTGAGCACCAAGCGCGAGAAAACCGAAAACAAAAATTGCTGAAAGTATTTTTTTCATAAAATTTAACTAAAATTAATAAAGTTTGTCTGATAATATGCCTTATAATGGTTTTTCAACCGAACACTCAATTTCCAATATCCTATCATACTTGACTAAAAAAGTCAATAGTGGCAAAAAATTTATAGGGTAGGCAAGAAAATTTAAATAACATATACTTTTGATCATGAACGATGAATTATCTCGGGACAACCTGATGCAAGTTTTTGTGGAGCAAGCTGGTTTTACAGAATATACACTACATCCTCTTGTTGTGGATGCTTCGAGTCGCCGATATATTCGCATCATCACTAAAGATGTTTCTTATGTCATCATGGATCTTCCACCGGAGCGTGGAGCACTGGATTCTTATATAACAATATCCAACTTTTTGACGATCCAAGGTTACTCCTCACCGAAAATAATTAAAGAGGATCTAGAAAATGGTTTTCTCCTCTTGGAAGACTTGGGAGATGATATATTTAACAGTTTATTATCTAAATTCCAAGATAGTTCACTAGAAAAAGAAATGTATGATGAGGCGGTTAATATCTTAGTAAATTGGTGTGTTGATTCTTCTATGCAATCAACTTCTTCTAAAATTAATTTGCCGACATATGCCAATCGAGATCTTTTGCGTGGAATAAAGATTTTTACAGAGTGGTGTCTACCTGAAATATTTCCACAAGATCACCAAACCAAAGCTTTAGAGCTATTAGACATATGGGAGCGTATTTTACTTTCGGCTCCTCTTGTTGATAGTCATTTCGTACATCGTGACTATCATGCTGGTAATTTGATTTGGTTGAAAAGTCGGGAGGGAAGTGCACGCGTCGGTATATTGGATTTTCAAGATGCAGCTTGGGGTGATCCGATCTATGATCTAGTTTCACTTTTACAAGATGCACGACACGATATACCTCTTGGTCTTGTAGAATCCATACTGAAACGGTACATAGATGCAACTGGTCAGCCACTTTCGTTAGTCCAAGAACGATATGCTATTTTAGGGGCACAACGCAATATTCATATCATAGGTATTTTCCATCGTCTTAATCAACGGGACAACAAGGGAGAATACTTGCGTTTCTTGCCACGAGTTTGGGAGCATCTACAAAACGATCTTATGCACCCAGCACTCAAAGAGTTAAAAGAGTGGGTAGACACTTCAATGTCTGGTAAAAAGCCTTATACCACAAGCTAAACTTGACATTTTCATCTCAATATGCTATACTTATAAGGTAAAGTGTTATTTGAAAAAAGGTTTTTAGTCGATGATTTTATCCTTTTGGACGCGAAATTTCGTGTTTGGTGGGATAAAATCATTTCACTAAAAAATAAAACCGAATATCATGAAAAAATTACTTTTCCTATTTTTGCTTCTCGCCCTAGGGTTGAGTTCTGTGAAATCTCAGTCTTTCCAATCTTTGGAAAATGACGAGTTAAGGGATTCCTTGGAACAGTTTACTGCTTCCAGGACCCAGCTTTCTGACCCATTCCTATTCTCCTTCAAGGGAAAAGAAATGTTGGTCTACCGTAGTGAAACACGCCGCGAGGCCGATAATTGTTACGCGTATTTTACGGTGAGCCCCCCGCAGGGATGCGTGGATGATTCATTCGAAATTCGCACTGTATTTGTTACCGGTCTTGGCCCATGGCATGTAGTTTACACACCTGGAGGAATAACAACTCCGGTATTTACACACATTGCTACTGGACCATTTGCTTTCAATGCTACGGCTACTGATGCCAACAATTGTCAGGTTACAAACTCGCAGCCAATCTCGGCTCAGGTTAATCCTATGCCGTCATTGAGCATTTCAAGAATGGGTGAGCCCTGCTATGATGTTTTCATTGCAAACACTAATGGATGTCAAACTGACATTACATGGTCCAATGGAGATGTTGGCCCTGGTGGAGATTACAGTAATTATCCTGGAAGTGTAGCCATAGCAACTATTGAAGCTTTAGGCTGTACAAACAGTGATACGATCGTGTTGAATCCTCCATGTGCTGTAGTAGACACTGTGTATGACCACATTATTGTTTACGACACTATCGGATGTGACTCTATGAATGGTGGCGGTGGAACTCCACCAACACCAAATTTCGACTTTTCCAGCAACTCTCAAGAGTGTGCACCAGACACAGTGTATTTCTTCGATGCCTCATCGGGGAATCCTACTTCTTGGAATTGGATCTTTATCGGTGGTACCCCATCTAGCTCTACAGCGCAAAACCCTATGGTTGTGTACCAACACAAAGGGGATTTTACCGTAAAGTTAGCGGTTGGTAATAGTTCTGGCGTTAGTGATTTTCTGCAAGCGCCCAGCATTATTCACATCACAGGTGAAGCTCCGATTGTTACAGCTTCGACTAGCAAGACTGTTATCCAGGCTGGTCAGTATGCTGAACTTTCTGCCACTGTCAGCCAGTGGGGTAATTATGGTTACGAATGGGATCATGCTGGGACTTTAGACAATAATGCTCATCAAAGTCCTTATGCGTGGCCGACCGAAACCACCACCTATACTGTTAAAGTTACGGACTTGCTGACTGGATGCGTTGGTTATGCTTCTGTGAAGGTAATTGTTTTAGGCACTACAGCGAATCAGGAAGTTGATCCAAATCTTTTTGAAGTTATATCTGCTCTTGGATCAAATGAGATCCGGATTAAATCAACTTTGAAAGATTATCACGCTATACTGTTTGATGTTTCTGGCAGAATTGTGAAAAGTGAAAAGTGTCATGATGTTGAGACGATTATCTCAACAGACGACTTGGCTGCAGGGCAGTATTTCCTCCGTATTATTTTGGGGAATAAGGGCTATGTAAAGCCAATCACAGTAATTAATTGATTTCTTTAGTAGGCATAAAGGGACCCTACTAAAAGCCTCGACATTGTCGAGGCTTTTTTATTTCCTATTTTGTATTTTTTTTATTTCCTTACTTCTCCCCCTTGTCTCCTAATAACAGCGGCCGCTGTTATTAGGAGACATTAACTAAAAGTTAAAAACTAAAAAGTTAAAAAGTTTGATCTATGACCTATTTTGCATAAAATAGAAAAACCCTCGCTTTCGCGAGGGCTCTTCGTTTTTTTGTAGGTGTCTATAAGCCGAATTCTGTGTCTCTTTGATTGCTCAAGGAGCGATAGTAATTTATCTTGTTCCGACGTTACCGTCGGAATCTTTGCGATTCTTCCACGCCTTGCGGCGGGACACGATCTTGCACAAAGGTAAGGATTTAGCCGTTTCACTCCCACTAAAGGGATTCGTCACTGTTCGCACCTCATGGTCGCCCATGATGGGGATTACCCACTACCGTCCTCCGCGCTAGGCGCGGTTGTGTTCGGACTTTCCTCACTCCGCCGAAGCGGGCGTAACTATCCGACACCTACCAAAATATAATACATCACTTGCTTTATTTTTTCAAGTATGATATACTATGGTTGTGAGTGTAAGGGTAAGACTTTACATTTTTAGTTAACAATATATGTGCCGCAAAAGCCCCCGCAAGGGGGCTTTTGTTTTTTAGGTATGCTAAAATATCTCCATGCATCCTGGTATCCGTTCCTGGAAGAACTTAGTGATATATGCTTTTAATGCTTTTTCTATCCCGCTACTTTTGCGGACTCTTTTTGCGCCTTGGGAGAGAGATCGTGGTGAGGGTTCGGATTTTGATTTCTTAGAGAAATTTGTTTTTAAAATTTTTACTCGTTTCTTGGGTTTTCTGGCGCGAACTATTTTTATAATTATCGGTTTGCTTTTTACAATATGTATTATCCTGCTTTTTCCAATTTTCTTTTTCATTCCGATAAATCTAAAAAAAGAGAATATGGCAAATTGGGACAGTTTCGGGTCTTTTCTTTCTTATGGTAATACTTTTTCATTAAATAAACATAGTCGTGATTTGTTGTCTTCATCTCGAGTAAAAATATTTGGAAAAGACAAAGCACTACGGATGATCGAGCGGGGACTTTCGAAAGATACTAATCACAATGTTCTTCTTGTAGGGGAAACAGGAGTTGGGAAAAGTACTCTTACACAATATTTAGGTCGCCTTGGACAGTCTGCTCTGTCATTTCCTGGGGTTCGCAATCACCGGGTGGTGGAGCTACGAGTAGAAGGTCTCCGCCTGGAAGACTTTGATACTTCTATGGAAGAAGCTCGAAGTGCAGGGAATGTCATTGTGGTTATCGAAAATATCCATGAATACGAATCATTGTATGAAAGACTATCGCATTATCTAAATTCTAAAGAGCTTGGAATTATCGCTACGACTGATTTTGGTTCTTATGATCAAGTGCTTAAAGCTCACCCAGAATTTTTGGTAAAGTTTGAGAAAGTGGAAGTACAGCCGACCAGCCCTGAGGATACACTGTCTATACTTTATAATACTGCTAGTATATATGGAACTAATATTAAAAAAGACGCCCTACTAGAAATAGTAAACCTTTCTAGTCGTCTAATTCACAACCAGCCAGAACCGTTAAAGTCACTCCTGCTCTTGGAAGAACTCCGTTCGCTTGGTAAAAAGATAACAGTAGAAGATGTGCGGCAGGTGGTGTCTGACAAGACCAATATGCCTATCGGCATGATAGGTGCTGATGAGAAGAGGACCTTGCTCGACCTTGAACAAAAGATGCGGAGTAAAATTGTAGGTCAAGACGAAGCTGTAAAAGATGTATCAGAAGCGCTGAAGCGCCTGCGTACTGGTATCGCGGACCCTAGTAAACCTGCTGGTTCGTTTCTGTTCTTGGGGCCAACTGGAGTTGGAAAAACTTACACTGCTAAAATTCTTGCCGAGAGTTATTTTGGACGCAAGAATGCCATGGTTCGTTTTGATATGAGTGAATTCTCTCAAGAAACTTCGCTTTCTATTTTCTCTGATAGGCTTGCTTCAGTCATGGAAGAAAATCCGCTGTCCTTGGTGTTCTTTGACGAGCTTGAAAAATCTCATCGCTCTATCCAACACCTTTTGCTTCAAGTACTCGACGAAGGACGACTAACTAGGGAAAATGGACGGGTAGCCACATTCACGGATTCTATAATCATTGCGACGACAAACGCAGGAAGTAAGAATATAGTGCAAGATCCGGCTATAGACAAGAAGACTCTGATTTATTTCTTGATTCATGATGGAATCTTTGCATCAGAATTTTTGAATCGTTTTAGTTCTATCATCCTCTTCAAACCGCTCTCGGCTTCGCAAGTGAAAAGTGTCGCTAAACTAATGCTCGGTGAATTTACGGAGCGACTCTTGGAAGAAAAGGGTATCGATCTTGAAATCACAGACGCTTTAATTGCCAAAGTATCCGAAGCTGGGTTTGATCCAGATTTCGGAGCCCGCCCTATTAAGCGAGCGATAGAAGAAGTAGTGGAAAACAAGGTCGCCGAGTACATCTTGGCTGGAAATGGGGCAGGTAAACTAACCATCCTCTAAAATTTGCTTTAATCTAAGACAGAGTTATAATGTTTCTGACTAGGAATATTTAGTTTTTTATTTTTTCACCAAAAAATGGAAGTTGTATGAAAAATTCAAGATTTTTCCGACTGGAATCCTCATTAGTGAGAATAATTTATATAGGGATTTACATTCCTTCCGATAGATACATAGAAAAGGTTTCTCCTAAAGACGGAGATGATAGCAGTTAGCACTGCTGACATTAACTAATCTTTTCAAGATACTCATGTTGTTTTTTGCAAGGTTGGTCCCGATGGGACCGCCTTTTTTATTTTAGGTAGTAAAGAGTATAATATAGGTATATTTTCATGAAGAAGAAGCACAAGGCTAAATTGAATAAAAAATATATCTTTCTGGCGGGAGGATTTTTAGTTTTATTTTTAGGTAGTATTGGTTTGTACTATCGCCTAGACCCGAGTCTTTTTACCAGGCTTTCTTTTTATCTCGACTTAGCTAATCCATCTGTAAAAGTGGTGAGAGTACAAGAGGGTTTACGGCGGGAACAAGTGGCCGAAGTGATGGGTGCCAAGCTCGGCTGGGACGAATTAGACAAGGAAGACTTTTTAAAACTTCATCTTGACTACAATACTCCTGATGCTGAAGGTATGTATTTCCCAAAAACATATTTGGTAAACCAGTATGATGACCCAACCGAAGTCAGTGCCGAAATGTTTGAAGAGTATTCCAAGGAAATGGAAGATATCGAAGAGGTGGTGACTAAAAAAACAACTGATCGGAAAACTGCTCTCATCATCGCCTCTATTATCCAACGAGAGGCAGCAGGCAAGACAGACATGCGACTCATTTCTGGTATCATCTGGAATCGGATGAATCGGGGTATGAAACTCCAGATAGATGCAACGCTACAATATGCAAAAGGAAACCCGGCGGACGGTTGGTGGAAGGCGGTAAAACCCGAAGACAAGAAGATAAAATCTGATTACAATACTTACTTGCACAAAGGTTTACCTGTCGGTGCTATATCAAACCCCGGACCAGATGCTATCTTTGCAGCCTATAACCCTATGCCTACCGAGTGTATGTTTTACCTGCATGACAGGAATAGGAAAATACACTGTGCCAAGACTTACGAGGGGCACAAGAGAAATATCGAACTATACTATTAAGCTCTGAAAAAATTATAAAAATTATATCGCTACATCAGAACCGATGTTCATTTGAACTTTCCATTGTTCTATAACTTCTGGATGTTTTCCTTCTTTACATTCAGCGACAAAGGCTTCTGCACTTGCTCCATCAGTAAAAGTCATATAAGCGAGTGCTCCTTCGCAAACTGCGTTAATATCTATTTTACTCGCAGTATTGGTGGTTTCTTCGTTTGGTATCGGTTCAGAAGTATTTTTATGGATTAATACAAAACCAAGAACTATTAAAGCTACTAAAATTAATAATGATATTGTAATATTTTGTTTCATAATATTTATATACTATCATAAATCTTACTTTTTGATAAAATGTCTATATGGTTAAAAAAGTAACTAACGGAATGGTGCATACTTTACCTCCTGATTTTAAGCAGGCTATTGCTGAGACTCCGGCAGCTAAAGCAATCTGGGGCGACATCACCCCGCTTGCCAAGAGCGAATGGATCTGTTGGGTTATCTCGGGTAAAAAAGCCGAGACTCGAAGTATTCGAATAAAAAAAGCTGTCTCAAAATTAAAATCCGGCATGCGCCGACCCTGCTGCTGGGCCGGATGTCCTCATAGGTAAATAAAAAAAGCCTTCATCTTTTGATCGACGAAGGCTTCTGTTTGTTTTCTTTAAACGGTTTTCTACTTTGGTGTAGGTGCTTTTGGGCCGTTATACTGTGCCCATTGCATTGTTTTACATTCAGGACATAGATGGTGTTTGATTATACCTCTACATTTATCACTGTGTTCCCACACATGACCACAATCATCACATTTGTGTGTGTGAAAACCTGTAGGACTTTGGTAAGTGTTGCTGGCTGTGTTTGTTGTAGACTTACACATTGGTTTTGTTTTTTGTTGTTAGAAGTTATTGTTGAGTTTTCTCTACTCCTAGGGATGGGGGCAGAGAGAACCCAACAAATTAACAAACAAAATAAAAATATGTCGAAAAACAAAGGTACTAAGGTGTAGTATAGCATACTTTACCCTAAAAGTCAATGTCTAAACTAGCCTTATAATTAAAGGATAGGAAATAAAAAAAGCCCACTTA
>CAZAFG010000007.1:0-19819 GCA_964484865.1 uncultured Candidatus Saccharibacteria bacterium | reverse complement strand
CGAACTCATAGCTGAAACCTCACCAGGGTACAATGCTAATGACTTTATCGGAGATTTCTCGAAGGGTGGCTGGAATGGTTGGATCAGTATGACTCAAGTGCCAGCAAACAATCCTTTGGGTTTCCAGCTCATAGCCTCCGAAGAACTTAGTACTCGCGTTAATGGACAAGTAACTGACATAAACACTAGATTATCTCAAGCAGATGGATTTTTGGGCGACCAACGCTGCGCCGAACCAAAGGGACTGACTCGTGAAGCTCACAACGCGGCCCTAGAGCATCCTGTTCGGATACCTATCTTAGATCCAACTACTGGTAAAGTGATCGGTTACGAAATTCAAGGTATCTGTAAACGATGGGAATATGTGACTCCAGGTAAAATAGTAGCTGAAGCTGCAACTACTGCGGTGAACTATCCTACTGATAATCTTCTCAAGGCGGAAGACATGAACGATGCAGTAGCGGCAATACTTGACGCACTTCTAGCGAAATTCTCTTCAACTCTTATGAGTAAAGGATTTGCAAACCTACCGAGCCAGGGCGCAGATGGATATTTGATAATCAACCAAGATGAGTTTGGATACAACTATGAACCAACCCAAGTAGAGAATGATTTCAACAAACCACTTATCCGAGGATGGCTAGTCAGCAACCCACACTTTAATATTCGAAAAGATTTAACCCAGGCCCTCATCGACGAACAAAGAATTTATGTACAAAAAATTACCGAACAAAACAAAATAATTAACGACCTTGTTAAAACTACTTACCAACTCGACTATTGTATTCCTGGACCACACCCTGGTTGGGAATTAGATTCTCGCAGAGTACTTACTGCTGCAGAAAATTCTATAGTCTCCAAAACTCCTGCTGATATGGAGAAAATAGATGATGCTCACATCACAGGGATAGTGAAGGCGGCAGGATATGCAACTGGAGCAGCGATTGGAGCAGCGATTGGAGCAGGAACCGGCCCATTTGCACCAGTAGCAGCACCGATTGGAGCAGCGATTGGAGCACTCGTAGGATTTATCGTAGACATTATAGGTAAACCACCAGAGAAAAAACTAGAGGCCTATTATAACGGCATCATAAAACAATTTACAGGTATACATATCGATCACACCAAAGATGACCAAGCTCACTTTAGAAACAAACAAGAAGTCACTGGAGGTTTTGATAAAGTATTTGAACAGTATCTAGATGTAATGCATAAACATTTCACTCCTGGATTCCTACCAGCTGTAGCTTCAGAGGCAGCCATAAAATTTTCCTACATCCCGGGATATAGAGATGTTTACACTCAGAATGAAGAAAAAATAGTTGCTCTCGATGGTGTTATCAAAAGACTTTCTACATTGAAAGACGCCATAGCAACTCTAAATGCAACTCTAGGGCAAAATCCTAGTCAAGCGCAAATAGATGCATACGAAACAAAATTGAAAGACTACATAAGCGAGTTTAGTCGTCTAGCGGGAGATATGGTCTCTGGTGATGATATCGCCTATGTAGATACTTCTCTGGCACAATCCAAAGATGAAATTGTGTATATTTACAAAGACTTAATAAAAGGTCAGTTTGGATGCGAACAAGATTTGAAAAACAACTTCCGACTCTTAGAGTATCCTGCTGATCAAGCTTAAACTCACCTTATGCGTGGTACGAAAAGAATAGAATACCCATTTGCAGTTTGGTACGACTATAATGAATATAAACCCGGAGTGACTCTGCCAACCATACCAGCACTTGCTGAATATCTAGAGCCAGGAGACTTAGTACCGACAACTTCTATGCCAAATGATCCTCAAACCAATGGTCCAGGATTTCTAAGTACAGTCTATTTTGACTACTCTATAAATGATGGTTTCTCTTGTAATACTGGTTATCCGAAGTCTTGGCAATTAGATTGTATCAGTGCTCAAAAAGCATTTCAGAGTGTGGATAGTTGGCCTGTCTCTGTAGGAAGAAATGGATACAAACGACCTGGCTACAGTAATAACCCGGCCCTAGGAGGCGAATCTAGTGAAGGAACTAAAGGTACTAAAAGCGGTAAAAAAGCAGAACGATGTAATGCAGATTTCGACAACGACAACATGTTGGTAATAGGGGTAAATGGTATCAATGCAGATACTGTGGTGAATAACTGCCAAGTAGATGTATCTTTTGAGCAAATGTTAGGTATATACTAAAATGATAAAAAAAATATTAAAAAATATTCTAATAATCGCCCTAATATTTCTACCAACACTCGCTTTTGCTGGAAGTATTGAGACACTACCAGCTACCCATGTCTCATACGAAAACGCCAAACTCTGGGGAAGTGTTCACAACTATTTTAGTGCCCCAAACTTAAACCTGCAATTCTATTACTCTACAAATGTTGGTTCAAGTTGTAAAAATATGCCGAACCATACCACGATTTCAGGACAGGCTATAAGTTCGGGATACTTTAATGCCACACTTTCAGGTTTAACTTCTGGTACTACTTATTACTTCTGTGCTCTAGCTTGGTACCAAAATGATCCCATTATATACGGACAAGTCTTGTCATTTAAAACTCTTGGAGTTGCACCTAGTCAAGGTGGACCTAGTGGTGCTGGTGGTAGTGGTGAAGGACATGTAGATACAGTGCACACTGGAGCAGCTACTAGTGTTACTGATATCGACGCCACCTTAAACGGTTCTGCAGAAGGAGTAACTGGTACTGTTTTTGGATATTTCCGATACTCAACTGCAGCCATACCTCCAATATTTTGCAATGAAATATATGGATCTAATATGCGCGCAGCTACAGCACAACAACCAAATGCATCCGGACAAGTTCAAAATGGAGCTTTTAGCGCCAAAATTACAAACTTAGAAAAAAATACTACCTACTACTATTGTGCTATTGCTTCCAATAAAGCACTAAATAGTGAGGGGTCGCTGAACGCACTGAACCCAACCAATATAGCAGGTCAGGAGGTAAGAAGCTTCCACACTCTACCTTGTCAAACTTGCGATCAAACTACAATAAAAACAATCCAACCCCTAATACTAGGCTCAAACTCAGTCACCTTGCGCGGACAATTTGGATCTACCAAGGCTGTTACTACATACTTTGAATACAAAAGCAGTGAACTCCCGGGGGACTGGAAAAAAACACCTGAGATACTGCACTCCGCCAATAGTTATGGTGGAATGAATGAGCTTATAAAAGGTCTAAGAACCAACACACATTATGTAGTCCGCGCAGTTGGCAGAACTGATGATCCGACTGAAACTACTTACGGTCAAACTTTGCATTTTAAAACAGAAACCGGTGGTGGATTTGGAGATGGAGATGGATGGATATACGAGGGAGATAACCCATGGGAACAATACGATCCAAATGACAACTACAACCCATATGATCCATATGACCCAAACAATGGGAACAATCCGTATGATCCTAACGATCCTTATAATCCGTATGATCCATATGACCCATACGATCCTAATGATCCCAATGATCCATACGACCCAACAGATCCTAATAATCCCTACAACCCAGGCAATGGAGGTGGGTACGGTGGTTACACTCCAATTGACTACACTGGAGTAGGTAACGGTATCGGTAGTGGCAATGGTGACTTTGATGGAGATGGAGTAACAAACAACAATGATACTGATATAGATGGTGATGGAGTAGGTAATGTCGGAGACAACGACTCTGACGGAGATGGAATCGGTAACGGCTTTGATTCTGATGATGACAACGATGGAATATTTGATAGTAGCGACCAAACTCCACTAGGAAATGGATCAAACTCGAGCGACCTAGATGGTGATGGACTTTCAAACAGTGTAGACACCGATGATGATGGAGATGGAATTCCTGATATCAGTGATCCAACACCGTTCGGTACTGGATTGAGTGTAAACGACCTTGATGGTGATGGTATTAATAATTCTATCGATACAGATATAGATGGAGATGGAATTCCAAACAACACCGATCCAGATGACGACAACGATGGCTTGCCTGACAACTTAGACAACTCAGCTTCTGGAAATAATTTTGGAGGAGGCAATGGTGGCCAGGGTGGTGGAAATCAAAACCAAGGAGACACTCTGGGAGTAGGGGACGAAACAACTCCTCCTCAAGATGCGATAGTTCGTTATCATGAAGGAGTAGAGACAGTGTTTATTCGTCAAATCATGCGAAACACAACGCTCGCCAAGAAATACGGCTATCGAGACGGAGAAGATCTACAGAAATTCTCCTGGTATTTGGCTCACTTCCTAGGTAAGAGCTATGGATATGTCGCTAAAAACAAAAAGGAGGTCCGAGTCCGCTTTGCAGATGTGGCCGCTTATGAGCTCCGAGAAGTTGGTAACACCACCACAGTATACGAATCCTATGACAACGCAGGAAACGGTAAATTCAAAATCACTGGAGTTCGAAAATTAAATTCACTCTTTAAGATGGTTTTTAAATACGAATATTACTTCTTGAAGAGAAGATAGGGAGTACTCCACAAAAACACTGGTGAAGTGGATGTTTTTAAAGTAAAATATATACAACTGAGGGATGAAAAAAACACTTTCCAAAATTTTGGTATCGTTATGCATGCTAGGTGTTTTTTTGTTGCCACTTGGAAGAGGAATGGAGGTTCAAGAAGCCAAAGCACAAAGTACAGGACCTTGGCATTTCGTAGCTCACAATCAAAGTTTTAGTCCGACTGGATCTTTAATCCTAGTCGAGGCTTATACCTCTCTAGAATTTGATGTCCTTAAGGATTGTACGGATGAACGAAAAGTTTATGTTGATAATCACGCAGATCAACTTGTTGGACAATGCGTCGGTCCAGAAGGTGAAGGCCTGGGGTCTAGTACTTTTGTAAATGTTTATGATGCAAATGGTAAAAAAGTTCCACCTCAAGGAAAAGGCTTAGACTTTGACTGTAACCCGGTTAATCCTTTTTCTCTTTTTTCAGACTGTATCGCTTGGTTCTTATACCACATAATATTTGAGCCTCTAGCCTGGATTACCCGAGGAGCTGCAGATATCCTAGACTACTTTATATATTACTCGACCAACGACGAATCTTATCGAAATAGTTTCGTAGAGAAAGGCTGGGGGGCAGTCCGAGATATTGCAAATATATTATTTATAGTCGGGCTCTTATTTGTCGCCATCAAAACGATACTGAACCTCAACACTACTAACAATAAAAAGATGTTGGGCAATATTATAATTTTTGCTCTGTTAATAAACTTCAGTTTGTTCGCAACCCAAGTCATAGTCGATGCTTCAAATATTTTAGCTAAAATTTTCTATCACCAGATTACTCCAGTAGATAAAGATGGTACGCCACTCGAAGCTAATGTAGAACAACGGTCCATTACAGTAGGACTAGTCAGGACTTTTGATCCTCAAGACTTAATAAATGCTAAACCAAATGATTCTGGAGAAATAAATGTAGGGGAACAGACTGGTCAAATCATCTTGATCACAATTTTAGCGATAGTACTCATGGGCTTCATGATTTATATATTTATCTCTGTAGCTTTCTTGTTTGTAGCTAGAACTGTGTCTATATGGATGGCTATGATTTTTGCTCCATTGGCTTTTGCTTCACATGCTATAAGTACAAAAATAAAGGGATTCGGCTGGGATGAATGGCTACCGAATCTGCTTAAGAACGCATTCTTGGCACCTATCTTTATTTTCTTCCTATATATAATAGTTATTTTCGGAGACTTGTTTAAATTAGGGGGAGTATCAGCTACTGGTGGTGAAGATACAAACATAGCAGCATTCATGGCCACCTTTATTCCTTTCATGTTGATCTTCGTACTACTCATGCAAGCTAGAAAGTTAGCAGTCAACTACTCAGGGGAGATAGGTAGTGCTATAAGCAAGGGCGCTGTAGCTGCAATAGGACTTGGAGCCGGTGCTGCTTTTGCAACTACTGCTTTTGCTGGAAGAAAAGTTATTGGTGGAACTCTAGCTCGCGCTTCCAGAGGAGAAACACTTACTCAACGCTACGAAAAAGATCCAAACAGCTTGAGTGGATACAAGCAAATACTAGGCCAATTGGGTTCTAAGATGAAACTAGGAAAGGTATTTGGTAGAGATCAAGGTTTAGTTGATATAAAAACCAAAAGAGCTATTGGGGTTAGCACCGGCCTAGGAGGTCTCGTAAACAAATCTCAAATAAAAGCTAGTTGGGTAGACCACTCTAGAGATGACCTGGATAAATACAAAAAGGAAGCTCATCTAGAGGGTGTTGCTAATGGAAATCTTTCTGGTCAAGATATTTTGACAATAAAAGACAAGTTTGTGAAAGACAAGAAGGGTACTATACAAGATGATATAAAGACTGGTGCAACCAACCTTTACGATACAAATGGTAATGTATTGAGAAATGCTACAGGTCAGGATATAAAAGGACAAGACGCATTCGAAGCTTACAGGCGACAAGGACTTATTCGTCAAATGCAACTGGACCCTAATGCATATGCAGCAGGAGATGTAGATGCACATCAAGATCTCACAGAAGCAGGTAAAAAGAAGATAGAAAATATGCTAAAAGTTGAATTCAGTGCAATCTTGAAGAAGACTACTGAAAAAGAAACAGAAAAGAAATTCACTACTATGATAAATGACTCGAAAGAAAAGGTTAGCGTTGGCCAGAGACTAGCCGCTAACTCCACCGGTAGTTCTTACGATGCGAGAGGCTTAAATAAAATTACTGCAAACAATAAAGCTTCCTTAGGCTTTAAGGGTACTGCTATGCTTATCACTGCTATCGCCGGTGCTATAAGATTAGGCATGAAGAAGGGAGTAGGAGCAGAACCTGGTAAAGTTCACGGTGACTTTGGTAAAGATATATCAAGTCTCATTAAGGACTCACTTAATGTAAAAATAGACCTAGGAGGAAGCGACGCAGGACACGCACCAAAACCAGACCACGGACAAGCAGGAGGAGGAGGTCATCACTAAAAAATAAACTATGGAAAAAGAAGAATTAAAAAGAAATATAGCTAAGTATTACAAAAGGTTGCCTCCAAGGTGCCAAGAGATTTTTAGAAGTGAAAAATGGATTGAAGACACTAAAAATATATCTCAAAAATACAATCTTGAAGACTTACAAGTAGGTGATTTATTGATTGAAACCATGCTTGGTATGCTTGGCATCATTAGCCTAGATGAATATGAGTACTTTGTACTCAATAATCTAAACATGCCAAAAGAAAAAGCTTACCAGATGCTGGTAGATATCGATAAAGCTATCTTTGCAAACTTGCGAGTAGAACTTTTGGATGTGTACGATATAAATTCCAAAGAAACAGACGAAGTTGGAGACAAGGAAGAGGACACCCTAGAGGCTAAAGACGACGACCTGTCGACCAATATAGACTTCATAATCTCTGGAGGTAAACCAGAAAATAAATAAAATTATGGATCACGACAAAGATGAATTAAAAGAACAAATAGCTATCGCACGAGCTACTTTATCTCAGGAAACCAGAGAGGCTATCGACTCTGTCGATTGGAAATCTGTGGTGATATCTATGAGAGAGAGTAAAAAATTTAGTTTTTCACAAATTGAAACTTTGGGTATTGAAACCGAGAAAGTATTGGTGGGGTTAATAGGAGGGGAGGGCTATAAACGAGAGCTAAAAAACAAGATGGACTTGCCGGAAGTGGAGTTAAATAAATTGGTAGCTGAAATGAATGAAAAGGTTTTCAAAAAAATAAAAGAAAATCTAGTAGCCAAGTTAGGCAATCAAAGAAATACTACTGAGGTTAAAACTCTTCCGATACAAAAGGCTCCCACACTTCCAGATGCAGAAATTTCAAGCGACGAGAATAAGGTCTTCGAAACGGCTGGAATAAGTTTAGACAAAAAACCAGAACCAGATGGTAAATGGGCAGAAGGCCTTGGAGCACCAAGTGAGATGATCGCCCAAATCGAAAATACCGATCTGATCCCAAAGAAAACTGCTCCAATTCTAGAAAAAAAGCTGACGGCTCACTTTCAAATGCCAAAGGTGGAAACCCACTATACTGCGACGAGTGTAAACCCGAAGGCTCCACTTAAAGTAGAGCCAGTAGCCAAACCAAACATCCCAAAAGTAGACCCATACCGCATGAGTGTAGATGAAGAATAAGAGTAAGGTGTTTGTAAAAAAATTATGCAATTTAAAGTACCACAATTTTTGGATATTGAAGACAAGATTTTCGGACCTTTTACCTTCAGTCAGTTTGTTTACTTAGCCGGAGGGGCGGGGCTATGCTTTGTATTGTTTAAACTCTTAGGTTTCGCCTTAGGTTTCATCCCGATCGCCCTTGTAGCAGGACTCGCACTGGCTCTCACATTCTACAAACCCAACGATAAACCATTTATATATATGCTTGAATCTGGATTCAAATTCATAGTTCAAGATAAGTTGTATATCTGGAAAAAAGAGGAGATCAAGAAAGAAACTAAAGCAGAGAACCAGAAGAACACCGCGGAAGCTAAAAAAATAGAGGTCAACTACAGTCCAAAGCTAACTCGAAGTAAATTAAAAGACCTCGCCTGGAGCTTGGATGTGTTAGACTTAAAGAAAGAGGAGGAAAATAAATAATATGGCACTAAATGCAAAAGCAACTCAAGAGTTTGTACCTATCAAAGAAGTCCGTGACGGCATCATCTTGCTCAAAAACGGCGAGCTCCGCGCGGTAATCCTCGCAAACTCTGTAAACTTGTCCTTGAAATCTTCTGATGAACAAAAAGCTACCATCATGCAATTCCAGTCTTTCTTGAATACTTTAGACTTTCCGATTCAAATGACGGTTCAGTCCAGAAAGCTAGACATCAGGCCCTACCTTTTACTTCTAGAGAACAGAATGAAGGTCCAAACTGAACCTCTCTTAAAACTACAAACCAAAGAGTACATAGAATTTATCCGTAATTTTACTGAATCAGTAAGTATCATGACTAAAAACTTTTTTGTAGTCGTTCCTTATACTCAACTAAAGATCGGTGGAGATTCTAAAGTCCTCTCTGGAATGTTTTCCAAGAAAAATAAAAAAGAACAAATAAAATAAGACCAGATGGAATTTGAAGAAAAAAGGTCTCAACTCGAAGAGCGGGTGAGTGTCATCCAGCAAGGACTCAATAGATGTGGTATAAAATCCGCTCAACTCGGAACTGAAGAAGTAGTAGAGCTATTTTATAAAGTTTTCAACCCTGGCGAACTTGAGGGTAAAATACAATTAGATCAAACGATGAACGCAAGTTAAATTTATATGGGAATATTTGATACATTATTCGGGAAAAAAAGTGAAGGTGAAGGAAAAGTTGTCGCTGATGCGTCAGTGGTGACTGTGTTGCCAGAAGAAATCTACCAGTCGGCAACTCTAGAACTCCAAGATGTCATCGCGCCATCAGCTCTTAAAATCGGCCCAAAGTCTATAGACCTGGGAGATAAAATCGCTCGCACATTTTTCATCATCTCGTATCCTAGGTATCTAATCGACAATTGGTTTTCACCTATCATAAATCTAGATAAAGTTTTCGATGTGTCTATCTTTGTACATCCTATCGATACATCGCTCGCACTACGCCAATTTCAAAAAAAGGTAGCAGAAGTAGAAAGTCAGATCAATGTCCGAGAGGGGAAGGGTATGGTTCGTGATCCGATGCTAGACACCGCGTATCAAGATCTAGAAAGTCTACGAGATAGCCTAATCCAGGCTCAAGAAAAGATGTTCGATGTTGGAGTATATATCACTGTATATGCGGACAACGACCTCGAGCTTTTTAAAATTGAAAACGAAATTAAATCCATCCTGGAATCTCGTTTGATCTATATCAAACCAGCCCTTTTCCAACAAGAACAAAGCTTTAAGAGCGTCATACCTATCGGCATGGACCTATTGAGTATTCACCAAAAACTAAACTCAGAGCCTTTGTCCTCAATATTTCCATTTATTTCTTTTGACCTAACAAGTGAGAAGGGAATACTCTATGGTATCAACCGCCACAACTCAAGTTTAATTTTATTTGATCGCTTTTCATTAGAAAACTACAACTCAGTTACTTTCGCAAAGTCTGGTTCTGGAAAAAGTTATGCAACCAAGCTAGAAATTCTCCGCTCACTCATGTTTGATATTGATGTCATTGTGATAGACCCAGAGCGAGAATACGAATACCTAGCCGAAACCGTAGGTGGAAGATACTTTAATATCTCACTTTCCTCTGACCACCATATCAACCCTTTTGACCTACCAATGCCTCGCGAAGATGAGACTGCAGAAGATGTGCTCCGATCCAACACCATTAACCTTGTTGGTCTTTTCCGACTTATGCTAGGCGGACTTACTCCAGAAGAAGACTCAATAGTTGACCGGGCAATTTCAGAAACTTATGCTATTAAAGATATAACTCCAAAATCAGACTTTTCAAACATAGAACCACCACTCCTTTCAGACTTTGAGATGGTGCTCGGTGGTATGGAAGGCTCTGACTCTATAGTGCAAAGATTGATCAAGTACACCAAAGGCTCTTGGTCCACCTTCATCAACCGACCGTCAAATGTGGACATCAATAAAAAGTTTGTTGTTTTCTCAGTTCGAGACATGGAAGACGAACTAAAACCGGTGGCTATGTATATCGTCACCCACTATATCTGGAACACTATCCGAAAAAATCTTAAAAAGAGACTCCTGGTGGTGGACGAGGCTTGGTGGATGATGAAGTCCGAAGATACTGCTTCATTCCTATACTCTATGGCGAAAAGAGGACGAAAATACTACTTAGGTCTTGCTACTATTACTCAAGACGCTGCGGACTTTATGAAGTCACCATATGGAGTTCCTATCGTCACCAACTCCTCAATTCAATTACTCTTAAAACAATCACCGTCAACCATTGAGGTTCTGCAAAAAACTTTCAACCTAACCGATGAAGAGAAATATTTGCTTTTGGAGTCTGGGGTAGGAGAAGGTATATTCTTTGCTGGACTCAAGCATGTAGCGATAAAAATAGTATCTTCTTATACTGAAGACCAGATTATCACCTCTGACCCTTCTCAGATACTCTCGATTAAAAAGGCCAAGAGTGACTTAGCTGAAGAAGCCACCGCGGTGAAAAGTTAGATAAAAGTGATATAATACACAAGATGTTAAAAAAATTATTCATCCCAATTCTAGTAATCCTTTCTTTTTTTCCAGTACTATTCCTTCACGCCCAAGTCAAAGAAAGTGATGTCGTCTTGGAAGTCTTTCCAGAAAATCCCGCTGCCAACCAAAATGTCCAAGCTAAAGTGGCTACTTTTTCTACTGATATAAAAAAAGCTTATATTTCATGGTCAGTAAATGGTCAAAGACTATCTGGAGGAATCGGAAGAGACACTTTTAGTTTTGATATTGGGCCTGGAGGCACTCAATCTGAACTGTCTGTATCTATCGAAACAACCGATGGCCAAAGTATTGTAAAAACTACTTATATTAGTCCGCTTGAGTTAGATATACTCTGGGAAGCTCAAAACTCATATGTACCTCCTTTTTACCGAGGCAAGACCATGGTCTCCAAAGAGGGAGAATACAAGGTTTCGGCAATGCCAAGTACTGGCAACAGTGTTTCTGGAACAAAGAACTTTTCTTATAACTGGAGCAAGGATACCAATGCACAAGTAGGACAATCTGGTTGGGGTAAAAATTCTTTCACTTTTAAAAATACTTACTTAGACAGGACCAACACTATAAAAGTAGAGGTTTCAGATATTTTGAATAAGTTTTCTGGAAGCAAGAGTATAGTTCTAGAACCTGGAAATTCAAAAATAGTATTTTATAAAGTAGATAAAAATCTAAACATCCTTAGTAACCAATCTTTGGAAGAGAATTTTGAAATAAAAAAAGAAGGAGAAACCATAGGAGCTATACCTTATTTCATAAATTCGGAAAACTTAAATGATGAAAACTTAGAGTTTAATTGGAAAGTTGGAGAACAAAACATAGAAACAGTACCTCCTAAAAACCAAATTAGTGTAGTACCGGAAAATGGAAAAAGTGGCTTTTCTACGATTAGCTTAACAGTAGAAAATAAGGGCAACTTATTTCAACCAAGCAGTAAGTTAATAAGAGTAAGATTTTAAATGAAAAAGTTAAGTAAAAAATTATTTAGATTTTTGGTTCAATCTCTAGCCATACTGGGAATTATTTTTTGTCTTGGATCTAATTTGGCCCTAGCTCAGGCAAATCCAAACCAAACAGATCAGAACAACCCAGCATCTCAAAATAACACCCAAAACAACTCCCCAGATAGCCCTAACCATGTCATAGTAACTCCAACCAGCGGAATCCCAATTCAGGACGGATACCAACTCCTAGCACCACTTTCAGATAAACTTAAAACATTTGATACCAATCAAAGTTGTGCCTTTGGTGAATATTTAGACATCATGATTAGTTTATTTATCGGCATATGCGCAGTTTTAGCGGTAATTATGATTGTCGTTGGTGGTATAGAATATATGACTAGTGAGTTAGTTTCTTCCAAAGAGCACGGTAAGGGTCAGATGACACAAGCAGTGCTGGGGTTGATTCTTGCTTTGGGAGCCTGGCTCATACTAAACCAACTAAATCCCAATCTTTTAAAGCTTTGCTTGGATAAACTACCTAGTGCTCCTATATCTATAGAGGGAGATGAAAATTCTATACCGTATGCAGGTATAAGTGATACAGAAGAATCTAAATTCGGTATTTATTGCCCGGGATCAGTTAGTACTGATCCAACTGAAAGAGCAAAAGAAATTCAAAGAATAGCCCAAAGTTTTGCTGGAAAAGTTACTTACAGTCAGTCAAGGCGTGGAACCCATGACGACTCAACGCTATATTTAGATTGTTCTTCTTATGTGGCACAAGTTTATAAATGTGCAGGACTTGGATCTGTGGGTACTTCTACTGGTGTTATGTTTAATGGAGAAGAGAATATAACCAATATTTCTGGTGACTTAGTGAATGGTGAGAAACTACAAGCAGGAGACATTTTGGGTTGGAAAAAAGGTGAAAGTAAAAGATTTCCAAAAGCTGGACACGCCATAATTTACATAGGTAATGGTTCTTTTATGGAGGTAAGTGGAAAAAGTGGCAGAAATGGGGCGGTGCGTCTGCGACCACTAATTGACTATGCAACAGAATTAAGACATGTCATTAGAATAGCTTTTAATTAATTATGAAAAAAAGAAATTTTATTTTAATAGTTATTCTCACAATAATACTAATCTTGGTAGCTTTAGTGTTTTGGTATGGTAAAAAAACTCCTACCGACACTACAACCGGCGGGGGAGGACCTATCAACTTTCTAGCAGACTTGTTGCCATTTGGTAATAAAAACAAAGATCAAAACAATACTGGGGATCAACCTGTCGACATCTCAGACTATGTCGATGAATCCATTAAAGAAGTTAAACCTCTTACGCTAACCAAGGTTTCAACAATGCCAGTAGCAGGTTTTGGATCTTTTATGAAAGAGCGATTTGTGGAAGTTCCAGAAGTAATACCTGGAACAGAGAGTGCTGAAGTAGCCCAAACACCCACCGCTCCAGCTACTGAATTTGCTGTAGCTCTGCGTTATGTAGATAAAGTTTCTGGAAATGTTTTTCAAACCTGGGCAGACAGAATCAACGAGAGGAAATTTACCAACACTGTAATACCACAAGTTCATGAAGCTATATTCGGCGGCAAAGGTAATAGTGTGGTGATGCGATATTTGCGTCCAGACCAAAAGACTATCGTTAGTTTTATTGGTAAATTACCAGGAGATACTTTGGGTGCTGATAGTAGTAGTGGTAAGGTTGAGGGTACTTTTTTACCTGACGACACTAGTGACATAGTCTTCTCTAAAGACGGCAACTCTATGTTTTACATATATGAACTAGGTCAAAGTGCTATTGGTATAGCTGCAAACTCGGCAGGAGAAGGCAAGACTCAAATTTTAGACTTTCCATATACTGAATGGCTTTCCTCGTGGCCCAACAAGAGTACTATAACTCTTACTACCAAAGCCTCCGGTCTTTCTCCTAGTTACTTATACAAGCTAAACCCTGAAACCAGAGAATTCAATAAAGTTTTAGGTGGTATGTATGGTATGACTAGTCTCACTAGTCCAGATAGTAAACTAATTCTTTATGGTAATAACAAATTAGGATTATTTATTTACAACACTGAAACTAGAAACGAACGAACTCTTAAAATTAATACTTTACCGGAGAAATGTGTTTGGAATTCAGTAAATGACTTATACTGTGCTGTGCCCAAGCTTTTCGAGCAAGCACTGTATCCAGATGCTTGGTATATGGGGGAAGTAAGCTTTGAAGACCAACTGTGGAAAGTAGAGGGTTCTAATTTTATTGAAAATATAGTTCTAGACCTTAAAACTAATAGTGAAAAGATAGATATGGATGCAACTAAATTAGCTTTGAGTGACAACGAAGACTACCTATTCTTCATAAATAAAAAAGACTCCTATTTGTGGGAGCTTCGACTAAAATAAAAGTAGGCTTAGATGCCGCCAATATACTTTATAACCACTCGACGAGATAGTCCTTCACCCACAGACTCGGTTTTTAAGTCTGTAGCATCAGCTAAAAACTCGTGTACTACTCTTCGATCAAAAGAAGACATAGGGTCTATCTCGATAGAGGATTTAAAATATCTAGCTCGTTCAGCCATCATATGTGCCAAGGCATGAATGGCTTCAATTTTCTTTTTTTGGTGCCCATTGATATCAATCAGAATCTCGGTCTCACTCGGATTACCATCTTTTATAGATTTAGTTTCAATTATCTTTTTTACCAAGTGATTGAGGGCAGAAAGTCCTTCACCATCACGAGACAAAAAAGGGTGCGGGTCCTTAACTGAAACTGAAAACCAAAAGTTCTCACTTTTTCCTTTTACAATAGGTTCATCTATAGTAACTTCAACTTCACTTGCGTGAGTTTTCTCAATAATTTCTTTTATTAAGTTAAGGATTTCATTTTTGTCCATGGTGTTGTAAGTTATTTAACTAGTTCCAGTTTAGCTCTTTTCTTGTTTACATATATCTGCTGACAAACTGCAAAGATATTACTAGTAACCCAGTAAAGAGCAATGGCGCCAGAAACACTATAAGCGATGAAAGCTACCAAGAAGGGGAATACATACTTCATCTGCATATGCATACTTTTCGCAAAGCTCTCTTGAAAACCACCCTTACCATCAGTTGGTGCTGGTTTTGGCATGAGTCTAGCTTGAAAGTATTGAGAAATACCAGCCAAAACCGCAAGGAGGATACTTTTACTACCGAGATCAAGCACTCCCAAGAAACTCATGTTCACGGTCTCTGGAGCGTGAATAAAAGAGTATAAATATCCTACTTCAAAAGTAAGGCCTTTTTGAAACACATAATATAGAGCAAAAATTATTGGAATTTGAATTAAAATTAACAAACAACCAGAGAATGGATTAGTCTTATGCACCTTATATAACTCAAAGGTCATCTTTGCTTGCTCTTCCTTACTGGCTCCACTTTCTTTGATTTTTTTAAGCTCTGGAGAGAGCTTGCTCATTTTAGCCTGATTTTCTATAGAGCGTTGAGAAAGAGGAAAGAGGATGATTTTAACCAAAAGAGTAAGTAAAATAACAGCAATTCCAATATCAGCGCCTGGAACTATGGAGACTAGAAACGCGAGGGCATTTAAAAGAGGTTCATATAACAAAGTGTTCCAAATATTACTGAGCATCCTCACATTCTATACGAAAACCCTTAAAATTCCAAATAAGAATCTAAAGCACGGGATCTATGTGGTTCTTCTGCCAAGGGTGGCAACGAAGAATTCTGCGACTAGTTAACCAAAAACCTTTTAAAATGCCATATTTTTCAACAGCCTCCTTGGAATACTGTGAACAAGTTGGGTAAAACACACAGCTCGGTCTTTTAAAGGCAGGGGAGTACTTTTGGTATAGATTAATTAATTTTACTAAGTAAGTCCTTAATTTCATGTTTAATTTTATCAAAATCAGCCTCGTTTTTCTTAAAAATAAAGGCTCCTAGGATACCTTGGGGTAGCGGTAAAATGGTCCTTAACGCCCGATAACCCTTACGCCGTAAGGTATTTCGGCCGATAGCCCTCTTACAAACACTCTTGGGAGCTATAAAAGCCACCTTTGGTGATTTATTTTCAGTTTTTAGGTACTTAAAAGTAAAAACAGTAGAATTTAAAAATCGTCCATCCTTCCAAATATGGTCTATATCCTTAGTATCTGGTCTATTTCTCTTTAAAAGCATTAGCTAGACTGCGAGCTTGGCTCGGCCTTTTTGCCTTCTTTTAGCGATAACCTTCTTGCCATTCTTGGTCTTAGATCGGGACAAGAATCCATGTGCTTTCGCTCGTTTTCGCTTTTTAGGTTGGTATGTTTGTGACATATATATGGGAGTATACCTGCCCGCCCAACGAAAGTCAAAGGCTTATACTAAGGTCTGTACTGGGGGAGGGTAATATTATCAACAGATTATCAACACAGTTAATACCGTTTAGGAAGTTCCCAGAAAACTCTAACATAGTATAATCATCTCTAATGGATACAAAACAACTATGGCAAAATTGCTTGATGGAAATCGAAGGTGGCATCTCTAAGGCCAACTTCAGTACTTGGTTTAAAAATACTAGTATTTTAAAAGAAGACACTGGTGTAATCTATGTCGGAGTGCCCAATGAGTTCGTAAGAGACTGGCTCCAAAACAAATATCACAAGTTGATTACTAAAACTATTGCCAATACTTATGAAAACATGAGGGCAGTAGAGTATGTCATAACTAAAATAGAGGCCAACAAGGAATTACCTCAAAAGATGAACGAAGTGGTTATAAATAAAGAGTTACCACTCAAGGACCTATATATAAACCCAGACGACAACCTAAACCCAAGGTATCGTTTTGATTCTTTTATTGTTGGAGGGTTTAACGAACTCGCTTACGCTGCATCACAAGCAATTATTGAGTCTCCTGGTACTAAATACAATCCCTTTTTTGTGTATGGTAATACTGGACTAGGTAAAACCCACCTCCTTCAAGCAGTAGGGAACTCAATTAAAGAACGAGATCATAACAAAAAAGTTCACTACATCACTCTAGAGAAGTTTGCTACCGACTTTATCAACTCTCTACAAGGCAATAAAGCAAACTCTTTTAAAGAAAAATATCGAAAGTATGATCTTTTGATTATTGATGACATTCAATTCATCGGTAAAATGGAAAAAATCCAAGAAGAACTCTTTCACACCTTTAATACCTTCTATGAAAACAACAAACAAATTATTTTTTCTTCAGATAAACACCCAAATTATATTCCAGAGCTTGCTGATCGTTTAAAATCTAGATTTGCAGCTGGAATGATTGTGGATGTTTCAGAGCCTGAGTATGAATCCCGCTTAGCAATCCTAAAAGTAAAACTTCGAGATCAAAACATAGAACTTGAACCTGAGATAATTGACTACATTGCCTCATCAATACGGGGAAATATCCGAGAACTAGAGGGTAGTCTAAATATTATAGTTTGCCAATATCGCTTGAAAAATAAGCCTTTAACGCTTAATGAGGTTAAAAATATACTAAAGAACAATATTCGACCAAAGAAAACTGTAGCCATTAAAGATGTTGTTAAAATTGTTAGTGACTACTACAACCTAGAGGAGTCTTCTATTTATGAAAAGACCCGCAGAAAGGAGATAGTGAAGGCTCGTCAGATGGTTATGTATGTTCTTCGAGAAGATTTTAATGTTTCTTACCCACTCATTGGACAAAAACTTGGAGGTAAAGACCACACTACTGTCATCCACTCTTATTTAAAAATAAAAACAGATTTAAAAAATGATCCACAATTATTACAAGAGTTAGAGGCACTGCGTGTAATGTTTAAATAATGTGAATAAGATGGGATAAGTTGAGGATAAAAAACAAAAGTTTTAAAGTTAGAGTAGAGTAGTGGGGATAAGTAGATAGTTATAAGACTTTAATTAAAATCAGAAAAATTAAAATCAACCTTATAAACAAATTATAAAAACGACTTATCCACTTATCAACACCCCTAATAGTATTAATAGATTTTATATATAAGAAATAAACATATGAAGCTAGAATGTGATATCCAAAAAATAAAAAGTTCTATATCCTTAGTTGAGAGAATCACTGGTAAAAATTTAACCTTACCCGTACTAAGTACAATACTTTTAATTGCTTCTGGAAAATCTCTCAAGCTTCGAGCAATAAACCTAAGTCTTGGGATTGAGGTGGAAATCCCAGCCAAAATTGAGAAAGAGGGAATAGTGGCAATTACCGGTTCGGTTCTTGCTGATACATTTTCAAATGTTTTTGATGGTGATTCTGTGAAACTCGAAAGTGTAGACGGTAATCTTCTAGTTCAAACCAAGAAAAGTAAGATAAAACTAAAAGGTCAGGCTTATGATGATTTTCCTACCATTCCAATAGTTGCAGGAGAGAGTTTTGAAATTGAATCCAAGAAACTCATTGATGGTATTAAATCGGTTTATTATAGTTCTTCCCCGTCTGATATAAAGCCTGAAATTTCTAGTGTTTATATGTATTCCAATGAAGATCAATTAACTTTTGTTTCCACTGACTCTTTTAGATTAGCTGAGAAGAAGATAAAGATGAAAAATCTACCTGAAATTTCAGGAATACTTATTCCATATAAAAATATACCTGAAGTTTTGAGAGTTTTTGGTGAGATAAATAATACACTCAAGATTTGTTTTAATAAAAACCAAATATCTTTCTCTTCTGGAAATATCTATCTAACTTCTAGGGTAATTGATGGAGTTTTTCCAGACTATCGTCAGATAATCCCTAAAGAATTTAAAACCGAAGCTGTGGTTTTAAAACAAGATCTATTAAACGCCCTTAAATTATCAAACATCTTTTCGGATAAATTTAATCAACTCAATTTATCTATTGATGTAAAACAAAAACTCTTTGAGTTATCTTCTGCAAACAATAACATTGGTGAAAATAAAACATTTCTAGATGGAGCTTTGAAGGGGGAGGACATCGAACTGTCTTTTAACTACAAATATTTTCTTGATTGTTTTCAATCTATCACTACTGATAGTATTTCTATTAAATTAAATGAATCCACTAAGCCTATCGTAGTTTCTCTTGTATCCGATAATTCTTTCCTTTACTTGATAATGCCCATGAATAGATAATGCGAAGCATCCAGGACCTTTTAGAGAGGTTTAAAGGCATTCTAGATACAGAGTCTTCTAAGAAGGAAAATATTATTGAAATAATAAAAGATAATACTGGAATAATTCTTATCTCTCAAGAAGTTGATGTAAAAGCAGGAAAACTTTTTCTAAAAACAAAACCTATTTTTAGAAGTGAAATTTTACTTAAAAAAGAAAAAGTAATGAAGGCTTTTGTGGAAGTTTTTGGAGAAAGGTATATTCGAGATATTGCTTAGTTTTCAACCTTAAAGGAAATAGAAGACTGACCTTTATTATAAGAACTATCATATAAAACAAGGGTTAAATTGTTTGTTTTCTTTAAATTATCAAGCTCGCTGGGCACAAAAGAGAAACGAAATGGACTCTTTAAGCTATCTACAAATACTCCATTTATAAACACATCCACTTTTTTAAGTGGTAGTTCTCCATTGTTTTCTATCTTAAGGTCTATTTTATCATTTTGTTTGTATATATCAGTTTCATTTGGTTCTAGTATTGAGACAGTTGGTTTGTTGAGCTCTGAGTGAACACTATCAACTTCACTAGGTACTTCATTGGGTGATACAACTTGATAACT
>CAZAFG010000006.1:2656-20390 GCA_964484865.1 uncultured Candidatus Saccharibacteria bacterium | reverse complement strand
GTCGTAACAAGGCACGGCTAGCGGAAGCTGGTCGTGGAATAATTCAATTTGAAAACGATTCAACTTAGGTTGAATCTTATCGAGTCGGTCTTTTGTGCCACAATTGAGCACAAAAGAGTTTGAAAGAACTTAAAACTTTATGGCAATCGGAAAGACGATAAAAAAATAAATCTAGAACGAAACAAAATAAAGAACATAACATACAAAACACCTCGCGCAAGCGGGGTGTTTTGCGTTATACTTAGTATATGAAACGAATCGGAATTATCCGTGGAGGATCTGGAGAAGACTATCAAGCATCACTACAAAAAGGTGCAGAGATTTTTTCTTTTATTGAAAAAAATATTGGAGAAAGATGGAAACCCATCGATATCTTTATAGATCGTGCTGGTACCTGGTATATTGGAGGACTTCCAATAGTCCCAGCAGACCTGTATCACCGAGCGGATATTTTTTGGAACAATGCTACTCCGGAAGTAAATGCAATTCTTGATTCTCTGGGCTTTCCGCATATTAGCACTCCTGCTTTTTCAGCTTCACTTGGCAAAAGTAGAGCAATGCTTGAAGAACACATGAAGCAGTCAGGGGTAAGTATGCCGATGCACTTTGTTTTGCCAGCTTACCAAGAGGACTTTGATGGCAGTATTGAAAGATATGCAAGTGTCGGAGCGAAAAGTGTTTTTGAAAAATTTGGAGCACCGTGGATTGTAAAATCCTTGGGAGAAAAAAATTCTATGGGTGTGCATGTGACGAAAACTTACCCAGAACTTGTGAACGCTATCATTGATGGTGCTGAACACGGTGGAAGTATCATAGTCGAAGAATTAATAACTGGTAGTGAAGCTAGCATGCATTCGCTTAAAAACTTTCGAGGTGAGGGTACTTATATCTTTCCAGGACAGTTTCGCGGACCGGAAAAGTCTATTCTTCATGACTTGATCCAAAACTTACACCAAAGTACTGGTTCACACTATCTAAAATCTCACTTTGTGATTAATCCAAATAGGGGAATATTTTTGAAGCACCTAGAATTCACTCCAGACTTTGGTGATGACTCAGATCTGCACAATGTCTCTCAAAATATTGGCGTAAACGCGAGTCATGTATTGGAATCAATGTTGGAAAATCAATTATTAGAATAATTTTAAAAATCATATGACAAACAGAGTAGTGCATTTTGAGATACAAGTAGATGAGCCGGAGCGGGCGCTCAAGTTTTACGGTGATGTTTTTGGTTGGGAGTTTAAAGATTGGAGTTCTGTTACAGGTTCTCCATATTGGGGCATCATGACGGCACCTCTGGATAGTAAAGATCCTGGAATAAACGGTGGACTTTTGAAGCGACCATGTCCAGCACCAGCTCCCAAGCAGGGAACTAACGCTTTTGTGTGTACTATCCAAGTAGATGATTATGATGTTATGGAAGCTAAAATATTAGCCTCTGGGGGCATTGTGGCTATGCCAAAGTTTGACCTAGGTGGCATGGCTTGGCAAGGATATTATATAGATACTGAAGGAAACACTATCGGACTTCACCAAATAAACCCAGACGCGAAACACTAATTTTATGCTATAATACAAAAGTTGTTTTTATCTATAGCGAGTGATCGCACTCACATAGGCACATATGTTGGAGTTTCGCCATCACTCGCTTTACATGAAAATAATTCAATAAAAAAAATCTGCAAATTAATTTTGCAGATTTTTTTTATTTTTATAAATTTTTTTTTAAAAAAACTATTTATAATTTATTTTTCGTAAAAATAAAATTGGAAGTTATCCACAGTTTGATGAAAAAAATATTGTCTTTTATTTTTGTTTGCGGGATAATTAATATGTTCCCGCAATAATTTTTTTCAAAATATTTTTTAAAATTTTTTGAGGTCGTAATTATTGCAGACTAAAATTAAAAATTAATTTTCAAAAAAATTTTATGGCAGCAAAAAAGAAAGCTACTAAGAAAAAGGCAGCTCCTAAGAAGAAGGCAGCAAAGAAAACTACAAAGAAGCGAGCGTAGTTCTACCTGTTCTCACTTACAAAAGTCCGCCCCTTCGGGGGCGGTTTTTTGTTTCCGGAAAAGCACTTTTATGCTAATATGTATGGATGAGTTTATTCAACAAGATATTCGGAGATACTAGCTCGCGCTTTATTGGCGAGGCTACGGAAATAGTTAAGAAAATCAACGCTCTAGAGGCCTCTATTGCACCCTTGGCGGATGCTGATTTTCCAAAGAAAACGGAAGAATTTAAAGATAGGTTAATCCAAGGGGAGTCCTTGGAAGATATACTTCCAGAAGCTTTTGCACTAGTACGAGAAGCGGCTAAGCGAAATCTAGGTGAGCGACATTATGATGTGCAGTTGATCGGAGGTTACGCACTTCACAGTGGCAAGATTGCTGAGATGAAAACTGGTGAAGGTAAGACATTGGTAGCAACATTGCCATCATACTTGAATGCACTTACTGGACGAGGAGTACATATCGTTACTGTGAACGATTATCTTGCTAGGCGCGATGCAGTTTTGATGGGCCAGGTCCATAACTTTCTAGGTCTTTCTGTTGCTGTTATCAACTCTCAAAATGTTTCTTACTTGTATGATCCTAAACATGTTGAGGAAGATAAAGAACGCGACCAAGTCGGAGAATTTAAAATCGTGTACGACTTTTTAAAGCCTGTAACTAGAAAAGAAGCTTACCGTGCTGATATCATATACGGTACTAACCACGAATATGGCTTTGACTACTTGCGAGATAACCTTGCAACTCGAGTAGAAGATGTAGTTCAGCGCGATCCATACTTTGCGATTGTGGACGAGGTGGACTCTATTTTAATCGACGAAGCGCGAACTCCTTTGATTATTTCATCTCAAGCGGGGGACTCTGAGGATTTTTATACTAAATTTGCTCAAATCGCCAAGCAACTTAAAAAAGATACGGATTACACTGTAGATGAAAAGCACCGATCTATTGCTTTGTCTGATGAAGGTATTAATAAAGCTGAGAATTTGTTGGGAATAGAAAATATTTATACTGAAAAAGGTATAAAGTATGTGCATCACTTAGAAACTGCAGTAAAAGCGCAGGCTATTTACGAGCGAGATAAAGACTATGTCGTCAAAGAAGGTGAAGTTGTGATTGTGGATCCATTCACTGGAAGACTTCAGCCAGGTCGTCGGTGGAGTGAAGGAATTCACCAAGCTATCGAAGCTAAAGAAGGAGTAAAAATAGAAAAGGAAACTCGCTCGAGTGGGTCTATTACTTTTCAGAACTACTTTAGGTTTTACGAAAAGCTTGCCGGTATGACTGGTACCGCAGAAACTTCCGCAGAAGAGTTCCTGAAAGTATACGGACTCGATGTTATCGTCATTCCCACTCATCGCCCAGTAGTTCGTATCGATCGACCAGACTTGATATATCAAACCGAGAAGGGAAAGTTTCAGGCAATCGCCAAAAAAGTAAAAGAATTAAATCAAAAAGGCCAGCCAGTCTTGATCGGCACTATCTCTATCGAGCGAAACGAACTCCTTTCATCATATCTAAAACAAGAGGGGGTCCAGCACACTATTTTGAATGCTAAAAACCATGAACGCGAGGGAGAAATTATCGCTCAAGCTGGTAAATGGGGGGCGGTAACTATAGCTACAAACATGGCTGGTCGCGGACTCGACATCAAGCTCGGTGGTAATCCTATAGTGCCGGAAGAATATGGAAAAGTTAAAGCTGCTGGTGGACTTTTTGTGATGGGAACCGAGCGACATGAAGCTCGTCGAATAGACAACCAGCTTCGTGGACGATCTGGTCGCCAAGGTGATCCAGGTGAGACTCAATTTTATGTCTCCCTAGAAGATGACTTGATGCGAGTTTTCGGAGCAGAAAGAATCAAAAATATGATGGGTCGCTTTGGCATACCTGAAGACCAAGCCATTACTAACAGCTTGGTTGGAAAAACTCTTGAAGGTGCTCAAGCTAAAATAGAAGGTTTTCATTTTGATTCTAGAAAAAACACTTTAGAGTACGATGATGTTATGAACCACCAGCGCAAGATCATCTACGAGCGCCGAGGCAAAATGCTTCATGCAAAAAAGGAAGAAATTGAAAAACTATTAGAAGAAGTTAGTTTGGGAGTTGAAAATTCCGATCAAATAATCAAAGAAAAAAGAGAGAAGTTGGGAGAAGAAGCCTTTCTCGAGACTGTCCGCCGAATTGCACTTTATACCAACGATGCCCTTTGGATGGAACATCTAGAATCTATGGATTACTTGCGCTCCTCAGTAAACTTGCGAGCATATGGACAGCGAGAACCTATCGTCGAATACAAAAAAGATGGCCTAAAAATGTTTAAAGAAATGGAAGAGGTCTTTAAAGATCAGGTATTTTCTCTTGTTGCTAGTATGAATGTAGAAAACAAGGCACCTCTACCAAAAGAAGAACCTAAAAAAGAACAAATCTTGGCAACTAATCATCACGAGGCTATGCCGGGTGGCGAAAACAAAAAAGACGAAGTCGGTCGCAACGACATGTGTCCATGTGGCTCTGGCAAAAAATATAAAAAGTGCCACGGAGCTTAGAGTATGCGCGTTTGGGATATACATCCAAAACATTTGTGTCGCAAGCATTTACTTGCTGAGCATAGAGAACTTCACGGTCTTTGGAATATTTTAACTAAGCATGGTGGAAAGGGCGGGTATTCGCGCCACCCAGAAACTTTGCGTTGGGTGGGTAAAGAAAAAGCGCTCTACCTGCGACATGAAGCTTTAGTCAAAGAATTTGAAAAAAGGGGATACAACCACCTTACTCCACTTGATAAAAAGCGAGCCGTTGGTAGTGCTACTCAAAAAGATTTTATAAATACAGTTAAAGAGCAAAAGAGACTGTTAAGGTTGAAGCCGTGTGAATGCAGACCTTCCTGAGAAATACAAAAGGTACCACGGGGTGTAAGACTAATTTATTTAATATAGTTTCTCTTTATAAAATCTATAGCCAGGGGAATATGCTCTGGGCTATTTACAGCTACCCATTCTTGGAAAGTAAATTCTCTCAAAGGAAGTTTCTCTAGATTAGCAAACAATGTCTGAGGTAGACCAAGTTCTCCATCAGATAGAATTACTGGATCGAAAGAAAAAATATCTCGAGAGACAATATAAAAACCGTTTACAAACTTATCTTCTACGAGCTCTGTTGTTTGCTCGTGTCTTCGAAAGCCTTGGATAAAACCATTTTGTACATCTACTCCATAGTATTGAAATGGCATTTTAGCGGTAGTAAGTCCCATGCCGTATTCTTTACTTAAAAATGCATTATCTATGTCTTCTTTTTTATATAAATCGTCGCAATTACATACTGCAAACATATCTTGATCAAGCAGGGGAACCGCGCACTGTACTGCACTCAATGTGCCTCTAGGGGAGTCTGTTTTTTGAGTTACATACGATACAGGAATACCTTTGTAAGAGTTATTAAAATGTTCGATGACTTTGTGCCCTAATGATTCGTTTATCACAAATATAATTTCTTGTACATGCTCTATACACAAATCAAGAGTGTACTCTACTAACGGTTTATCTAGAATGGTAATAAGAGCTTTTGGAGTCTCTTCGGTAAGAGGTAAAAAACGGGTGCTTTTGCCTGCTGTTAGTACTACTAATTTCATGCTTAAAATAATAACACCCACGGTAGAATAAATCTACCGCGGGTGTATTTTAAAATTTGTAACCTTTAAAGGTTACTTTTTCTCCCAGAACTGCACATTGAGCTTCTGGTTCTTCACGATACATGAGGAACCGAAGGGTTATGCGTAATGCTGCTGTTTTGTAGAACTTTTCTCCACCTTCAAGTATTTCGTCAACTGAATGCCAGCTGATAGCACTATGCTCGTCAGAAGGATTGAAGTTTTGTGACAGTAAGTCGCTGCTCAGTTGGCACATGAAGTAGAAAGCATGACCTTTTTCACCTTCTCCAAATTTTAACTTTGGAAGTTTTTGGGTCATAACTGCAAAAAGAGTTATTTTGTTGCTTCCATTCAATCGCAACCCTGCTTCTTCGTATACTTCTCGTATTACAGCAGTTTTTGCAGTGAAGTCTTTCGCATCAAATCCACCTCCGAGATATTCCCAAAGGTCATCGTCAGAGCGTTTGCCCATGAGTACTTTGATCTGCCCATTTTGATCTAGGCAAAAAATTACTACAAATGAGCCATCACGACAGAAACCATCGTGAGGTAATTTTTTTGCCTCATCCATGTTTGATCAGAATTTTTAGGTTTTTGTAGAATAATTTTCTAATTAGCAGTAAATCCGCATTAAACATGCGAATGCATCCATCGGTTGGACGGAGCACTCCATCGCTGTCATCATCACAGCCATGGAAACCAATTCCCCGAACTTTTTCGGTATTGGGTACGGTAATATATAAACAAATAAAACATGGTCCGAAACTAATTGAAGATTCGGTAGTTTTACTAACAGCTGAAGCTATTTTATTGTTTATATCTTGTATTGGTAAGTCGATGTGACGCACCTTAGTTTCGCATAAAGGAGTTTTTTTGTCTCCTTCGAAACTTTGGTCGTATTCTGCAAAACCGTTAATGCCGATTTCACAGGGCAGGGAAATAGACAGTTCTTCAGATTGAAGGAGTACTGTTCTGTTTCCAGTAAAGACTGTGACTTGAGTTAAAAATTCATAGCCGTTGTCTTGCATTTGCTGTAAGAAAGCGTTCAACCCTAAAGAAGGTTGTCCTTTCTTGAAGGTTGATGTTTTTTTCATGTTTTCGAATATCTTTAGCTGACTTGATATTACCATTTTAAGTGACGATTGTCAAATATGTTGCTTTAAAGACAACAGAACTTTTAGTTCAGCAAGGGGAGTAGCTAAGATTGTAAAAATCACCCATATTTTATCAATTTTTGTCAAGTCTAGTATTTTAAAAAACCCTTATTTAACAAGGTATTTTTGATTTGACACTAGTTAAAAACATGGTCTAACTATTGACTTTTGAATTCAAATATGCTAAGATATAAGTATAAACCTCTTGTATAGGCCTAAGTCAAATTAGTGCTTATATATAAAGGTTTTTTTCGTTTACGGACGAAAATAGCATACAGATACGAGTTCGACAGAGCAAAACTGTCATCATATGCAAAACAAAAAACTAATACGCTTCGTGGAATCCTTTGTCCTTATGCCGCTCGCTACTATGAGCTTGCCATTCGGAGGCCTGCCGACTGCAGCGCTTGATCTAGCAAAGACTTCTGAAATAACTCCCCAAGCTGTATTAAGCCAAAAACTAAATATAGAAGCTTCAAAGACTGACGCCTTCAATCAGGCTGATGAACTAGAAGCTTTGACTGTAACTGCTAAAGCTGCCGCTATTGATGACTACTTCCGATCCAAAGGGATGCCACTGGCTGGTACTGGTAGAAAAATGGTAGAAGAAGCGAACAAGTACGGTCTTGATTGGAGATTGTTGCCAGCTATCGCTGTGCGAGAATCTACTGGTGGAAAGTTTGCTTGCAAGAGTGTAACCAATAGTTTCTTTGGTTATGGTTCATGTAAGATTAACTTTAAATCCAAAGATCATGCTATTGAAGTTGTGGCTCAGAGTATCAGTGGAAACAAACCGAGTACGGCGCACCACTATGCTGGTAAAAGCACTATTCAGATTCTAGAAGCTTATAACCCACGAACTGTAGTAGCTCACTATCCTGAACAGGTGATGAAGATTATGGATACTATTGGTGATAAAGAGATGGGATTAGTGTTGGTGCTTGCCAACTAAAAATACAAAATAAAAAAACCTCCGAGTTGGAGGTTTTTTTATTTATTTTTATTTCTCTAGATGTACCAAGGTCATCTTGTGATCCTTCGGTTCAAACATAGTGATTTGGAAGTTGTAGTTCTTGCCAAGTTCTAGTTTTTCTCGGAGTTTTGATTCAGTGCCAAAGGTTGAGTTGTGGACTAGTCCAGCAACACCTTCCTTGATAGAAACAAGAGCACCGTGCTTGTTGTACTTGATGACAACACCACCTACGATATCACCCTTCTTTAATTTACCTTCGTACTCTTTCCAAGGATTTTCCTTTAGAGCCTTGATAGATAAGGAGATTTTACCTTCCTTGATTTCGATTACACGAGCTTTTAGTTTGTCGCCTACTTTAAACATAGCTCGAGGATCTTCTACGAGGCCCCAGTCGAGTTCAGAGATGTGTACCAAGCCTTCGAGTCCGTCTTCGAGTTTCAAGAACACTCCGAAGTCTACGATACCAGCTACAGTGCATTCGACATCGTCGCCGACATTGTATTTGCTCAAGATCTCTTTCTTTTCTTCAGGGTTGTTGTCTTTTTCAGAGAAGATAAGTTTACCTTCTTTTGGAAGAGTAGAGATGATCATGACTGAGATTTTCTCACCGATAAGTTTCTTCAATTCTTTCAAGATTTTGTCTTTATCAGAATCAAGTACGCGAGGGTAGTGGTCAGCCTTGAGTTGGGATGCTGGTAGGAATCCTTGGATACCTTGCCACTCGAGGATAAGTCCGCCTTTGTTTGCTTCTTTGATTTCGAGTTCCATGACGGTCTTGCCTTTGATAGCTTTCTCAGCTTCACTCCAGATTAGAGCCTGTTTAGCTTCTTTCAAAGATAGCTCTACATAACCGTTTTCATTTTCTACATCAACAACCTTCGCTTTGATAGTGTCACCTAGGCTGATTTTCTTTATGATATCTTTAGCGTTGATGAATTCACGGCCGTAGATTATACCGGTACCAAATGGGGACAGGTCTACGAATACAGAAGATTTCTGGATTAAGATTACTGGACCTTCTACTAGAGCTTCTAGTTCAGGCTTGCTAAGACTTCGATCCACGATCGACTTTAAAACTGGGTTTTCTGCTGCTACTATTGTTTCTTCTTTTTGCATATAAAATATAAAATCCGCCAAATATAGCGGATATAAGGTCTAGGTGTTACTTCGACAAATGTCGGAGTAGTGTTACCCTAAATCCAAGCTAAATAATAAATATTCTCTTATGTAGGACATATTACTATAAATGGTTAAAAAAGCAAGTAAGGGTGGGGTGATTTTTTATATTGTTTTTGCTATACTATAGCCAATGATTATCACATACAACGGTCTGCAGTTTTTCAAGATCAGTCAGGGAGACATGACCATGGCTTTTAACCCAGTTTCCAAGTCTTCGAAATCTGGAATTTCTACTAAGTTTGGAGCAGATATTGCTCTTGTTACGACTAACCATCCAGACTATAACGGCATTGAACAACTCTCTCACGGAGACAGAGCTCCTTTTGTTGTTAATGGTCCTGGTGACTACGAAGTTAAAGAAATTTTTATCAAAGGTATTATGACAGAGGCGAAACTGTCTGGTAAACCATATATCAATACAGTGTATTCTTTATCTCTCGATGGTATCAAGATTGCATTTTTAGGAACTTTGGCTAGTGATGATATTTCTAAAGAAGTTCGTGAATCTATCAGTGAGCCTGACATCTTGTTTATTCCAGTTGCTGGCAAAGACATGCTCGACGCCAAAGCTTCTGCTAAACTCGCTTCTACACTTGAGCCCAAGATGATCATCCCGATGGACTATGACGACGCTAGCCTTAAAGCATTTTTGAAAGAAATGGGTGAAGAGAAGGCTGAAGTTGTGGATAAACTTACTCTTAAGAGAAAAGATCTGGAAGGCAAGGATGGCGAAGTCGTCGTATTAAGAACAGTATAGTTTTTTAAAAAAATATTATGCAAAAAATAAGAAAAGTAGTGCGGCATTTGCGAAATAAACCAGAACAAGAACGAAGACAGATTTTGTCTATTTCGATGATTTGCGTGTGTATAGTCATGGCAGTACTTTGGACATGGAGTTTGGGTGAAAATATTACTAAAGAGGAAACCTATGTCAAAGTAAAAGAAGACTTGAAACCTTTCTCTGTTTTAAAAAGTAATCTGATCGACAGTTGGGGCAATGCTAACACTAGTTCCGATCCTGTGGTAGAATAAGACTTTATGGCCAAGAAGAGTAAAGAAGAAATCGAAGAAAAGCCTCCCAAAGACTCTATTTTACCGGTAGATATTATTACCGAGATGAAAGAGTCTTATTTGGCGTACTCGATGTCAGTTATAACTGCCCGAGCTCTGCCAGATGTCCGAGACGGTTTAAAACCAGTGCACCGGAGAATTCTTTACGCTATGCATGAGATGGGACTCACGGCTTCTTCTCGTTTCCGAAAATCAGCTACAGTAGTCGGAGATGTACTAGGTAAATATCACCCGCATGGCGATGTGGCTGTGTATGACTCTATGGTGGGTATGGCTCAGGAGTTTTCTTATCGTTACCCATTTATTTTAGGTCAAGGAAACTTTGGTTCGATTGATGGTGACAATGCCGCAGCGATGCGTTATACCGAAGCTAAAATGTCTAAGATTTCCAGCGAACTTCTTCGTGATATGGAAAAAGAAACTGTAGACTTTCGACCAAACTACGATCAGACTCGTAAAGAACCAAAAGTTTTCCCTTCTGCTGTGCCAGCTCTTCTTTTAAATGGTACTCTCGGTATCGCGGTTGGTATGGCTACTAATATTCCTTCACATAACTTAGGTGAAGTGATCGATGCTACCAATCACCTTATCGATAATGAAAACGCAACTACTGAAGATTTGATGCAATTTGTAAAAGGACCTGATTTTCCGACTGGCGGTCTGGCATATGGCTATAAAGATATGCTGCATGCATATTCGACTGGTCGCGGTGGGGTAGTTTGCCGTGGAGAAGCAGAAATTGTAGAGCTTAAAAATGGATCTTTTCAGATCATAATTACTTCTATTCCTTTCCGAGTAAACAAGGCAAATTTGATCATGGCTATCGCAGAATTAGTTCAAGAAAAGAAATTAGATGGTATTAAAGGGCTTCGCGACGAGTCTACTCGAGATATTCGCGTGGCGATCGATTTGAAACAAGGCGCTGTACCAGAAAAAGTTTTAAACTATTTATATAAAAATACTCAGCTTGAACAAAATTTCAATTTTAACTTAGTTGCGCTTGTGGATGGTGTGCCGCAAACTCTGTCTTTGAAGTCCATCCTTTCTTCTTTTATTTTACACAGGAAGGAAGTAGTCAGACGAAGAAGTGAATATGATTTGCGTAAAGCAGAAGAGCGAGAGCATATCTTGCTTGGTCTCAAAAAAGCGCTCGACAAGATCGATCGAGTTATCACCATCATTCGAGGATCTAAAGATGCAAGTATTGCTAAAGTGAACTTGATGAAAGAGTTTAAGTTTTCTGATCTTCAGGCGGCAGCTATATTGGAAATGAAACTTCAGAAGCTCGCTGGACTTGAACGAAAAGCCATCGAAGCTGAACTCGAAGAAAAACAAAAATTTATCAAAGAAATCAAAGAACTTTTGGCGAACCCAAAGAAAATGTTGAAAGTTATTTCTACTGAACTCGCGGAAATCAAAGAGAAGCATCAAGACGAGCGACGAACCAAGATCATCAAAGGTGGTGTCAAAGAAATTAATGAAGAAGATTTAATTCCTGAAAAAGAAACCATGTTAGTGTTTACCGCAGGTGGCTATGTGAAGCGCACTGATCCAGGTGAATACAAATCTCAAAAACGAGGTGGTGTGGGAGTGGTTGACCTCGAAACTAAAGAAGAAGACTTTGTTACTATGTTGGTTTCTGGTTCTACGCATAGTGATCTATTATTCTTTACCAACTTAGGTAAAGCATATAACATCAAGATGTATGACATTCCAGAAGGCCGTCGAGCTACTAAAGGTAAATCCGTTATGAACTTCCTGGCGCTTACTAGTGAAGAAAAAGTGACTTCTATTTTGCCGATGCCGAAAGGCAAGGACTTGGCTCTTTCTTCACTTATGTTAGTTACTAGCCAAGGTACTGCCAAGAAAATGACTGCTGAAAGCTTTAAAGATGTCCGTCGAAGCGGCATTATCGCTATTCGGTTAGATAAAGGTGACCAACTCGCTTCAGCATTGCTGACAGAAAAAGGAGACGATGTTATGCTCGCAACCAAAGATGGACAATCCATTCGTTTCAAAGAGTCAGACATTCGCGAGATGGGACGGACTGCTGGCGGAGTACGAGGTATCAAGCTCGGCAAGAACGACGAAGTGATCGGAGTGGATGTCATCAAGAAAGAAAAGAAAGATGGCTACTTTATCACTATGAGCGCTAATGGTTTTGGTAAAAAGACTTCCCTCAAAGAATATAAAACTCAAGGTCGTGGCGGATCTGGTATCAAAACTGCAAAAGTTACTAGTAAAACTGGAGGACTCATCGTCGGTAAAGTACTAACTGGAGATGAAGAAGAATTAATCGCGATGTCTAAGAAAGGTCAGGTCATCCGGACTGCTCTAAAAGACATATCAGCTCTCGGCCGTCAGACTCAAGGCGTGACTATCATGCGTCTTCGTGCTGGAGACAGTATCGCTTCTATTGCTTGTGTGTAAAATTCATTCTTATTGAGAGTGTCTATGTTATAATATAGACGCATGTTTAGCGATCCTCTGAAAAATTTAAAACAGTTTGGTATTTCAGATCACATGATTGTCGCTGACCTCGGAGCGGGAAGTGGTTTTTACTCTATTCTAGCTTCACATATGGTACCTGCCGGTAAAGTTTATGCAGTCGAAGTAGTTCCTGACTTTATCAAAACCATTCAAAATAAAATCAAAGAACAACATATCAAAAATATCGATTGTATTTTAGGTGATGTCGAAAAAGTAGGAGGTACCAAGATCAAAGATGGGGTTGTTGATAGAGTTATAGCCTCAAATATTCTTTTTCAAACCGAAGACAAGAGTAAATTTCTAGACGAAATGAAGCGAATTTTAAAACCAGGCGGACGGGTGCTTTTGATCGACTGGGAGCCGGAGGGGGAGATTACAGGCGGAGGTTTTGTGTCCATGGCCAAAGATAAAGCCTTAGCGTTGTTCGAACAAAAAGGCTTTACTTATGAACAGGAGGTGGATGCGGGAGACCACCACTATGGTATGATATATAGAAAATGAAAGGCAATTTCCAAATCATTCTCATAATAATTTTTATCGTTTTTGCGGTACTGGGTATTTTAGTTTTCTCGGGAACTATTCCTCTGGGTAAGGCTAAAGTCAAAGAAGGTTCTGGGGGAACTGTAGTCATCTGGGGAACACTTAAGTCCGATCTCTTGTACACCATGGTGCAGAATTTTAATGATAGTTATAAAACTTACACTTTAAAGTACGAACAAAAGTCTCCTGATTCTTTCAACCAAGATTTATTAGAAGCTTTGGCTTCTGGTAAAGGTCCTGATCTTTTCTTTATGCCAGATTCATTGGCTTTTGATTACAGCAATAAAATTTTTACTATACCTTATGCTAGTTATCCCATAGCAACATTTCAAAGTTCTTTTGCATCTGCCGCTGAAGTTTTTTTGACTTCGCAGGGTGTCTTAGCACTTCCAATTGCTATCGATCCATTAGTTATGTACTACAACCGCAGCATGTTAAATGCGAATGGCGTAGTGTATCCGCCGGCAAACTGGAGTGAAGTCGTAGAGCTTGCACCCAAGCTGACCAAGACCGATGAGTCGAGACTTATCCAAAAAAGCGCGGTCGCTCTGGGTCAGTACAGTAATATCAACAACGCTAAAGATATTTTGATCGCGTTGTTTTTGGAGACTGGTAATACGATAAGCAAAGAGTCCGATGGTAGATTTTCTTCGGCTTTGATGGATAAAGATGGGGCATCGAATATGGTGAATTTCTATACTAACTTTTCTAATCCACTATCCAAGGAATATTCTTGGAACAAATCTTTGCAAAACTCTCGAGATGCTTTCAGTGCTGAAAACTTGGCATTGTACTTTGGTTTTGCGAGTGAGCTCGGGGCTTTGGTAAATAAAAATCCTAACCAAGATTTCTTAGCAGCTCCTTTCCCGCAGTTGAAAAATGCAACCTTCAAAGCGACTACGGGCCGGGTGACTGGTGTAGCGATTTCAAAGTTTTCTAAAAACCTAAATAATGCCATCCAAGTAGCGGGTCTTTTGACTAATTCTAGTTTCGCTGAGTCTTACGCTCTTACCTTGGGAGCGGCTCCAGCACGGCGAGACCTGCTAGCCAAGAAGCCTACTGATTCTTTTTATCCTACTTTCTATGACTCAGCATTGTTTGCGAAAAGTTGGCTCGACCCATCGCCAGTTGATACTTCCAATATCTTTCGCCGGATGATAGATGGTATACTTTCAAATTCTATAAATGTCGAAGCGGGAGTTCGCGATGCTAGTAACAAGATTACTAACTTATACTTAAAATAATGAAAAAATTTTTATTCAACTTTGCTTTGATTCTAACTATACTGACTGTACCATCACTGTCTTTTGCTCAATCAGGTTTAGTACCTTGCGGAGTTGAATCCTACCCAGACAACACCATTGTCAACGGAGTTGATGTCAGCGGTAAAATAGTTAAGCCGTGTGGCTTTAATGAACTTTTTGATTTGATTAATGGCGTTATAAATTTCCTGATTTTTGTTATCGCTCTTCCTATAGCTGCTATTATGTTTGCTTATGCTGGTTTTTTACTTGCTTTTTCTGGAATCCAACCCGAAGCTAGGAGTAAGGCCAAGAAGATATTTGGACAGGTGGTTTTTGGCTTCGTTTTAGCTGTGGCTGCCTGGCTAATTATTCACACGATACTTAGTATCTTGGGCTACAACGGCTCTTGGATAGGTTTATAATATGGGATATAATAACATCATGAAAAATATACTCAAAAAAGTTCTGCCACTCTTGGTCGTACTTTTACTCCTAGTAACTCCGGTGTTACTAACACATGCGCAAATTATATTTGATGATGCTGAAGGCACTCCTCCATCCGGAAAACTCCATAACCCTATCCCTGCAGATTCTCTTGAAGAATTTATAGCAACTATTTTGAAAGGAGTGATCAAGGTAGGTATACCACTGGTGGTGATTATGATAATTTACTCTGGATTCTTGTTTGTAACTGCGCTTGGAAATACTGAAAAACTTAGTAAAGCTAAGGATGCATTGCTCTGGAGTGTGGTTGGAACTGCGGTACTCTTGGGATCGTGGGCTATAGCTGAGCTTATCGTAGATACCGTGACGACAATACAAGATGAGACCGGTATGGCACCAAAACATTTGGTTTATGAGTCGACTAGAATAGTATTATAAATTTATTAATATATGAAAAACAAAAAATTAGTCAAAATTGGTTTATATATAACAGCGTTAGCATTAGTAGTTTTGCCTTTTATATCCCTGGCGCAGGGTGTTGGAGATACTGACAATAATGGTGGTTCAGGTTCATCTACCACTTCAGGCAACAGCTGTTCAGACATTTATGCCGGAGAAGGTGGAGTTGAAGGTTTTGTGGATTATGTAGGATGTCTCTTGAATAGATCTATAGTTCCTGTATTGTTTGCTTTAGCCTTTGTAGTATTCCTCTGGGGAGTAGTGCAGTTCATTATGAACAGTGCTGATGAAGCTGAACGAGCCAAGGGCAAGCAGTTTATGCTCTGGGGTATCATAGGTTTATTCGTGATGTTCTCAGTATGGGGATTAGTGTCAATTCTTCAAAAGACGGTTGACCCTATTAATGCTCCTGAAAAGCCGCTTATTCCGTCTTTGCCAAAGCAGCCATAGTAGCTTGTAGTCATCTAGGGGTGTGATATAATTGAGTTAGTAATTATTATAAGGTCGTTTAGTTTATTATTAAAATTAATTTGTTTTAAAAATATATGAATCCATCCGCATGCGGAACTGGGGACTTAGGTGCGATACTTTGTAAGATAGGCGAGCTTCTAAATAACATAATGCCTATCTTGATCGCTCTTGGCGTTGTGTACTTTATCTGGGGCGTGATCACTTATGTGATCGGTAATGATGAAGAAGCAAAGTCACGAGGACGAAATGCTATGATCTGGGGCATCATCGGCCTTCTAGTCGTAGTTTCTATCTGGGGACTTGTAAGTATCTTGAAGAATACTTTTGGTCTTGCTAACCCAAGCCAAGGTACTGTTCAGATTCCTTGCATACCTAATCCTTCGATAGGTATAAACTGTTAAATTTTCCAATGAATCTTATTTCTGATTTATTTGGAGTGCCGGTTGCTTATGCTAGCTTTGATTCGTTCATAGCTAGCGTAAACAATAATCTTTTAAACCCGATAATATATCTTTTGTTTGGTGTGGCCATGGTAGTTTTCTTGTATGGAATGGTTATGTTTATAGCCAACCAAAGCAATGAATCCGAACGGGCCAATGGAAAAAACCATATGCTATTTGGGATAATAGGATTGGCCATCATGTTCTCTGTCTGGGCACTTATCAATATCATCATCAACACCTTTGGTCTAGATGAAGATGTAACACCGGATAGTACTAGTGTAGACGGTACGGTGCATTTACGGGAGATTGATTTTGAGATTCCAGCTATGGGTCCAAACTAAAAATAAAAAAGAAATTTAGACAAAATAAAAAAAGGCGTCCCGAAAGGGGCGCCTTTTGCATTTCTGCATTTATTTAACTATTCATTCTTACTATTCGTTCTTACACATTTTCCAACACTTTTTGCTGGGTTTTGTGTAGATTACGGGTCCTTCGGGTCGTTTGTTGACTCGCAGTGGTTTACCGTTTTCTGAACAGTAACAAATGGGAACTCTTTCTCCTGGTAGCCAGAATGCTATCGGAGCACCATTGGTCCAGACCTGAGAAGATGAATCGTACACAATTGTATCCGGAGTCATGAATGTTCCTTGCGGAACAAGCTTGCCGTCATCTGTTGTCTTGAAGAATTGGAAGCTAACTTCCTTTTCCCAAGGTTTTTCCTTACCACATCCTTTGAATAAAAGTAGGATTATGCCAAGGGCGATGATCGCGATCAGTACTAGTCTTACATTAGCCATAGTTCTTACTTTTTAAAGATTGCACTCGTGATTGATTTGGTGATGTGGTCGATATCTTCTACTTTGAAGATATTTTTCTTAATCTTACCTAGATTAAGCAGTAAGTCGTCAACGGCTTTGTTGACATCTCCATCCGTACCTAATACCTCTTTGAATTCACCCACCGCTTCCTTGAATTTTCTGGAAGCAAATAGTTCTTCGGCGGCATCTTGAGATTTCTTTCCTAAGCTCAAGTCAAAAAGTCTAGGATTGGAAACAATAACTCCGTATTCATCTTCAAATGGACTTGACGCAATGTCAGTCATTCCTCCAAAAACTTTAGCCAATACCTCTTGACTTATATCTTTCTTATTATGAAGAGATACTTCTGGATCTTCTTTTGCCAGATAGTCGGAAGCTGCAATGTCTACATCGGCCATAGCCATGATAGCTGCAGCTTGAGGGGTCATTCTAATAAGAGTTTCGATGTGTCCAGGCCTAGGTCTGATGGTAAATGCCCACGCTCCATGAATTGGAACTGCTCCTTTGGCTTCGTACACCCTCGGCTTAATGTTAGCAAAAATCTTTTCGTCGATTACTTTGTTTCCAGAAGAAACAAATATACCTCCGGAAGTAACAATAATTTCTGCTTTCATGTTCACTTGAGTCCCTTTTTGAGGAGTTTCCCAAGGAGCTTTTAGTGATAATCCTGAACCTACTTCACGGAGTGATCCGCTGAAAAAGTCCATGAGTAATTGACTAGTGTAGGAAGGTAAATGAAAGAAAAATGTAGTGACTAGTAAGCCTACAATACCTAATACGAT
>CAZAFG010000006.1:0-2646 GCA_964484865.1 uncultured Candidatus Saccharibacteria bacterium | reverse complement strand
GATAAGTAACATATTTTAAGAGTTTTTAGTGATCATTTATCAAGATTTCCTCTCTACCCCAAGGGGCAGGAAACCTGTTTTAAACGACCACAAACCCATGATTTTCAACGAACCTATTACCTATATAGTATAGCATAAAACAATGAAAAAGTCAAGTAAAAAGCCCCACTTCCAGTAGGGCTTTTTAGCTTTAGTTATAAGGCTTATTTAGATACAGTTAGGCGTGTTTGAAAGGTTTGTTTCGCTCCTTGTCCCCGAAGATTTTTCTCCAAAGGACGATCACGATAAGGATCAGGATTCCGATAAACAACCAGGTAAATAGTCCAGAGAACGCACCAGCTATTTTAGATTTAACTACCGAAGCTCCAAGTGAATTTCCGTCTTTATCAGTTGTTGCACCTACTCCAGTGTTGCCTACAGTGAATACTGCTACATTTGATGTCGCACCACCTGGGTTTCGTACTGTGATAGCGTGTTCGCCTAATCGGGTGATATCAGCAGAAGTTAGGTGTACAGCGATACGGGTAGAAGTGATGTAAGAAGTAGTACGGTTTGATCCATCAAATCGGACGATAGAGTTAGGAACAAAGTTGCCACCTTCTATCTCTACAACCTTTGCCCCAGTACCAGAAATAACACGAGATGGGGATAGAGAAAGGATAACTGGAGTACCTACGATTTGATTGCCATTACTGTTGTAGCCGTTTACATTAGTATTTCCACCTGCGTTGTTGGTTGCTGAATTGTAAGTGTGAAATACAGCCTGACTTTCATAACCATATCCATTCCAAGCTTCAGTTCGAAGCGGGGCGCCAAGGGCGATCCCAATAGCTAGAATGCCTATAATTACTAAGGTGTAAAGCACGCCGTATGTAATTTTTGTATTATTGATTTTACTCATACCTATAGTATAGCATATTGAGAGTAAAATGTCAAGTACTTAGACTAATTCACAAATGGAGGCCTTAAATCAATAGTTTCTATACAGGTTTGCCTATTTAGGAACTGAAGCCTAGGACAGAGTTTTTTGGCTTCTTCAAAACTCGCAAAATGGTTTATATATAGACCTACTAGGCCGTAAATACACGAATGTAGTTGATTTATATTTCCAGTTAAACAGACCTTTTCCACTAGTAAAGGGTTTTCAATATTTTCTTTGATGGCTTGGCTACCGACTCCTTCTGCACAGGCATCACGGTAACCAGTTTCTACGGTTCGGCACCAGGCAAGTGCTCCTTGGTAGTCATTTTTATGTAAACTTAAATAATAGATCGGGGCGTAGACATAACAAGCATTTTTCCATTTGGTAGATTGGTCTTCGCATATCTTGCTTGGATTTTGGGGATCTAGATATTTAGAAATATGATCCTTTTGGTCAGTGTTAAAGTTTTCCATAAATACTCCACCTGCACAATTAGATTTTGCAAATCCATTTTGGAGTTCTTCACATAGTGCGAGAGACTTTGGTAAGTCGTTGACGGTGTAGTACATCAGTCCATGCCCGATACCATGAAAACATTCAAAACTCTTAAAACTACCCATTGGGTATGGGTCACAGACAGCTTGGATATCTTTGAAAACATCTTCACTTTTTGAAAAGTGTATTTCGATGATGCCGTGAAGATACCCAGAATTACAAAACTCATCTTGGTATTGCATAGCCTCGCCAAAGTCTTTGTATTTTTCATAAGCAGCATGGCCGATGTCATGTACTATGCCGTGGCAAGAGCGGGTGAGAGCTGGATTTCCATTTACAGCCTTCCGCATTTCTGCCATAGCCACTCTTGGGTCTTGCTCTTGTACGAGTTTTAGCATTTCTTTTTCGATTTTCAAGTATTCTTCGTTTGAGAGTTCTGCGGACGGAGTGTAGCTAGAACTCGAAACATCCTCTTTGGTGAAATTTCTTTCTCTATTGGAAAGGATAAGTAATAAAAGTATAACTGCACACACTGCTAAAAGAGTGAAAATGTATTTTTTGATCATTGGGTGGGCTTATTATACCAAATCTGTTGAATCTGAAAAAGTTTAAGTGTACTATTTAGCTATATGAAGAAATATTGGATAATCTTTTTTGTAATTGCTTTTATCGTTGCATCAGTTGCGATAATTTATTGGTGGAAAATCGGTTCAGTGCAAGAAGTGAGTAGTGAGGCAGGAGAGCAGTCAGAAATTACAGAAAATTCTACAATTGCAAAGAATGATGTCATTGTGAAAGACAAGACTGTAGTGACTAATAGCGATACTGTCAGTAAATACGATGCTGGGGTAGTTCAAAAAATCACTCCAGTAAAAGTCTCTCCGTATACTGGGGGATCATATACAGAGGAATTTCCTAAATGTAGATTGTCTCGAAAAGATACAGTCAAAAAGAATCAGTTGCTCCGAGCTAGAATTACGACTAGTGCTGAAAAAATTTCCAATTATGAAGTCTTTTGGAGAAGTAATTCTATAGTTCACGGGCAGGGTAATTCTGAAGCTTCTTTTTCTTTTCGTGAAAAAGGTCTTCAAATTATCACCGCCAACTTAACTAAGATAAGTGATGGTCAGGTAATTAGAGTTAATTGTCCCACCATCAGTGTTATCTAATATTTGGTGTGGGCAAGGAGGGACTCGAACCCTCAAGCCTTGCGGCATTAGTTCCTAAGA
>CAZAFG010000005.1:0-22930 GCA_964484865.1 uncultured Candidatus Saccharibacteria bacterium | reverse complement strand
TGTTGGTCCAAAGAAAAATCAATACTTAGCATTTATCGATAAACACTATTTAAAGATAGGATTCTTGTTGTCACTTTTGGCTTCTGTTTTTCCATTGATTTATTCTGAAATTGTAAACTTCCTACCGTGTTATCTTTGTTGGTGGCAGAGAGTGTTTATGATACCTTTAGTCTTTATTTTTGGTTCAGCCATTTGGTATAAAGATAGGAAAGTTGTTAAATACACTTTACCAATACTTTTAGTTGGAACTCTTATATCTATTTATCACAATTTCGGATACTACTTTGGAGAAACAAGTAGTTTACCATGTGATGCTTCCGGGGTTTCTTGTTATCAGCAACTTGTATCAGAATTTGGAGGGTATATATCTATACCAATGCTTGCCCTGACTTCCTTCATAGCTTTAGTCACCGTAGTATTAGTAGCGCATTTTTACAACAAAGAAGATTAAAATATCATGAAAACATTAAACAAAAAATTATACAAAAGCGCTGAGAACAAAGTGGTCATGGGAGTACTCGGTGGTTTTGGAGATTACTTTAATATTGACCCGGTGATACTTCGAGTGCTCTATGCAGGTATTAGTATCTTCACTGCTGTTATACCGGGTATTATAGCCTACCTCGTGGCAGCACTTCTCATGCCGAATAATCCAAATCCCGTGCATCACGAGCCTCATGATGACAATCATGGACATCATGATTCACATGAAGGTACCCATGCCCATTAAAACTTTTAAGGAAAAAGTTTTAGAAATTGTAGCCAAGATCCCGAAAGGAAAAGTCATGACTTATAAGCAAGTGGCAGTAAAAGCTGGAAGCCCAAATGGGGCTCGAGCTGTAGGCACTCTGATGAAGGGAAATTATAGAAAGGATGTGCCGTGTCACCGAGTAATTCGGAGTGATGGTAAGATCGGAGACTACAATCGTGGTGGGCAAGCAATGAAAATTAAGATTTTAAAAAAAGAAGGTGCTTTAAAGTAAAAATCAATATGAAAAAATATATTATTGTAGTTGTAATCGTTTTAATTTTAGGAGGTTTATTCTTTATTAATCATAAAAGCGAGAAAGTAGAGAGTGAAGTTAACAAGGTTGAGAATTATTCTACTGAACAAGGAAATGCTATTCCTAATGAAAATGAAGTAAGTACAGAAGTCAAAAATAGTAATATTAACAATAATAAAAAAGAAAATATCATGTACGCAACACTACACACAAACATGGGCGATATTAAAATAGAGTTTCTGGAGGAGTATGCACCGAATACAGTGGCGAACTTTAAAACTCTAGCAGGGGAAAACTTTTACAACGGTATAAAATTTCACCGAGTCATCAAAGGCTTTATGATCCAAGGGGGCGATCCATTAACCAAGGATGACACCAAAGCCGCTATGTGGGGCACTGGAGGCCCAGGCTACAAGTTTGACGATGAGATAACCGAGATGAACAGTAATGCTATCGGAACGATCTCTATGGCCAATGCGGGTCCTAATACTAATGGCAGTCAGTTCTTCATCAATGTGGCTAATAATAGTTTTCTCAATGATAAACACACTGTTTTTGGTAAAGTTGTGGCTGGAATGGATGTAGTAACTAAGATCGAAAATACTCCGACTATGCCAGGAGACCGACCCATCACTCCTGTTGTTATCGAAAGCATCACTTTAGAATAATTTTAGATGACTATATTTTTAAGCTACCTAAAAAAGTATTGGAAGCTGTGTGGACTAACTTTGGGTCTTGCTGCCATCAATCAGATTTTTTCACTCCTTGATCCGTATATATTTCGTTTTGTGATCGACGATTACGCTACCAAGCCAGAACTCTATACTAGGGCGGAGTTTTTTCATGGTGTCTTGATTCTGCTTTTAGCTATTGTAGGAGTTGCTTTTATATCTCGGGTAGCGAAAAATTTCCAAGATTTTTATTTGAATAAAGTTTCTCAAAAAGTTGGGGCTGATTTGTATACGGATGGTGTGGCTCATACTTTGGCACTACCATATCGTATATTTGAAGACGAAAAGAGTGGAGAGACTTTAGGCAAGCTTCAGAAAGTTCGACAAGATACTGAAAAGTTCATCGCTTCGATGGTTAATTTTTTTTTTGTTTCACTAATTGGATTTATTTTCGTGTCGGTTTATGCCTTTACGATCTATTGGGGAGTGGCGGCGATATATATCGGAACTATACCAGTCATCGCTACGGTGAGTTTACTTCTGTCTAAAAAAATAAAAAGGATTCAGAGTGTGATAGTCGCTGAGACTACAGCGCTTGCTGGGTCTACTACTGAGAGTTTGCGAAACATAGAACTCGTAAAAAGTTTGGGGCTAGGTGAGCAAGAGATTGATCGACTCAATACCACCACAGAGAAGATATTGAAACTAGAGCTTAAGAAACTCCGGTATTTACGAAGCCTGTCTTTTGTTCAGGGTACTATTATAAATTTTTTGCGTACCAGTATTCTTTTCTTTTTGTTATACCTCATATTCGTAGGCACTATTTCGTTCGGTGAATTCTTCTCTCTATTTATTTACTCATTCTTTGTTTTTGGTCCACTGCAAGAAGTCGGCAATATTGTAAATGTGTATCGTGAAGCAGAAGCATCTTTGGTAAACTTTGATAAGTTGATGAAAACTGAAAAAGAAAAAGTAGCAGAAGATGGACACAAGATTGAAACTTTAGAAAAATTATCTTTCAAAAATATTTATTTTGGCTACAAAGATGAAAACCTAGCTCTCGAAGATATTAGTTTTGATACTGCTAAAGGTGAGACTATCGCCTTTGTCGGACCATCGGGCTCTGGTAAAACATCTCTTGTAAAACTTTTGGTGGGACTATATACAGCGAATCGGGGTGACATACTGTTTAATGGTATATCGATGTCAGAGCTCTCGAAAGAAGCTTTTCGAAAAAAGATCGGTTTCGTGACTCAGGATACTCAACTTTTTGCGGGCACTATCCGTGAGAATCTTCTCTTTGTGAGGCCAGATGCAACGGATTCGGAATGCTTGGAAGCGCTAGCCTCTGCGCAGTGTAGCTCTATACTCGAGCGTGGAGGTGCTGGGCTAGATACTGTTATCGGCGAAGGTGGAGTAAAACTTTCAGGAGGAGAAAAGCAGAGACTTTCTATCGCTCGGGCACTTCTCCGACATCCAACACTTCTAATATTTGACGAAGCCACATCCTCGTTAGATTCAATCACTGAAGAAGAAATCAGTAAGACTATCCGCGAAGTATCTAAAAAAATTGCACCCATCACTGTTCTCATTGCTCATCGACTTTCAACCATCATGCATGCGGACCGTATCTATGTGCTTGAAAAAGGCAAGATAATCGAGTCTGGCTCCCACAGTGATCTGCTCTCTCAAGCCGGTCTATATCACGCCATGTGGCGGCAACAGATAGGGGAAAGGGTTTAATTTTATGCTAAAATACAGGTATTAATAGTTAAACTTAATTTTATGCTTAAAGGATTTAAACAATTTATTTTGAGGGGGAATGTTGTGGACTTGGCAGTCGGTGTGATGATAGGTGCGGCTTTTTCGGCTGTAGTTTCATCGCTAGTGGCAAATATTTTAACTCCACTTATTGGAGCTATTATTAAAACTCCTGACTTCTCAGAGCTTTCTTTTACCATCAATGGTTCTGTATTTACTTATGGTTTATTTCTAAATGCTCTGATAGCCTTTTTGATTGTTGCGCTCGCTATATATTTTTTCGTTGTCACACCTATTAACGCCTTAATAGCAAGGAGTAAAATGGGCAAGCCTGAAGACCCAACCAATAAAAAATGCCCTGAGTGTTTGAGTGAAATACCGATTGCAGCTAAGCGTTGCGCCTTTTGTACAGGAACTGTAGTCTAATGAATTTTACAAAAGAAGAATTAAAATTTTTAAAGAGTTTAAATACTCCAGCCAAAGTGCAGGACTATTTGAATTCTATTCCTTTTAATTTTGAAAAAAATGGGGTGGATACTATAAAATCCCCACTTCGTTCTCTAAGAGAAAAAAGTATTCATTGCTTTGAAGGAGCATTACTTGGGGCATATGTCTTGTCATTAAGTGGATATAAACCCATGCTACTTCATTTGAAAACTACTAAACATGACCTAGATCATGTAATAACTCCATTTAAAGTGGGGAAGTATTGGGGGGCATTGTCTAAAACTAATCACAATGTACTCCGTTATCGTGAGCCAATTTATAAAAATATTCGAGAATTAGTAATGAGTTATTTTCATGAGTACTTTTTAAATGACGGATCTAAGACTTTACGAGAGTATTCTGATATTTTGGACTTGAGCAAAGAAAAAAGAAATTGGGCTATTGATGAAAAAGACCTTTGGTATATTGATAAGAATTTAGATCGTTTGAAACATTACTCTATAGTGCCAAAAGAAATTTTGAAAAATTTACGGAAAGCAGATAAGATAGAAATATTGGGAGGTATGACAGAGGAATATAAAAAGTAATGACAAATATACCAAGTAAAAGACTAATAATTGCTCAAATAATTTTAATTTTTATTTTGCCTGTATTTTTGCTTTACTTTAAAGTTGTACCGGAAGTCTGGCGTCTTTTATTTCTATCTTTAGGTTCGTTGGCAATTTACGGAATAATTCGTCATGAAGCTTGGACGCACGAAGAAATGGGTTTACGATATGACAATATTCGTAGGGCCTTGCCTTTGTATTTAGGTTTTACAATTTTGGCTATAGTTGCGCTTTATATCTTGGATGAAAGAGTAGACCCAGTGAATTTAAGTGATAAAGTTTCAGAAGCGTATTTATTTAGAACTTTGATTTTATTTTTACCGATTTCTTTCTTTCAAGAATTTGCTTTCAGATCTTTTCTTATTCCACGACTTTAGTTAATTTTAAATCACAATCTTACTATTGTTTTGGTTAACACTCTTTTGTTTACCATGATTCATGTTATTTATCCTTCTTTAATTATAGGACTGCCATTGGCTTTTGTTGGAGGAATATTTTTTACTTGGCTTTACTTAAAATATCCTAATTTACTTCTCATATCACTCGCTCATGCGGCGACAAACATAGTAGCCATATTGCTTGGCTTTTTTACTATTCATTAATGATATAATAAATTTATGGATCAAGAACTACAAAAAAAGTTGATAGAGCAGGAACTCAAACTCGATGCGATTTATAAGTCAGTCGAAAAAACTCGAAAGTATTTTCTAATAATTATCTGGGTGACCATCATCATGGTGGTACTACCTCTTATCGGTCTTCTTTTTGCAATTCCAAAATTTCTCGGAGTGTATTCGAGTCTAGGCGGATTCGGAATTTAGATCTTTCTTTTCCTCTTCTGCTTTGGTGTGACCGTGAGCATCTACTTCGTAAGCTGTGTTTTGCTGTTCAAAGAAGTTTACGAGTTCAAACACATCAGTCGCGGTAGACATCCATTTTGCAGGGTTAGTGACATTGAAGTGTGCTTCGAGGCCTAATTCTTCTAGTCGTCGATCTGCTACATACTGCACATATTGATTTACATAATCTGCGTTTAATCCCAAAATGCCATTTGGGAACAGATCTTTATTGTAGGCGGATTCTAATTCCACACCTTCGATAACGATACTTCTGATTTCATTTGCAAATTCTTCAGTCAGAATATCTGGGTTCTCTTCGAGAACTGTATGAATTACATGGATTCCAAATTTTAAGTGTAATGACTCGTCACGAATAACCCAGTTGATCATAGAGCCTAGGTTTCGAAGTTGGTTTCTTTGGCGGAAGGATAGTGCCACCATAAAGCCAGAGTAAAACCAGATTCCCTCCATGACGATATTTGTGGCTACTAGATTGCGTACGAAATCTTTTTTACCTTCTGGAGTTTCTATATTTAGTGTCTCTTCAGTCATGCGAATTAAGTATTTATTTATGAAGGCTTCTTTTCTTCTCATTGAGTCGGTGTCTAGATGCACATTGTAGACCTTGTCTCTATCGAGAGGGAAGGTTTCAAGCACATATTCGAAGGCCACACAGTGGTTTGCTTCCTCAAACATTTGCTTTGCAAGGTATAGGTGGCATTCTGGTGATTTTAAGTACGGATATACACCTAGGGCAAGGGATCGGTTTACGATCAACTCTGCAGGGTTAAAAAAGGCCATTAGAAATTCCACAGCGTGTCGTTCATCTTCTGTCATTTTTCTCCAGTCTACTAAGTCTTCCCCAAGTGGAATTTCGTGAGGAAACCAACTGTTTCGTACAGCTTGGTTGTAAAGGTCGTATGCCCACTTGTATTTCATGGGATGCAAATTCATGTCTGTTGGAGACGCTTTTCCTAATATCATATATTTATTTCGTTTATTTTAATAAAGCTTATTGGCAACTTTCACACAGTAGTTGATCCATCGGGTCTTCTGAAATGTGAATTTTTTTAATCGTGTTAACTCCTGCTACTTCTACTTTTGATGGTATGTTGATTGGGGATGGCGTGGGTGTCTCTAGTAGAGATGCCTCTTCTACCTTGGGAGCTGTTTTTTCTCGTAATGCAGCAAAACCTTTTTTACCAGTCATCTCAGCTTTGTTTACAGCTATAGTAGACTGCTCTGCAGAATGACGAGGTTTCATATGAAGGTAATAAGTAGTTTTTAGTCCCTTATCCCAGGCTGTGGCGTAAATTTTCATGATCTCGTCGATATCACGAACATCAAGATACATATTTCTTGAGATTCCCATGTCCACCCACTTTTGGGCTCGAGCTGCGACTTCAATGTAAGCAAACGGAGATACACTAAAAGAAGTTTTGTAAATTCGTTTTATGTGGTCTGGGATCTCGGTAATAGATTCAATATCTCCATGGTGTTCCAAGATTTGTTCTCGAACTTTTTCCCAGATACCTTCTTTTTGTAGAGCTTCAATTAGGTTTGGATTAGTTTCTAAATATTTTCCAGAAATTTTATTGCGAGAGAACATCTGAGTGAAGCGAGGGTCTATTCCAGGAGAAGTTCCAGCTACGAGTCCGATGTTTGCGTTCGGTGCGATGGCAAGGAGAGTAGCGTTTCGAATACCTTTCTTTACTTTGGATCGTAAGATGTTCCAGTCTAGTGGAGGCAGTATTGTTGCAGAAGACATGCGGACAGTGAGTTCTCGTTCACGATTTTCCTCAAGTTTCTTCATGGTGTCAATCGGTACATGACCTAAAGACCACTCTGAACCTTTAAAGTTTTTGTAGTGACCTCGTTCTTCCGCCAAGTTTGCACTCTCGTCAATCGCCATATAGGAAATAAATTCAAAAACTTGGTCAGCAAATTCATAGGCTTCATTGTCTTCATATGAATAGCCTAATTGCTCGATGGAATCTGAGAAGCCCATGAGTCCTAGCCCTACAGCGCGGTTTTCATTGTCTGCTCGTTTTGCTTCTTCGATAGGTAGTTCGTTGATATCTATCAAGTTGTCGAGTTGTCGAATAGCGAGTCGTGTGGATTCTTCAAGACGATGCCAGTCTATCTGTCCTCCTACGATATGACGAGCCATGTTGATAGAGACCAAGTTACAAACGGCAACATTGTCGATGTCAGTAGGTAGAGTAACTTCAGTGCAAAGGTTAGAACAGTGGATGGTTCCAGTGTTATTGTTGAGCGCTCGGACATTGATGGAGTCTTTCCAGGTAAGCCATGGGTGGGAGGTAGTTTCCAAGGAAACCAAGATATTCTTGTATTGTTGTCGGGCAGGGAGCACTTGGAACATTTTCATCTTGCCTTGCTTGGCTAGCTCTACATATTCATTGTATCGTTTGGAAAATTCTGCGCCGTAAAGTTCATTTAAATCTTTAACCTCGTTTGGATCAAATAGATACCAATCAGCTCCATCCATAACTCGCTTCATAAATTCGTCAGAGATATATACTGCAGTGTTTGCAGTTCGAGTTCGGCGGTAGTCATCTCCATTGTTTTGTTTTAGATCTAGAAAGTCTTGGAAGTTTAGGTGCCAGTTTTCCATGTAAAAACAAAGAGCACCTTTCTTTTTACCACCTCGTTGTACTGCTCGAACTGCAGAGTCTATGATGTGCATAAATGGAATAGGTCCAGAGGAAATAGTATTGTTGGATTTTAGAACTGATCCTTCAGCACGAAGTTTTGTAACTGAAAGTCCGATACCACCAGTTGCCTTGGAGAGCATTAAAACATCAGAGACAGTTTTTCCGATGTGAGCCATGTCGTCGTGAATTTCCATCAAGAAACAGTTTGAAAGTTTTGGTTTTGGTGTACCGGAACCAATGTTAGTAGAGCCTGCTGAGAGATATTCGAGTGCAGACATCTTGGTGTAAAACTTTTTTGCCCATTCGTTTGGATGTTTTTCATTGAGCGCCATACCCATAGCTACACGCATCCAGAAATATTGCGGAGTCTCAAGCGGTTGCTGCTTTTCGTTTTTTACTAAGTAACGATTGAGCATAGTTGAGAGCCCGGAATATTTATAGAGTTCATCGTTGTCGATGTTGAGATATGATCCTAGGTCGTCCAAATCAAAATTGGTTACTAGGCGCTTGTCGAGTAGGCCAGATTCCACAGCATTCAAGATGTAGTTTTTGAATCTAGAGTTATGAAGTTCTTTGAATTCTTCTTGAGAGAGAGCTTTGATATCATCTGGATCGTAGTCACCGATAACTTTTTTATAGATAACCTTAAGGAGCAGGCGAGTAGCGATTTTATCGAATTCCATGCCAAACTGAGCGTTCTGCAGGGCAGCATTGATGGTAGCCATGTCGAGTTCTTCAGTGGTGATACCATCATAGAGAGTGAGTTGCGTTTCAGTCGCAATTTGAATTACCTTTGAGATCGGATCCTCGATACCCTTACAGGCTCGTTCGATGGATTTATTAATTCGGTCCGCATTGAAGGGGACTTTAGAACCGTCTCTCTTGGTAATTGTTAGGGTCATAGGTTTTTACTTTTTTATTAATCTGGGGGCTCGAATCCCAGCCCGATTTTTGTCGGGAACTATTAATTTCTACTCTTAAATGTACTTTTATTATCCCGCAAATGCCACGCGAGGTCAAAGAAATTTTTACAATTTTTTTATAGTAAAACTAAATGAAAAAAGGTCAACGGCTCATCGATTTGAGCCTTTGAAAATAGGTTCTTTTCAGGCTATTTGCTTGATTAGAAATTGGTGGGAAAAAATTAAAAAAGGACCACTGATTTTGCCCTCAAAACGAGCCTTATTTTTGGGAAGTTTTCCACAGTAGGTTTCTTTATTTTAGGTGGACTTCGTTTCGAAGTCGGAGCGCAAGGTAAGCTCCTGCTAAAAGAACCGCTCCTAAGATAAAAAATATGAATTTAAAGGAAGGGGTTAGTGTTAGGATTGCAATCGCGGCTAGAGGTGCAATTATGTAGGAAAGTGCTGTAGTATTTCTGAAAAAAGTGATTTCATCAGCGTGTTCTTCGTTTACAATCCGAAAAAAATAACTATCACTCATTACTTCGATACAGGCCGCTCCGACTCGAGTCATGAAAAGTATAAATGCCCAGAGGTACAGATCCATTTGATCCACAAAAGGGATGATTAGAGTGAAAATTGCGGATATGACGAAGGCAAAAAAGAGCATTTTCTTCTCTCCGATACGATCTGAGAGTTTCCCTAGGGGAAACTCTAGGAGTACAAATGGTAGTAGCATGATAGTGAAGATAACTCCGATGCTTGGCCAGTCAAAACCGATATAGTTGTGTAAGTAAATCGGACTGTAGATAACCATCCAAGCGAAAAAGAATCGCAAGATCAGGTTGATTAGATATATTTTTGAAATACTCTTGTTCCTGATAAAAAACTTTATGGTTTTTAGAACTGCAATTTTTTTGTATTCTGGATCTTGAAATTTCTTAAAAAATAATACTAGAATTAATCCTACTAACAGCATAAATAAAGCCGAGATGAGATATATTCCTAGAAAAGAGCTCTTGGCGATGATCGAACCAGAGATCAACTGAGCGACCACCCAAGCAGAATTGATAACTGTGAGATATATACCTCGAGCACGGCCAACTCTTTTGCTAATAGTAAAGTCCTCGATAAATATATCTAGTGTAGTGACGATCAAATTCGTAGTGAGAAAATAGACTGCAAAAGATATAACAACCAAGTTGATATTTTTAGTAAATGCTAAAAATATCAATGATACGAAGGTTAGTAGAGAGAGAGTTAGAGTAGATCGGTAGTTTCCAAATCGTTTCAGCACTCTTGGCATCTCACTTAGTCCAAGTATGGTAAGTAGCGCAGCTGCTATGTACAGAGCACTTACTTTGGTGGGACTCATAAAACCTTCTAGTAAACTAGAATTTATATAAGAAGTGAGAGCAAGGGGGATAGAGAATAGAAATCCAGCGAGATAAGTTATATATCTCTTTTGCTTCATATTACACGCTTAGGACTACAGGTATGACTAATGGTCGCTTGTTTGTTTTTTGGTATAAGAATTTGGAAATATTCTCTCCGAGTTCAGCTTTTACAGCATCAAAGTCTATCGGTTGACCAGGTATGGTTCGAGCAGTTTTATCTTCGATGCATTTTTTGATGATGATACGAACCTGGCGGAGAAGTTCTTGGTTTTCTTTGAGGTATACGAATCCACGAGAAATTAAGTCAGGTGACTTTTTTAGCTTACCAGTTTTCTGGTCGACTAGAGCCATGACTACAAACATGCCGTCTTGAGCTAACATTTGTCGGTCTTTGATGACAACATCGGTACTGTCTCCTACGGAGACTCCGTCCACCATCATGAGTCCGGCTGGAGCTTTTTCTTTGCGAAGAGTTATCTTTTGTCCATCTGGGGAAATTTCAATGATAGAGCCGTTGTCAGGCACCACGATATTTTCTTCACTCATGCCTATTTCCATTGCGAGTTCTTTGTGAAGTTTCAAGTGATAGTGATGTCCGTGAATCGGAATAAAGAATTTCGGGTGAGTTTTACGGTGAAGCCACTTGATATCTTCTTTGTTGCCGTGACCAGTCGCGTGCACGAAGTCTTCGCCAGCAGTACGGTAACTGATAACTCGAACACCTTGGCGAGCGAGACCATCTTTCATTCTTTGTACTGATCTTTCATTTCCTGGAACGATAGAAGCCGAGAGGATGATAGTGTCGCCTTTGTGCAGTTGGAATTTAGTGTGAGTTTTGTTTGCTGCACGATTGAGCGATGCAAATTCTTCACCTTGAGCACCAGTCATCAAAATGATAACTTTGTTTGGTGGATATTTATCAGCATCTTCGATCGGGATGATAGTACCTTTTTTAGGTATGAAGTAGTTCGCTTCGATCGCGACTTCGATGTTTGTTTTCATGCTTCGTCCATCGAGCGCAACTTTTTTACCTAGGGCTTCAGCAGTTTTTACTACATGCGCTAGGCGAGTGATGTGAGATGCGAAAGCAGCTATGATAATGCGGCCGCTTACTTTCTTGATCAAGTTTTCTAGTCCTTGATGAACTTTTGCTTCTGGCAGAGAAAAACCTTCGTTTTCGATATTGGTAGAGTCGGTCATCAAAAGCAGCACTTTTTCTTTGTCGAAAACAGAGTAAACTTTTTCTTCCTCTTTGGTTGCGATGCCGTCGATCTGGTCGAGTTTGTAGTCGCCTGGGTTTACGATAACGCCGTTTGGAGTTTCTATGATGAGACCCATGGAGTCGGGGATAGTGTGAGTCACGCCAAAGAATCGCACTTTGATTTTGCCACACATGACTACTGAGTCATTTTCTACAATATTTTCTTTGATTGCTGGTAGATGTGGAAATTCTGCTTGGCGCTTTCGAATCATGAGCACAGTTAAGTTTCGAGAGTAAAGTGGTGGGTTGCCGATTCTAGATAGTACCAAAGGAATACCACCAGTGTGGTCTAAGTGTCCGTGAGTTACGAACATAGCACGGATTTTATCTTTTCGTTCTTCGAGGTAAGTGGTATTAGGGATAACATAGTCGATACCAGGAGTTTCTTCGTTTGAGAAGTGCATACCAGCGTCCATAACGATAATGTCGTCACCGATTTCAATTGCCGTCATATTCTTGCCGATTTCTTCTACTCCACCGAGTGGGATGATACGAACTACACCAGGTTCTGGTGGTAATATTTTCACATCTTTAGCATTTCGGTTTTGAGGTTTAGTCCCAAAAGATCTACCTCTTCCACCTCCGCCTTTACCGAATTTGGAATATTGGTAAGTAGAACTTTTAGTATTTTTTTTACGGGTATTGTGTCCACCTCCACTTGTGTGGCTAGTGTGTTTATGATCGCTGTGTGGCTTGTTTTCACCATGTTCTTTCGTACTTTCTTTGCTAAGCGCGCTGAAAGGTAATCTACTCTTTTTATTCATTTTCTTCTTGTTTATATTTATTAATAATTTTTATAATAGATTGTTTGTCCCGACACTACGGTCGGGATCCCGATTTCGCCTTAGCGAGTCGAGGGAGCAAATATTTTCCAAACATTATCGGTCTTAGTATACCATAGATAAGCATTTAGGAACCTATCAGATGGGAAGATAAGATGATCTATGTTGAGCCCCTGTAAATCTCTAGATACTATATATATGAAGCTTGGGCTATACAGGAATACGGCAGGCATATCTTTTTTGATTTCGTCCACCATTTGCATGTATTTTTTCTGGCGAGCAGCCTGGTCTTGGTTCCCAAAGGTGTCTTCTAGGATTTTGTCTACCTTTGCATTGGTGTACATAGCTACATTGAGTCCTGGATCTTTTCGTTCTGAAGAGTGCCAGAAAGCATACAGATCACTCTCGGTGTTGATAATCTCGCCAAACAAGAGAGCGTCGTAATTTCTAGGACGGATAACAGATTGGTTCAAATTTCCGACTTCAAATACTTTTACATCTACTTTCATACCAAGCGCGGTCAGATTCTCCTTAATTATTTCAGCGGACTTGGCAAGCTCAGGAGCGTTTCCAGTAGAAATAGAGAAAGAAATAGTGGCGGTGGTTTTCTTTTTATTGCTGTCAGTGATAATTTTTTCTAAGTATCCATTCTCACCAATACTCCAACCATCTCGTTTTAGAATTTCTTTAGCTTCTTCTATCTTGGCTTCTTGGGTTGAGAGAGCCGAAGTACTAGTGGTAGGTAGTACATGAGCAGGTATAGGGTTATCGATACTTACTCCATAGCCACCTAAAACTTCTTGGACGATTCGATCTTTGTCGATAGCTTTTTCAATAGCGGATACTACATTTTTGTTTGTGAAAATTTGATTTTCGTTTTGGTTAAAAAATAGTCCAAATATGCGAGGAAGTACTGAACTCGCAATGGTACTATCTTTTTCGCGAAGGTTGATTGTGTTTTCGGGAGAGATGGAACCTAGTTGATCTATTTTACCATCGCGCTCTGCAGCTATGGCGTCGTCTTCATTTGGATAGAATGAAAGATTTATTTTTCGGATATAAGGTTTACCTAAAGTAAAATCTTTGAAGGAAATTAATTCGTAAGAGTTTACAATACCAGAAGATTCTTTGTTAACTTTGAGTACTTGATAGGGACCAGAACCGACAGGGTAGAGGTTTGCTTCATTTAACTCAATTGGAGAATTTTCCCAAATATGTGCAGGCATGATAGGTACGGTGGTATTTTCTAAAAAGTTTGCAAATGGTTGTTTTAAAGTAAATCGTATAGTGCGGTCATCTACTCTCTCAGTAGTAACACCATCCCAATTTCCTTTGCGAGGACTTTTGATTATCGGATCCTTGATGGCGTTGATGGTAAAAATAACATCGTCCACTGTGACTGGTTTCTTATCATGGAAATAAATTTCATTTTTTAGAATGAAGGTGTAGCTTAGTCCATCGGCAGTGGTTTCGACACTTTCAGCGAGATCGGGGATGATAGTGCCGTCAACATTTTTTCTCATGAGACCGCTGTACACTAGTGACACTAGTGCTCGGTCAGCTTCAGTTGAAGCAAGCACTGGATTTACAAATCTTGGAGTACCAATGATGCCTTCTTTGATAGTGCCGCCTTCCATAGGAACTGACACCATAAAAGATTTGTTTATTTTTCCCAAGATGCCGATCGTGCTCACGAGGAGCGCCAAAGCGAGCGCAAGAAATACGAACCATTCTCTTTTTGAAAAAGAAAAAATTGCTCGTTTCATTTCGTTTCTCTTGGATGACCGGAGGGGATTTATTTTATTGTAAGAATTTTTCATAAGTTAAAAACTTAAAAAGAATTTTGTGCACGAAGAAAAATAGTAGGACTAGGACGCCTTCAGTATAACTGAGAGTAGTGCTAGAAGTGCAAAAATTACTGCGCAAATTACAGATAACACAAAGAGGAACTTTTCGAAACCGCGTCGTGTGCTGTGAAATGTTCCACCGTCGCCTCCTCCTAACGCGCCGCCTAAGCCCGCTCCAGATTGCTGGAGAAGTATCGCTAGGACTAGGATAACTGAAACTATGATTTGCGCGTAAGGCAGAATTTGTATAACAAAATTCATGGTTTTCATTATTGCATATTCGGCTGTTTTTTGCAAACCATCTATTAAATAAAGGACGGTCCTTTATTCGAGTTACTTATCCACATATGCTTTGTTGCTACACTATATATAGTGTTATAATAAATGTATCCAAAAGGTACACACGAGTTCATAGCTCACAAAGCCCTTAACGGATAAAAAAAACCAACCCGAATCGTTCCTTACAACAACATAGTGCATCCGCACAAAATAAATTAAAATTTATTCCTTAGTACTTTAGTACAACCAACACAAAAATAATTATTATTTTCTCCTAAAATAAAAATTAAAAACAAAACAAAAACTCAATCTTAACTCGGCAAGACAACTTGCCACATCAACACAAAAATATTAATTATTTCTAATTAAAAAAATTTGTACATCAGTACTAACTAATCATAAATTTTAATTTCGTTCCCCAAAATACCACCTCTTTCTATGAAAGAGGTGTACTTATTTATACTGGATTTCTTGCTTTCTTTTATTTCAAAATTTTATATACTATAGACATGAATACATTAGATTTATTTAAAAAATTATTCCACAACTTTAATGCGCGCCAGATGAAGGACGCGACCATCGCTTTTAAGGAACACCTCGACGCTGGTGGTAAAATGTTGCTCGCTATGGGAGGCGCGATGTCTTCCGCGCAGCTTGGAGTGACTCTGGCTCCGATGATCCGCGAAAACAAAATTCACGCGATTTCTTGCACTGGAGCAAACCTAGAAGAATCTGTTTTTCGATTGGTCGCTCACACTCACTATAAAGATTATCCTGACTACAGATATTTTACTAAAGAAGATGACACAAAAATTTTAGAGCGCGGTGAACGCCGAGTGACTGATACTTCGATTCCCGAAGAAGAAGCTTTTCGAGTCGTCGAACCGATCATATTAAAAAAGTGGAAAGAAGCCGAAGCAAAAGGACAGCGTTTTTTTCCGCATGAATATTTTTATCAAATACTTTTGGATGGTTCTATCGATCCACATCATGATGGTGATCCAGAAGCTTGTTGGTTACTCGAAGCTGCGAAGAAAAATTTACCAATTGTAGTGCCGGGCTGGGAAGACTCAACTCTCGGAAATATTTTTGCTGGATATGTGAAAGCTGGGGAAGTATCTGTGTCTGTGATGAAAGGAGGCGTTGAATATATGAATGCACTCTATGACTGGTATCCCGAACTCGCGAAAGATGGTCCAGGTCTTGGATTCTTCCAAATTGGTGGAGGTATCTCTGGAGACTTTCCGATTTGCGTAGTGCCTTCTATAAAATACGATTTGAAAAAAGAAGTTCGACCGTGGGGATATTTCTGTCAGATTTCTGACTCTACTACCTCATACGGTTCATACTCTGGTGCTACTCCAAACGAAAAAATAACTTGGGATAAGCTTACTGCCGAAACTCCGATGTTTGTAATCGAATCTGATGCGACTATTGTTGCCCCACTCATGTTTGAAGCGATATTGGATAGGTATACTATTTCAGGGAAATAAAAGTTATAATTTTCTTATTACAAGCTAGTAATCTAATTTAAAAATGAAAAAATATCTTATTGGTTCGTTATTAGTTTTGACCTTGGTTTTTGGAGGAGCTATGTCTTTTGCACCGAAGGTACAAGCGGGAACTCTCACCAGCGCTCAAGTGCAGGCAGTGCTTAATCTTTTAACTTCCTTTGGCGCTAATGCAAGTACTATTTCTTCTGTCCAAACTACTTTACAGTCTGGGTCCTCTAATAGTAATAGTGGATCTTCTTCTGGTACTTCTGGTAATACTTCTAGTACAGCAGCGGGAACAAGTACTGGAAATACTAGTAACACAGGTAATACAAATGTAACTTCAACCAACGGTTGCATGCCGAACAATACCACTACCTACGCTTACAATATTGCAAATGGCCTGCCTTGCGTAAAAGTTTGCACTGGTTTCTTGGCTTGGAATGTTTTAGCCAATGCTATCTGTATTTACAATACTAATATTACTTCTACTAGTAATATTCAAACTCCTTCGATTCAAGTTTTGTATCCAAACGGAGGTGAGGATTTTAACCCTGGTCAAACCATAGGAGTAAAATGGAGTAGTGCTGGTGTCCCAACGACCAACGAGAAAGTTTTTATTCTGTTGAACTATTACAATGCAAATGGTACTTTTGTAACAAATCAAAAGCTTGCTGAAAATACCGCCAACGATGGTGGTGAAGTTGTGAAGCTTCCAATTACATTGCCGGCTGGCACATCTTGGGGTAAGAACTTTACTATGACTGTGGGTATTCCTAGCATAGCTACTGATAATTCTGACAATAAGTTCAATATTGAATAGACATTAGTTTTTAGTGAAAACCCTCAATGAAGAATTCACATTCTTCGGGGTTTTTGCTTTTTATCTTATCTACCAAGTCTAAACAAGCTTGTTCTTGACCACATACATATATATCAGAGTTATCGAAATCAAATTCATCAACATGATCTTGGATGTAACCTATAAGATAGGTGGATTCTGGTTTTGGTCTTGATACGACATGCTTCACAATTGTCTTTGAAGATTTATTTTGTAATTCCGTAAAGTATTCCTGATACAAAACTTCCTCTTCAAGCTTACTACCAGTAACTATTACCATTTTATCTACATCGTTCTTGGTGCTAAAATAGTCGGCTATTGATTTGACCACTCCTACTCCTACACCAAACGCAAATAGATAAATTTTCTTTTTTAGCATTTTGTCTACCGTATTTAATCCAAGTGGTCCCATGAGTTCTAACTCGGCATGGGTTAAGTCTTCTTTCCAAAATAGCGGACTCATTTTTCCTTCAGGTGAGAGTCTGATCGTAAATGATATTTCACTTTGCTCTAGATGAGATGAAGAAATAGAAAAAGCCCTTCGCACCTTCTCTCCATCTATAGTCATAAATACATTTAAAAAACTACCTGGAATAAAATCAACTGGCACAGAAGTGCGGATGATAACTTCTTTGGCGGTCGGAGATAGGTCTATAATTTTTGTTATTTTTCCTGTAAATTTTTTTATTTTCATATGGTTTTGTCAGTTGCTAAGGACTCCAAGCGTCTCTTCCGGTTTTTGAGGTATGCCCAAGCAGTAACTACGGTGACCAGAATCATCGCGTAGAGTAGATGTGTATCCTTATAAGACAGGTAGACATACAAAGCACTGCCATAAAAATATACATATGATAGTTTTTGAATTTTCTTCCACCAACTTCCTAATATTTTTTTTGATAAATTGTTCGAAGTGATAAGTAGGAGTATGGCTGACATGTCGGCCAAGTGTGCAAATACCGCCCAATTATTCATAGACCAATACAGAAGTGTTAAAATACTAGAAAAAAATTCAGATGGGCTGATTATTACTTTTTCAAGTATAAAAGATACAATAATAGAAGCTGAAAAGACACCAACACCTTTTCGAAGGATGACGAGGGGTCGTAACCATTTTGTCTGTAAAAATATGTCAGCAAGAGGCCGTATCATCATTACAAAAAATAGACTGATGTGAGAGAAAGCATAGAGTTTTTGGATAAATGCATCGTTGATTTGATCCATTTGAAATACTAAAAAACTCGGTAGTACCATCAAGATTAGTATGGATATCCCTAATAATATTTCTTGTGTGTATTTTATTGTTTTTAAATATAATTTCATGATTTTTAAATATTACGCATTACCTCACCATTATTTTTTATTAGAATGAACGAAATTTTTTCTCCTAAGATTTCTTGGACATGGACCGGATCTACCCCAAAAAACATTTTAGTGTACGCCTCGGCTTTGGCTCCGCATGGGTGTATTACACTAACTGAGATTATGTCGGTGTCCGGATTTTTATCTCCATTTTGATTTAAGATGTGGTGAACTATCTCCCCACCATTTTTCCAAACTCTTTTGTATGTTCCACTTGTGGCTAGGCTCTGATTTTCAAGTTCGATATCAATAACTTGGTTTGGTAAAACTGGATTGTAGATATTAAATGTAAATTTATTCTGGTTTTCGTCGCGTCCCAAGGTATAGATGTCTCCGCCTAGGTTTACAATAACGCCAGTAATACCTGCATTATAATTTTTTATTTTTTTGGCTAATTTTTCAGCTAAGAATCCTTTCAAGAATCCACCATAATCAAGTTTCTGTCCTTCCTGTAATTCGATATAAGATGTTTCTTTGTCAATAATCACTGTAGAAAAATCAATATCATACAATGTGTCATTATCTACCTTCGGTTCGTTTTCTAAATCAACAAATCTTTTATTGTAACCAAGTCTAGATATTTGAACTAGGGGATTAAATATTCCTTTAGTTTTTACAAATAAATCATAAGCCTTTTTGGTTACTTCAAGGAAAGTAGAAGACACAATCATTTTTTTGTTTTCATTAATGATGGAAAGTTCACTGGTGGGTATAAATCTAGAAAAAGTTTTTTCGTATTCTTGAATGTCTTTTTCAATTTCCTTATATATCGTTTCTGCGATGTTGGATTTGTCGCAGACGATAGCAACAGAATACTCTGTGCCCATGGCTTTTCCGTTCCATTCAAATTCTTTTTGCATAAACAAACTCTAAATCAACAAGATGAATAATAAATGAATAGGTGTATGATGTATGTATGAGGATTTTAATTGTTGAAGACAATGAAAAATTAGCCAAATATACAGAGCAAATGTTCTCTGAAGAGGGGTATGCTGTGGATGTGGTTTTGGATGGCGAGTCCGGGGAGAGAATGATTCGTAGTGGAAGCTATGATTTGGCAGTGCTAGATATTATGTTACCTAAAAAGGATGGTATTTCTGTATGCAAGAGCCTAAGAGATGACAATGTAAATTTACCTATTATCATGATCACTGCTCGAGGAGAATTAGAGGACAAAATTTTAGGTCTTGATAGTGGGGCTGATGATTATTTGGTTAAACCTTTTGATATGAAAGAATTGCTTGCGCGCACCCGAGCACTACTTCGTCGTCCGGCAGATAAAATGATAAATAAGCTGGAAGTTCAAGACCTTGTATTAGATAATGCAAAACATGTCGTGACTAAAGCGGGGAAGGTCGTGCCACTCACTTTAAAAGAGTATGCAATTTTGGAGTATTTAATGCTAAATGTGGGTCAGGTTGTGACTCGAGAGCAATTACTTGAACATTGTTGGGATTTTGCTTATAGTGCATTTAGTAATATCACCGATGTTTATATCAAACAACTTAGAAAAAAATTAAAAGATACAGATGAAAAATATATTAAAACAATTCGTGGAGTGGGTTATGCCTTCCAATCAAAGTGAGTATAAAAAGGCTACTGTATCTTTAACCATTTACTATACATTGAGTGTGGTTTTAGTTTTGGTGGTTTTTAATTTATTGGTTTACTTTTTGTTTAATTCTAATTTTAATGAGTCTAGAAATGAGTATTTGGAACATTCTTTACTAGGGGAATTCGAAAGCAATGAAGGTAAGTACAATGAGGATTGGGCTGAGCAAGTTCAAGAGAGTTTTACTGGTATTTTACTTACTTCTGATTTAATTATAATTTTTCTAACCTTAGTGCTGGCTTATGTTTTAGCCAAAAAAACACTTACTCCACTAGAAGAATCATATAAAAAACAGGCACGGTTTGTTGCAGATGCGGCGCATGAATTACGGACTCCACTCGCAGTGATGCAAGCTGGAGGAGAAGTTGTATTACGGAGTGACAGGTCAGTGGGCGAATACAAAAAGTTTATTTCCGAGAGTTTAGATGAAGTAAAAAGACTGACTACTCTTTCAAATAATTTATTGTTTTTGGCTAGAAGTGATAAAAAGAAAGTTAATTTAATTGTTGAAAATTCTTTTACTGATATATGCCGAAAACAAATAGAGGCAATGCGTTCTTATGCCTCAAAGAAAAATATTGTAATTGTAGATTCTATCGGCAACAATGTTTTTGTTTTAGGAGATGGAGATGACTTGATCCGCATGATCGTAAATTTATTAAAGAATGCAGTTGATTATAGTCATAAAGACGGAGAGATTGAGGTTTCTTTAAAAAAGCAAAACAATAAAGCTGTTTTAGTAATCAAAGACTTTGGAGTGGGGATTAAGGAGAGTGATTTGGGTCATATCTTTGAGCGCTTTTATAAGGCGGACGATTCTCGGACTTTAAATTCAACAAGTACTGGACTCGGGCTTGCTATTGTTTTAGAAATTGTAAAGGAACACAAAGGCACCATTAAGGTGGATAGTATTTTAGGTAAGGAAACTATATTCACTGTTATACTACCTTGTATTTAAGGATCAGGTTTCTTCATCTGATTTTCATAATGAATCTATAAGATAAAGATATTACTAATAATATGTAATATTTTATGTCTCAATATGTATGTTTAGATTGTGGATGGATATATGACGAAGCTGTGGGTTTTCCTGAACGGGGAATACCTCCTGGCACAAAATGGGAATCACTTCCTATGGATTTTAAATGCGCCGAATGTGATATTCGTAAAAGCGATACTCATATGTGGCAGAAAGTGGATTAAAATATATGAACAAAGATTTAAGAAATGTAATTATAACTTTTAGCTTGATTGCTCTGGTTTTCACTGGGAGTTCTTTTGTCTATGCTAAAAATCAAGAGAAAGAATATCTTTTGGTGTCACATCAGTCTGATTTGGAAAGATTAGAAGAAGAGAAGTCAGAGTTAATAGAGCAAAGTCGTGAGCTCGGCGAGTCATTAAAAAGATATCAATCAGAACTAGAGATTGTTAAGAAAAATTTAGCAATTCAAATAGCCAGTAGAAGTGTTCAAATCCCAAAACCTGTAGCTCAAATTCCAGTTACTCCTGCCCCGAAACCAACCCCAACTCCTGTTGTAACTCAAGTTAAAACTCCAACGCCTGTAAAAAAGACAGTTGTAGTAAAACCAAGTCGAAAATCGCGTGCAAGTTAATTTATTATTTTAATTTAAAATTATGAAAAAATATTTATTACCCATTCTTATACCTAGTATTTTTGTGGCATTTATTACTTATGCAACTATTGAAACTAAACCTGCCAGTATTGATATACAAGGCCAAGAAGAAGTTGTTTTAGTAGAAGATATACAAAGTGATGAAGCAGTGAAATTGCCAGAATCCACAACCTCTGTAAGTAGTTTTGACTTTGTGCAACCTAATTCTGCCAGTAAGAATGTTGAAGATAAAAAAGTAGATGCTAGTCTGGCTCCTTTTGTGGCAACTCCAGTAGTATCTATAGAGAAAAAAAATGAACCAGAGGTTGTAAAAAAGTATTACGACGATGAAGACGACGAAGAAGATTCCGGCGATAGAGATGAGGATGATGACTAAATAATAACTTAGTTTCATGTTAAAATATTTCAATGGATATTTTTGCACATGTACTTTGGGCCAACGCCGGAGCGAGGGGAGCTAACGCTATAGCCGATAAAAAGCTAGAAGTTCCGGGAAACTTACCCGACTCCGAAGGTAAGACGAGGAGGAAATTTCACATGCATCCTGGATGGACAGCTTTCTTTGGCGTAGCGCCTGACTTTTTTGCTTTTACAATTCCATTTGTTATTGGAATGTATCAAGCGATATTTCTAGGGGCGCATTTTGGGAGACATCATATGGAAGTTTTCGGTTTTGATCTTGCAGCGTATCTGTATCAATGGAGTCACTCCTTGGTAATTTTTGCAGTAGTTTTTATTTTAGTTTGGATTATATCCAAAAGACCGAGATGGGAACTCTTAGGCTGGGCACTGCATATCTTGATCGATATTCCATCACATTCTATAAATTTCTACCCAACTCCATTTTTGTTTCCGATTTCTGACTACCGATTTCCATATGGAATATCTTGGGGGAATACTGTCTATATGATAATAAATTATTCCGCGCTTACTTTGGTGTGGGGAGGAATTTTTCTAAAGAAACATTTTGTGAAAAAAGTGTTATAATAGAGGTATTATTAACCCTTAACTATTTTAATTCTATGCTTACAACTATAGCAGTTATCTTACTTGTTTTATGGCTTTTAGGGTTTGTAGGTTTCCATGTACTTGGAAGCTTTATCCATATTTTGCTCGTGGTCGCAATCATCCTGTTCTTGATTCGAGTCATCCGCGGCCAAAACCCTTTAAAATAAAGGTAAATTGAAGTTTAAATTGCCCTCCGAGTGGAGGCAATTTGCTTCTTGACTTATAGTTTCCGTTCATATATACTCTCCCTACGCGTTAATATCCGTTTGGATATGGCGTTTTTGTTTAAACCATCACTTTTTATAGGTGATCAGGTTTTCTCAGTCTTTGACAACTGAATGAATTTTATTTGAGAACCCCGGTCTTTCAAACCGGGACGCAAGTCTCAATCTGTTTTTAAACATAAATAATTTTTAGAGCAAAGATTAAACTCTAATTTACAACAGATAAATCAAATAACAGTTATGTTTTTTGTTTTGTTTCGTTATATTTTTTAGTTAGAGTTTGATCCTA
>CAZAFG010000004.1:16650-24997 GCA_964484865.1 uncultured Candidatus Saccharibacteria bacterium | reverse complement strand
TGCGCCCACTCCGTGTAATCCTGAAGAAACTTTATATCCATCTCCTCCGAATTTTCCTCCAGCATGGAGAGTAGTCATAACAGTTTCAAGAGCAGAGACTTTTGTCTTAGAATGCATATCTACTGGAATACCTCGGCCATTGTCCACGACACGAATAGTATTATTAGGTAGTACAGCTATCTCAATATCATTACAAAATCCTCCCATCGCTTCATCGCGAGAGTTATCGAAAATTTCCCACACCAAGTGGTGCAATCCATCCGGACCAGTAGTACCGATATACATTCCAGGACGCTTACGGACAGGCTCTAACCCCTCTAGAACCGAGATTTGCTCCGCGCCATATTTACTCTTCTTTTCTGCTTTATCATCTGCTTTGGCCATAAATTTATGCCTTATTATAGCAAAAAACAAAATCAAAAGCCAACCATTTTTAATCTAAAAACCTTTGACTTATAATGCTTTTTTAACTAAACTAAAGGAATGCAATATGAAGTAAAAACTGAGGTGGAAAAAGACCTCTTGGCTAAATTAGAACCCAAGACAGATGTGCAATCTCTCCGTATGAAGAAGTATTTGAGTATGCCTGACCTATCTCGAACTACCGGTAGCCCTATCCATGAGATAGTACAGAGAATTTTAGTGCAGGATGATTTTAAAGATTTCGACATCATCAAGGTACCCGAAGTAGTGCCAGTAGATGTAAGTTTTGACATTTATGGTTTTGCACCAGACCACCCAGCTCGCTCTCCTTCAGACACTTACTTTTTAGATGAAAAAAATATCCTCCGCCCGCACACTACCGTGATGTGGTACTACTATTTAAATCAACCCGAGGTAAAAGAGCGTATGGCTAAAGGTGAAGCCGTAGGATTTTTCTCTTTTGGAAAAGTTTACCGCAAAGACGAGATCGACCGAAACCACATGAACATCTTTCACCAAATGGATGGCGGATTTTTAATTCCAAAAAGTAAAAAAGTTATCAATGTAGAAGACTTACAGAAAGTTCTCTCAGATATCGCCAAAGCTGTTTTTGGACCAGATATAAAATATCGTTTCAACCCAGATACCTTCCCCTACACTGATCCATCGCTTGAGATGGAAATAGAAGTCGGTGGTAGATGGATCGAAGTTCTCGGTTGCGGTATTATGACTGACAACTTGATTCGAAATCTTGGACTGAACCCAGAAGAATGGAGCAACTGGGCCTTTGGCTTTGGACTGGAGCGACTAGCTATCATCAGCATGGATCTCCCTGATATCCGTCTATTTTGGAGCGAAGACGAGCGAGTAAAGAAGCAGCTCGTACTTGGACAAAAATACCACGAAGTCAGTAAATTTCCGCCTGCAGTACGAGATATTTCCTTCATTGTTCCAAAAACTTTTGTGCCGAATGATTACTTCGATTTCGTAAGAGAAACCATCCCAGAAATAATAGAGCAAGTAGAACTACTCGACAAATACGAGAATGACCAAAAATTTGGTGCGGACAAGTTAAGTTACGCCTACCGTATCACCTATCGATCACTCGACCGAACACTCACCAGTGAGGAAGTAGAAAAAATCCACAAAAATCTAGAAGCGGAAACAGCAAAAAACTTCGAAGCAACTATTCGATAGAAAAGTATTAGTTTTAACGCGCTAGTTCGTATTCGTTTTCTCCACGACGAATAATTACATATTCGTACACTATACCGTTAAACATTGCAGGAAAGTGAAAATTCCGATCAGGTGCCCTGTCCGCTGCACTTAAGAGTTCATCTAGGCGGTCGTTACTTAAATCCTCTAAATACCGCATACCATCGGGATAGCGATCATTATCATAAATTTGCACATTCTTACTATAACCCACCATTATTTTACTCATAAATAAATTATACTATTTCTTATAATTTTTCTTAAATTGATTATGGTACTTTTGCCTACTTGGGCCAACTAAAAATTGATTTATTTTCTTTGGAAACTTGTCACAGATATGACAAACCTTACTACAGTAGCCACTGAGTTTATTTTTACAACTATCACAGCAAATAAAAAGAACATGGCAAGAATTATTCTTGCAATGGATATAGTCATCGCATTTTGTTTTCTCACATACCTGACAAGTAGCTATAATCTCATCCCCCACTCTCTCACCCATGCGTTCATCAAAAACAAAATTTTTGCCTTTAAATTTATTTTGAAGTCCTTTGGCCTTTACTTGGTGTGCATAATCAATAATTCCGCCCTTAATATGTTTAATATTTTTAAAACCATTGTGTTTCATCCAGGCTGAAGCCTTTTCACATCTGATACCTCCAGTACAGTATAAAAGAACTTCCTCATCTTTTTTATCTTTAAACATATCGGTGACCTTTTGAAGTTGCTCTCTAAAAGTGTCTACATTCATTAGTTTGGCATTTTCGAAGTGACCAATAGCGGCTTCGTACATATTGCGCATATCTATCACCGTCACCCCTCGGTCTATCATATTGTTCACATCTTCCGCCGTCGCATAGGCACCAGTATCTGCTGGATTGAACGAATTATCATCTAGGCCATCCGCTACAATTTTTGGACGAACTTTAATAATTAGTTTCAAGAAACTTGACTGTATTCCTTTGCCTTTCTCTTCTACTGCAATCTTGTAAGGCACACCAGTAAATTCTTTCACGCTTTGAATAAAATTATCAAAAGCATCCCAATTATGCTCCGGTACATTCATCTGTGCGTTGATACCCTCGCTCGCCAAATAAATACGGCCAAGGCATCCGAGACTTTCAAATTTATCAAATAGAAAATCCCTCATCTCTTTAGGATTTTCTATTTTTACATATTTATAAAAAGATAAAGTTTTGCGTTTGAAGTCCTCTTTTTCCAAATCCCGTAAAAGCTCCTCTTTAGATTTTGTGTTTACTTTCTTATACATAATTACCTTATAAAGAATATACCGCTCCGAGCCCTTCTTTGCAAGAATTACTTTTTGTAGATTCTAGCCATCTGGCAATACTCACACACAGCGCTGGCTTTGCCGTAGGATTTGAAATTACATGGACGAGAGACCCAAGTGCCAGTTTTTAGCATGTTGTCATAGTCAGTGATATCTCGCACGAGCATTTCTATTTTTTCGCGATCAATGTATGTGCGATAAAAAGCATCTTCTGGATTTTTAGCTTCCAAAAACTCTAGAGTGGATTCTACGACATCCTTTTTCCATTTAGAATTCTCTGACAAAAGATATGAGTACATAGCAAGCTGACGCATGTAGCCATCCATCCTACCCTCTTCATCTACTTTCTCAATATCTCGCTTACTTTTACCAGAACCAGTTTTAAAATCAGTGACTTTAACCTCGACACCATCCCCGATCTCAATCAAGTCCACCTTACCGTAAATAGAAAGTTCCGGATAGCGCTCGTCTGAAAGTGACACAGACTCTTCATTTTTATGATTTTTACTTATTTCTTTATATCTAGTTTTTAACCAATGCTCCGCTATTTTTTTAGCTTTAGTCTGGTCAGATTCTTTTAATTTAAAATAGTGGCTTTCTTCTGGCACCTTACCAGTTTTGAGGATTTCATCTATCGCCGAGTGAACAACATTTCCAAATTCCAAACTCGGAGACTCAGGCTCAGGGAGTTGCAACATATTTCGAAAATACCACTTCCAAGGACATTCAAAAAAGTTGTTAAGCATCGACACCGAAACTTTTCGGTTGGTATAGTCACTCTTCACTAACTCTATTAATCCCGACAAATCAAGTGCCGAAAGTGGCAAGGCAGTAGACCGAACATATGATGCTGGGTCAGTAGTCAAAATCTTATCTTCAGTGACACTCGCAGTTTCTTTGACTAGATGAGCATCGATAGTATGGATTACTTGGGCGAGTTCTTGCTCGCCACCGGTATACCCATGCCGAGCATACGATAGAGTACAAAAGCTCTTGGCTCGCGTAATAGCAACATATAATTGTCGTTTCAAGACTTCTTCATCGCGCTCTTCTGTTCTCTCCTTCACACTACTAGGCAAAGTAAAACCGCCACTTCTACCACTCGATAAAGATTTTTCATCTAAGTGTGCGATCCAAACAAATTCAAATTCAAGCCCTTTCGAGGCGTGCAAGGTCATCACCTTGATACCCTGATCTCTTTTAAAAATTGCGAGTGGAAGACTTTCACCATAGTTTTCAATTCTATCCAAGAAAACCATAAAATCTCGAATGGTAATTTTAGAATCTCTTTCAATCTCTGACATAACGAGGTGAAGTACAGTACGGATTACTTCCACTCGCTCGGTGAGCTCGGTATGGTTCTCAGCTTTATCTAAAAATAGCTCAGTGCCAACTGTTTGCACAAAAGAATACAAACTCATCGTGGGGGCCAGATTCAACCAATCTTTCAACTGCAAAAACCAAGTTTCAATTTTGTCTTCAGTGCCAAATAAAGTTGTGTTTATTTTTTCTGGAATTAAATCTAAAAAATTAAAATCCCTAGTTTTTCTACTTACCAAAAACTTATGCGCAGATATCGGATCCACACCCGAAACAGGATCAAACAAAGACTCACCGGCATAAACCCCACTCTCTGGATATGCCAAAACGCGAAGCACGCGAATGAAAGATTGAGCTGTCGTTGATTCAAAAAAATCAGTCTTGTCTCCCTCTGAAACCGGTAATCCTAAATCACGCAAGACTGTCATAGCACTACGAACTTGTTTGTTTTTAGGAACCAAGATAGCCACTTCTTCAGGGTCGATTTCACCTAGGATTTTTTTTATTTCGAGCCCTGCCGCTATGATTTCATCTCTTGGGTAATCCGCCTCAACTAACCGAATATCCTGACCTCCCGCTTTATTGCTCTTTAACTTTGTCGAGACTAAAGCACTCGGGAGTAAGGTATGCGAAGAATCTAAAATATTCTGAGTTGAACGATAGTTTTCAGTAAGAGTGATCAACTTTGCCTTACCAAATTCATTTTTAAAATTTTCAAAATATTCCAAACTAGCTCCACCAAATCCGTAGATCAATTGTCTATCATCTCCAACTACAAAGATATTTGGTTTCTCAGCATCACCCCAGACTGCTTTTAAAAATTGGTTCTGCACTCCTGAAGAATCTTGATGTTCATCTATAAGCACATACAAATACTCTTCCTGTATTTCTTGTTTAGCTGTCAGAGACTCCTCTACAATTTTTACCAAGCTTTCTAGTACATCGTCATAGTCGAGCACATTTGTTCTCTCTTTTTCTTGCTCGTATATTTCATAAAACTTTACAGTCTCTCGGGTGCGTTCGAGTCCTTCGATCTCTTTGATTATCTCTTTCTTGAGTTCACCCTTACGCGAACCTCGAGAAGAAACACTCAAGGGATCGGTCTTTAAAGCTTCAATTTCTTTTTCTATTTCTCTCTCCAGGGCATCCGGAGTTATTCGCTCTCGCTTGAGCAGAGAAATTAAACTCTTTAAGTCACGAAAGTATCTAGTACTATCTCCACGAGGAGAAATATGCTCCCAAGAATTATTTTGCAAAATCTGATCTACGAGTAGTATTGCTCCCTGCTCGTCGAGTAGATTAGGTTCACTATCCTTATCTAAAACTCGAAAGTACTTTCGCACCATATCCATACCAAAACTATGAAAAGTGGCGACATTAACCCTACCAGCCTCCGATCCAATATATGAGCGCAGCCTATCACGCATAGCTTTGACACCAGAATTAGTAAAAGTAAGGCATAAAATACCATCTGCCTTGGTGTCAGTATTTTTTAGAATATAACCAATCCGAAGAGCCAAAACTTGAGTTTTACCAGTCCCAGGACCAGCAACCACCATTACCGGACCCTCTATGCTCTTTACTGCCTCTTCTTGGGCCGAGTTTAACTTTTTATATTCTTCGTCAAAGATTGGCATTATTTTATGCTAACTTTAATTCTAATTTAGACTTCCAGAAAAAATAACCGATTATTATAAATGTAGAAAGTGGAGAAATATATTCAGGTATATGAGCACCAAAACTGTGCATCACCATAACTACGCCCAAAACTAGGATAGAATACATAGCACCATTTTTTAAGTAAGCGTATTTTTTGATTCTTTCGATATTTCGTAGAGTTAACTCTCGAACTAAAAGTGCCCCGAAGCCATTTCCAATAAGTATTAATGGAACTGAAAGAGTGAAGGCGAAAGCACCAAGCACTCCGTCTATAGAAAAAGTTGTATCAATAATTTCTAAGAAAAAAAGTTTGGACAAATCAGATTGAGCAGAGCCAAGTAATTTTTTTTCTTGTTCTTCAGCATTTTGTTTAAATCCATGAGTTATAAAGAAAAGTGATGAACCAACTATTGCTCCAAAACCCATCAGGGTACTTTCTTGCAAAGCAAACCAAGAAATAATAGCTAATAGTATTGACACTATGGCGTAGAACCAAACACCCTTCTTCATAAAATACTTCTCAGTACGAGGTAGTCCTAAGTTTTTGTCTTCCAAGAAAAGCCAGTGTAAAAATAAAAATAAAAGAAATACTCCGCCAGCAACGAGAAGTATCGGCGCAGATTTTTGTATGGATTCTTGAACAAGTGGGTCAGAGCTCCACGCTGCGGAAAGAACTTGCCCAATTGATAAACTAGAATTAAAAGCCCAGATGATAGCAAAAGGCAAAACTCCTCGCACCATAAATACAGCGATAAACATACCCCAAGTCAAAAACCAACGCCTTGCACGCTGGCTCATCGTACCCAAAACTTCGGCATTGATTATGGCATTATCGACAGACGAAACCGCCTCAAATAAGATCAAACCTAATACTATAAAAATTGATGCTAACATCCTTATATTTTAGCGTATTTACCAACTTTTGTCCTCTTGATCTTTAAAGCCAGAGCTGGCATTCCAACTTTCTCACCCAGAGAGTCGGCAATGCCCCGGACATATGTGCCTGAACCGCATTTGATGTGAAATGAAGCTATGTAGAACTTGTCTTGTGAACCTTTGAGAAATTTCTCCCAAGTTTTTAGAATTTCTTTTTGTCGAAAATCTCCCTTCACCCTGGCAATCCTTTTTTCAAAACTTTTAAACAAAACATCTCCACAAGCTTTTTTAATTTTCAAAAGTTTCAAACTTTTTACATTTACTTCCCTACTTGGTATTTCTACATCTTCGCCCATTCTTGCATACTCAAAAAGTTGTTTACCTGCTACGGTTTTTGAAGAATACATAGGATATGTTTGAATAAATTTCCCAGTGAAAAATTTAAGATTGTCTTTTATCATTTTTTCTAAATCTTTCTGCGTTAGATCTTGTCCAACACACTCTTCTACTTTACCTAAAATATCATATGTATCGGTTGCAAAACCGAAAAGGACTTCAAATTCATATTCTTTATCTAATTTTAAATATTTGTCTTTATTCTTGCACTCTTCGCCAGCAAGTATCACCAAGACACCAGATGCCATAGGGTCCAACCGGCCAGCGTAAGTCATCGGTATGTTTTTATACTCTTTGTTTTTAATGCGAAAAGACTCCAATGCTAAGAGTGGAGTCTCCCCTTCTTTTTTATTTAAAATAATTACTTCCTTCATCAACTAAGCTCTTTTTTTTACTAGCAGTCTTGGCAGGCACATTCATGGCTTTCATTTCTTTCGCTACAACTCCCTTGACTACTTTCACATCTTTCTTGACTTCTTTTTGCACTTTCATAGCCCAATCCTTCAATTTCTTTTGATGTTTCTTGCCGTCGGGACCCCAAAGCATGTATGCTGCTCCTGCTACTGCACTTAAGGCCAAACCTGTTTTTACTGCACCACCCATAGTTCCCTTGCCTACTTTTTTCTTTGCCATATATTTTTTTATTAATTCTAATAATAGCTTACTTTTTCTTGCCTCGTTTTTTCTTACCGAAAATAAATTTATAGACTGCACTATCTTCCACATCTTCAAAAACTTCTCCTACATGTTCCCCTGCGTTCTTGACCCCACTCTTAAGCATCCTGGATATATCTCGAAAATTTTGCAAAGTTTCTCGAAGGTAAAAAATAACCATGACGATCAAAATCGACAAAAGGATGAAAAAAATACTCGAAATAAAGAAAAATATGTCTGCATGAATTATAGATTCCATACTTCCATTATACCATAAAATAAGGTAGATTATATAGCACGGAGGCGTCGCATAGCGGTCTAGTGCACTACCTTGGAAAGGTAGCAAGGTGAAAGCCTTCGAGAGTTCGAATCTCTCCGCCTCCGCCAAAAAAAAAGCTAGCTTTTTAGAGCTAGCAATCAAAAACTTTGGTATTGGGACTTTTATTCCAAACAACGCTGGGCAGTGATAATAAATATCACCATTTTGCTTTTGCACAATGGAGCTTTTTCCTA
>CAZAFG010000004.1:0-16640 GCA_964484865.1 uncultured Candidatus Saccharibacteria bacterium | reverse complement strand
GAGAGTTCGAATCTCTCCGCCTCCGCAAATAAAAAAAGCCAGTCCTTACGGACTAGCTTCAACTTTGAAAGCTGATTTTGGGAATGTTAAGAAAACAGACCCAAGACTGTGTTTGTAGTAGAAGGTACCTTCTGTGTCTTGGAACACAGAGATGTAGTTGTCAGTGATCAAAATCGGAACTGCTAATTTTCTTAGCTTCTTGTGTGATTCAAGTTGATGACCTTGATACAATGGCGGTTCGTATTTAGCGCTTGCAAAAGAAAGCTCGAAGTAGTTCGGGTGAGCTTCATACGAAACAAAAAAGAAAACTTCTTTGAGTGGTTTTTCAACACCATTTTTGACAATAGTTATAAACTTACCATCTTCGGGTCCAACAATAGAACCAACATGAGTTATGTACATATCCATATAAAACGGTTTTTCTAAAACCAGAATACAATATTTAAAAGAAATTGCAACTAGGAGATTTTTTTCAAAAATTCGTCTTCGGTCAAAACTTTCACTCCTAACTTTTGAGCATCTTTAAGCTTACTCCCAGCCTCAAAACCTACCACCACAAAAGAAGTGTTTTTAGAAACTGAGCCAGAAACTTTTCCACCAGCCCTAAGTATTCTCTCTTTGGCAATTTCTCGCGACATGGTCGCGAGAGTTCCAGTCAGCACAAAAGTTAACCCGGAAAACTTACCGTCCTTAATTTTTTCTGCATTTAACACTTCAACACCATTGTTTTCTAATTTTTTAATAAAAGCTAGATTGTTTTTATCTCTAAAAAACTCGTAAACACTTTTTGAGACCTTGGGTCCGATATTTTCCATGTCTTCGAGGTCTGATTCTTTAGCTTCAATCAAACTATTTAAAGTATGAAAATGATTTGCTAGATCCCGGCCTGTTTCCTCTCCAACATGGAGAATACCAAGCGCAGAAAGAAATTTACCTAAAGGAATCCTTTTTTTAAGATTGACTTCGTTGATTATATTCTCGGCAGATTTTTCACCGAACCTCTCGAGCATTTCTATGTCCTCTTTCTTGAGAGTAAAAATATCAGCAGCATCACTGATCAAACCTTCATCCTTAAACCGACGGAGCACCTTGGGACCTAGTTCGTAAATATCAAACACTGAAACGAAATGTTCCAAAAATCGCTCATTCTTAGCAGGACATTTTTTGTTAGTACAATAGTAGGCAACCGAGAAATTTGGGGACATATGCTTTTTTGAAGGAGTGGCTGAGCGAAGCGAGGAACCGAGCGACTGAGAAAAAGTATTGGCCCCAGATTTCTTCTCCACCAAAGCTCCACACACTGGACAAGTAGTTGGCATCTTAAAATTCTTCTCCTTACCAGTCCGAAGTTTTACCAAGGCCTCCACAACTTTCGGGATAACATCGCCAGCTTTTTCAATCACAATAGTATCACCTATCTTGATACCCAGTCGTTGTATCTGATCAAAATTGTGCAAGGTAGCTTTGGAAACGACAGAACCCGCGACCCTAGTTGGTTCAAAAATACCAAGAGGAGTCAACACTCCAGTCCGACCAACATTTACTCTGATATCTTTGAGTATTGTTGTAGCTTTCTCTGCAGGATACTTATACGCAGCCATATAGCGCGGAGCTTTACCGACGATACCCAGGACTTCTTGTTGTACAAGATTGTTCACTGACACCACAACTCCATCAGTGCCATATGGATAATCCGGTCTAATCTTTTCAAAAGTGTTTATAAATTCCATAACTCCCGAAAGAGAGCTCGATACTTTTTCATGAGTATCAACCTTAAACCCAAGTTTTTCTAAAAGCACATGCTCTTCTTTGTGCGTTTTAAATGTTTTACTACCTTTATACAAAGCTATATCGTAAGCATAAAAATCGAGATTCCTAGCCTTAGCAAGTTTTGGATCCAGTTGTCGAAGAGATCCAGCAGTCGCGTTTCTGGTATTGGCAAAAAGCACTTTCCCTTGTTTCTCTTGTTCTTTGTTCAACGAAATTAAAGTTTTTTTAGCCATCAAAGCTTCCCCACGAACTTCAATATATTCTGGAGCCTCCCCTGAAAGCATCAATGGGATTGCGGATATAGTTTTTAGATTCTCGGTGATATCTTCTCCCACCAAGCCGTCACCACGAGTAGCCCCTTGAACAAATTTACCTTTTTTATAAATCAATGACACAGCTAAACCGTCAAACTTTACCTCAGCAAAGTATTCTACTTTTGTATTGGGAGGTAAAAGTTTCCGAACTCTTTTGTCCCAATCTTCTAGCTCCTCTTGTCCAAAAACATCGTTTAATGAAAGCATTCGAACTTTATGCTTTACTTTTTCAAACTTTTGAAGAGGCTTACCCGCTACCCGCTCTTCGGGAGCCGTAGCATCTTGAAACTCTGGATAGTCTTTAAGTAACGCCTTTAATTCTTTAGATAGCGAGTCATACACCTGGTCAGTCACATCCGGAGCATTGTCTACATGGTAGAGTTTTCGAAGTCTATCTATCTCCTGTCGGAGTTTTAAAATACGAGACTTGGCCTTGTTTTTATCACCTGGTTGTTTTCCCATACTAGAGAGTATATCAGTACCGAACTTCAATTACACGCTCTAACTGATTTTGACTATTGGAGTCACAGTTTGGGATGTCGTCATCATTTGGAATATATCCCACACTGTAACCCTTGGAAATAATAGTAGTAATGTTATTTTCTTTAGTCACTTTTACTAAGGCACAAGCATTATTTGATTCACCTAAAGAGGTAATATTAAATACCCAAGGACCAATGTCTGTATCATTTCCATCTTCACCTTCATCTAGCGATACTGCCACGCCATTGCACTCTGTGATGACATCTTCAGTCGGTACACCAAAGGCTTGAGAAGATCCAGTAAAACTAGGAACAGTGTTTCGAAGATAATACAAGGCGCATTCGGCACCAGTGTCAGCTGCATAAAAAGCATCATTGGTCGCTCTAGCTGAAGTTGAAAAATTTAATTCTTTCAAAGTTATATTGGAAACTCCAAGTGACATGGCTAAAATTATTGCCACCAAAACTACTGAAAACAGAAGTACGAAACCTTTTTTGCTTGCGGTAGATATATTTTTGTAATTTTTGTACAGCATTTTTTAATTCCAATCAAATATATTTTCGATAAAACCCACAGAATTGTTTTCTTCTCCCCAAAATACGAATGAATGTATCCGGGCCTCATGGGGATTTACTACCTCTATGCGTATATGGCGACGAAACTGGGAAACTACAGTACCGGGCGGTGTAGCATCATAATCATATGACCCTTCATTTTCATGGAAATACAAAGGTGGACAAATGTTTCCACCGCACGAAGTAAGAGTAATCTCTGTAATAGGTTGATCTTGGTTCCCATAATTCAATTCTTCGGTATGGAAAATACATCCTTTTTGTTCACATTCACTGACATGGGCCAAAAAATTCGCCCAACCAGTTTCTCCACCATCGTAAAGAACAAAAGTGTCTCGCATGTTGCGCATCAATTCCACACCTTCTTGAGCCAGGTAGCTAGCGGTAATTTTACTTTTTGCAAATTGAGTACTCTTGAGTCCACCGCCAAGTGCCACCATAAGAGCTAACACTGACAAAGTAAAAATAGAAAGAGCTACTAAAGTTTCTACTAAAGTAAAACCTTCTCGCTTTGCGGTCAAACCAGGCTCTGTGTATTTTTTTATTAAAAAATTAATCATTTGTTATGGAGTTACATCAATTAGTCTTTGAGTAATAGAAGTTTGCAATGAAAATGGTGTCATGATTCCCTTGTATTCAATTTCCCCCATAAGTTTTACAGTGATTAAGGGTTGCTGCCTGTCACCTGTTAAACCTAAAGTATCTCCTGGATGTTCGGCGCCAAGAACTGAGAAAGTAGAATCAGGACTAATCCTAACTGCAGAATCACTGATCTTGTAAAATGTCCCCTTCGCTCCCCCTTCGGTTGATTTATATATAGCAAAAGGGTCACCTCCCACAGATTCGATTTTGTACACCCACTGATCGTTAGTAGAAAGATTGTCGCCATGAGATTCTTCAAAAGCGATAGCCCAGCCGTTGAAACAACTTTGAGGTGTGGAAATCTCAGGATCAGAAAAACTCAGAGGACCAGTATAACACCGGTAATCGTATCCGGTTCTCGCATTTCTAGAAATATCTTCCATGATAAAAGTAAGGTTATCCATAATCGAACGCATATCAGAAGATTTGTTGTGAGCTAAATTTGCATTTAACAATGCGCCAATACCAGCAACTACAATAATCAAAAACAAAGAAACAGCAATCATGGTTTCTATGATTGTATACCCCCCTCGACTATTCTCAGGACAGGCTCCATTTTTGTTTGTTAAATTTAAAGCTTTCATCTAATTTATTTCTATTTTACCAGAGGCATGTATTTTTATCTCTGCGGTGGCAGAATCTTCAAGATTAGATAGGGTAAGTATAATAAAATCAATGCCACCCTGCTGTGCATCGTAGCCATCCATTTTTATACTAGCCGCAGAACCTGGTCGAGTAAAAGATATAGAGACATCAGTCTCACTAGTGACCTCGGTGTATTCAAAATCAGGATCGTTGTAATAAATTCGAATGTTCGTAATACCATAACCTTGAGTAGTGTTTATAATATCCAGACATTCTGAAGATCCACCAGTACTAGGACAGTTATTAGTAATACCATCAAAATATTTATTTTGATCTAGGTCTGAAAAATAATAAAAAATACTGCTTACACTCCCAGGTGAAAATTCAAAGTTGAGCCCATAGGAAGGCTTCCAAGCCTCTCCAGGAGGTGGATTAGGAACCTTCCCAAAAGGTATCTCGCCAGCAGTCGAACTCTTTTGCGCATCTACTAACTTCAAGCCAATATCATTGGCTAAATTAGCCAAATCAACTTTTTGTTGAAACTGCTTGTAATTGAATATGATTGTTCCAGTAATGATAGAGAAAATACTCAGAACCACAATAAGTTCAACATAAGTCATCCCTCGACTATGCTCGGGACAAGTCCCTGACTTCATATTTTTTTGTAACTTAAAAAGCATATTTTAAAATAAAGGCAGGTATAAATCGCACAATAAAACCAAGAAAGTTCCTAGAATTAAAAATGGCGCGAAAGGCACTTCACTCTTGCGGCCATATTTTTTAGAAAAAGCTAAAAGAATAATCCCGATTATTCCACCAGCCCAGAAAGCAAAAATCACCGCAGAGAGTACTCCTAACATGCCGAGTAAAAATCCGAGACCCACTAAGAGCTTGCCGTCCCCTAGCCCCATCCACCGACCGCGAGAGAGGAACCATAGCAATGCAAATGGCACCGACACTGCAAAGCCAGCGAGAAAGTTTGCCAGGCTTGGAGCGTGAACCGATAGAGTGCCATGGTCAAACAAAAATATACCTAAGAAGCCCAAACCTCCAATCACAAAAGAAAGTATATCTGGGATAATTTTATGCCTCAGATCATACACTGCGATCACGATCAAAAGTGCACACATAAGTGCATAATAGGCATAATTTATAATGAAGCTTAAGCTGTCGTAGAAAAACAAATCGCCAAATTTTATAAACAGTAGAGCGAAAACTATTCCAGTCAAAAGTTCCACCAATGGATACTGCATCGAGATTCGACTCTGGCAACTTTTGCATTTTCCACCCAGACCCAAGTAGCTAAATACTGGGATGAGTTCGTACCAAGATAAAGTACTTCGGCAAGACATGCAGGCACTTCGGCCACCTAAGGTCTTTTGAGTATTTAAACGCAAAATCACCACATTCAAAAAACTACCGATAATCAGTCCAAGCCCTGCGAAAATAATTGTAAGGATGAGAGTCACTAGATTTTACTATTAACAACTATAGGTTGTAGAGTTAGCTAAAGGAAATGCTGCAGTAAATTCAGAAAGTATGTCTGGGGATGCTCCTTCAAATACTTTCTTGGTTCCCTTGTTATCATTACAGAATGCACCAGTCGAAGTAGAAGCTGCAAAGAACCATCTACCAGTTAAATTTGGGTTACCTCCATCCCAACCATAGTAAATATAAGTATCACTAGGTAGAGTACTTATTAGAGAGTACAGACTATTTAAAGATGGTGAGGTTGCATTAAATAATCGGCCGCTAGCTGTCGTACCTAGACCTACTGTAGGAGTATTTGGTACACCGGTTATACCTGCGCTTACTTGATACGGACCTATCACAGTCGGAGAAGGAGCAACCATAGTACCACTATATAAAAATCCTTGACTAGTCATTTGACCAACTTGAGCTACAATTTTTGCATCCTTACCTTTATCTCGAGAAGAACTCAAAACTGCCATAACAATGGTGGCAAGCACTCCGATGATCGCGACAACTACTAAAAGTTCAATTAATGTAAAACCTTTTTTTGTGTACATAGATATAAATATTATTTAATAATACAAGGATATTATACCAAGTCATAAAAACAAAAACCACCCAAGTGGGTGGTTTTTTAAAAACTTAAGAGACTATTAACAAACTGTATCAGCACTAGAAGCACCTCCTGTGATAGTTATGCTAGTTTTTGCACCTGCAAATCCTGTACTATCAACACAGAAGTAGTTTGTACCTCCTGTAGGTAGTAATGCAGCATATGCCCAACTCGCAGAAGTTGCAGCAGCAGCTCCTGACATAGCACATGTTGAAGATGTTGCGCCTGCGTTAGTAACAGCAGTGATAAGAGCAGTCAAGCTGCCAGTAGTAGCTGCAGTACAAAGGTCTGCAACATATTGACCAGAAGAGTTAACTCCAAGTTCTGCTTGTGCTCGCATTGAAGACATAGAAGATTGTGCAGATGCATCCTTACCTTTGTTTCGAGCTGTGTTTAGAGATGCAAGCACAACTGAAGCCAAGATACCGATGATAGCAACAACCACCAAGAGTTCGATCAATGTAAAACCTTTTTTCAAATTCATTTTCATAAGAAATTTTTACTTATTTATAATTAATAAACTAATAATTTTTCCTGCCAGTATTTCCAGCAGATAATCGACTTATTTTAATGCCCTAATTATATAACATCCACAATACAAAGTTATCCACAGCTAGCTAAATTCCTCCAGCGATATTGTAGATTGGCACAAGTACAGAAACTAAAAGTATTCCAACTCCCAGACCGAGGACTACGATCATCACCGGCTCGATGAGTCCCACTAAGGTATCAACCGCATCATCTACTTCTCGTTTATAGAAGTCCGCCAGTGTCTTTAAAATTTGTCCGAGTGACCCAGTCTCCTCACCCACCTTCACCATCTGCACCATGATACCTGGCAAATACTCTGGATGCTTTTCAAAAGATGCTGACATGGTGAGTCCAGCTTTTACATCTTCGGCCACTTCTTTTAAAACTCCTTTATATACCTTACTGTTCACCACATCCGATGTAATGTCGATAGAACGAATAATCGGAATACCAGAAGAAAGCATAGTGTCTAAGTTGTCCGCAATACGAGAAAGGTATAACCGTCGAAACAATGTTCCCACCACCGGGATAGAGAGTCTAGTTCGATCAATATACTCTTTACCCTTCTCTGTAATCGAAAGTCTCCACACCCAAACACCAAAAATAACAATAAAAACAAGTACTATGAATCCATAGTGGACAAAGAAATCTGAGAATCCAATGACTATTTTAGTATAGAGCGGCAGCGCTTGTCCTGAATCTTTAATAATTTCTCCTAGTTTTGGGATAACTACCACAAACATCAAAGTCATAACCACAAAGAAAGTGATAATTACGAAGACTGGATAAATCAAAGCATTTCTGGTTTTAGAAGTTAACGCATACTGACGATCCAAGTATTCGGCAAGGTGAAGAAAAGTTTGGTTCAATTTTCCAGTTTCTTCTCCAGCTTTGACCATGTTGATATAAAAATCTGAAAATACATCTGGGTGCTTGGAAAGAGCTCCCGAGATAGACACACCGGCTTGAAGGTCATCTCCCACTTGAGTAAGTTTTTTACCTAGCAACTTATTTTCAGAATTGGACGAAAGTAAAGTAAAAGCTTTAAGTGCAGATACTTGAGCTTCGAAGAGTGTAGCAATCTGACGAGACAATATCACCACATCTTTCATCCGGACTCGATCAAAAAAAGAAATTTCAAAGATAGACTGCTTGGCCTCTACTTCTTTGATTGAAAGTATAATTAGACCTCGTCTCTGCAAACTCGAAATCGCCGAGTCTCTACTTGGAGCATCGATCTCACCATCTTTGTTTATTCCTTTGTCATCAACGGATTTATATTTAAAAAGCATATTGTTACATCATTCTCTCGAGTCCTTTCGGATTCAAAGAGTATTGATAAGCGTTCTCAATGGTAATCTCTCCTGCTCGCACTAGCTCAAGCAGCGAATGATTAAGATCTATCATACCCCCTTCCATCCCTGTCTCAATCACTACATCTATCTCGTGAGTTCGCTTTTCACGAATCAAATTCGAAACTGCATTGTTGTTTAAGAGAAGTTCGTAAGCAGGTATGAGTCCTCCAGCAATACGAGGAATTAAGCGTTGTGAGAAAATTCCCAAAAGTGATGACGCTAACTGAACTCGAATCTGATCTTGCTGAGAGCCTGGAAAAGAATCGATGATACGATCGATAGTTTGAGAAGCGTTGTTGGTGTGGAGTGTTGAGAACACCAAGTGACCAGTCTCTGCTGCAGTAACCGCAGTTGAGATAGTTTCTGGAGTGCGCATTTCTCCGATCATGATGACATTCACATCTTCACGAAAAACAGATTTTAGAGCGGAAGAAAAATCTTTGGTATCTATTCCTATTTCTCGCTGATTAATCATGGATTTGTTTGGAGTGTATACATATTCAATCGGATCTTCGATAGTTATGATGTGCCTAGTCTGCTCGTTATTAATGAGGTTTATCATCGCCGAAATAGTCGTAGACTTTCCCTGTCCTACTGGACCCACCACCAGAAAAAATCCCTGTTTTTTACGAGAAAGATTTGCGAGCACTTCCGGTAAATTTAGATCAGGCAAAGATTGAACCTTTGGCACTAGGCGCATAGCCAAGTTGATCATACCTTTTTGAAAAAAAGCATTGCCTCGAAGTCGTGCTTCACCTCGAAAATCATATGAGAAATCAAATTCTTGCTCTTCTAAAAATCGGGCAAGTTTTTCTTTATCCAACATCTCCCCCAAAATACCCTTCATATCTTCGTTTGTAAGAGGTTCGTGTTTTACCAGAAATATCAACTCTCCAGCAACTCGAATAGCTGGTACTCGCCCGGCACCCAAATGCAAATCTGAACCATTCTCATGAATGACATTTAAGATCAAATCTTCAAGTTCTTTTTTGTAGTTGGTCATGTTAGTTATTTATTTCCTTTTTGCTTTCTAAAATTTTTACCACTTGTGATATTACTTCCGTTGGTGTTGAGTTTGCTTTTACTATATATCCTGACACCCCTAGGCTGTTAGCGCGGTCGACATCTTCTTGCTGGCTTTTATTAGAAAGTATTATCTTGGTTGCCTTTGGTGCCAAGTTTGATGTATTTATCTTTTCCAGAACTTCAAAACCGTCCATACCAGGCATAGTGATATCCATAAGAATAACATCTGGCACCAATCCCCCTTCGAGTTTTTGGATAGCTACCGCCCCTTCAGTAAAAGTAGAAACATCAAAATTGCTCTGGCTAAACTTGAGTGCATACATGTCGAGCAAAAATCCATCGTCGTCGACTATTAAAATTTTCTGTTTTTCTCCTTCCATTTTGGTATTCTAATTATATTATAATATAGTGCAAAAAGCTCTAATCGCTTTCACTATTGAAATTATATGCTTCCATAAATGGAATCACTCCATCCACAGCTTTTAACATAGCATCCTCTTTCATGGTGAGCATTCCGTTTTTGCGGGCGACTTCATAGATCGCACTATTGACCGGGTTTTTCAAGATTACTTCTTGAAGCTCTTTATCAATTTTGAACATCTCAAACACTGCAATACGCCCCTTGGTTCCCGATGGGCACTCTGGGGTCGAAACAGTATCATACATTTCTTTTTTGATTTCAATTTCTTTTCTATATTTTTCTGGTAGATCTTTAAAGGACTCTTCCATTTGCATTTTAATAGAATCCTCCATAGGTACCAACTTCTTTGACGACTCACAAGTAAGGCGTGCTAAGCGCTGAGCCATAGAAAGAATTAAAGTAGGAGCAATCAAGTATGGATCGACGCCCATGTCGATAAGTCGAGGTATAACACCTATAGAGTTATTTGTGTGAAGAGTAGACAAAACCAAGTGTCCAGTAAGCGCCGCTTGAATCGCAAGTTGCGCAGTTTCTTTATCGCGAATTTCTCCCACGATGATGATGTCTGGATCTTGACGAAGAATAGAACGAAGACCAGAAGCAAAAGTATACCCGATCTCCGGCATCACTTGGGATTGGTTAACATCTGGCATGTGGTATTCCACTGGATCTTCGAGCGAAACCACATTGCTTTTCTCTTTATCAAGCTCATTCATGATTGAATACAATGTTGTAGATTTACCAGAACCTGTCGGTCCGGTTATGAGAATAAGGCCGTAAGGTTTACTGATAGCTTCACGGACAAGTTCTACATTGTGCTTGGATAGTCCAAGGTTTTCAAGTGAACGAACTCCCTTTTCGGTATCCAAAATACGAATAGCTAACTTTTCGCCATAGTTTCCAGGCATACTCGAGACACGAAAATCTATCTTGCGTCCATCGATACTAGCCGAGAAAGATCCATCTTGAGGTTTTCGCTTTTCATCCAAGTGAAGTTTGGAAAGAACTTTAATACGAGCCACGATCCCACTATGAATTCCAACTGGCAACATGATAGTAGTATGCAGTGTGCCGTCTACACGGTAACGCACACGAACCTTACCACCGATGTGTTCGATATGAATATCCGATGCCCCACCCTCAATCGCATTTTTTAAAATCACTGCTACTATCTTGATGATCGGCGCATCTTCAACTATTTTTCCGCCGCCATCTTTAACATCCTTGATTTCCTTAGAGAGGGCATCTTCATTTACCCCTTTCAAGTCGATAGTCTCATCTTTATTAAATTCGCTGATAGCTTCACCGACTTGGATAGAGATTCCTTTATAGGCATTCATAACTTGCTCATAATCTGACTCTGAAATCAAAAAGATTTTAAAAGGTTTACCTATTTTTTGAGATATAAATTGCAAAGCATCAACACCCTGAGTATTTTCAGGGTTGGTAATACCAACTTCGAGTACATCGTCAGTTAGAGCAAACGGTACAAAGTGATAATAAGTCGCTGAATCTTCTGGAATAAAATTTAAAATATCAAAAGATATTTTCTTTACATCAACTTTTGCCGTCGGCATACTAAAGTACTCGCCCTTAGCGGCAAGTAGTTGATCTTCGAGTACTCCCATAGAGAGTAGCGCCTTGTCTATATTGCCTTCAAACTTTTCATCCGCCAAGGAACGCACCTCCACCACCTGATCTTTGGTGATAAAGCCTTTTTTTACTAATTCATCTAGAAAACTCATAATTAGTTTGAAGGTGTATTAGTGGAAGTATTTGGTGTGGTTCCCGGCACTACTGGATTAGTCGGAGTTGGAGTTGGACTAGGAGAAGTAATAGTAACAGGTGTGGAAGGTGTAGAATTTAAAACTGCAGCAGATATATCGTTTCCGATAGGTGCAAAAGGGTTTGGTCGCCCTTCGGTGCCGTCTGGCACTAAGAGAATAGTAGAATCTTGAAGAGAAGTGAAAGCTTCTTCGTTGAAAATCGAATCATTAAGACGAATATTTTTTACATTCAAAAGCACTCCTAGTAACTCTTTTGCAATCACAGAATCTTCTTCCTTGAGAGTATCTCCTGTTTCCGTTGCTACTTCTGAAGAACTAACTAACCCAGGTGCCTGGGTAGGCTTTTTAACAAACAACAGATAACCGCCTACGAGTACTCCTCCTATTACCACAAAAATTATTATATTTTTTATTTTGGATAGCATATTAATTCTTGAGCCAATAAGTCTTAATTTTAAAACTATACTTGTATGTGTCAGCTTTACCCAGCAAGGTATTATCTACTGAAGAGAACTGAATTGAAGCGATGTCTACGATACGCAAGTTGCTTTCCAAATCTCGAATAAAGTTCAAGAAATTAGCATAGTTGCCTTCAGTTGAAAAAGATAAATTCCAGAGTCCATATTCTTTACTATTTAGGTTTACACTCGAGTCCCCAGCTTGCACCACATTGCTGTCTACGGCATCTTTGACAACAGAATCATACTTTACCTCTTTTAGTACCATACCATAAGGTGATGCTATCTTTTCTATTTCTAAAATCAAACGGATATTATCCACACTGTCTGGTAAAAGTTTCTCTAACTTTTCTAGATTTGCTGGGTCAATAGAATTGTATTTCTTTACCAATTTATCTCGTTCGTTTTCAAGAGCTTTAGAATTATCGAGGGCTTGATTATAAGCAGCCACCTGAGCTTTCAATGCTGTGATCTCATCATACACCGGAGAAACCAAAGCAAAAAATCCTACAATAGCTCCTACTATTAAAATGAATGGTGCGATTAATCTAAGCATAAATTATATATTGGTTGGTGGCACACTCGCGCCACCTCCATCCGTTTTTATAGTTTGAGTATAATCTACAAAACTTGGGTCGACCGAGAACGCAAGCTCAAAAACTACATTACCTTTATCATCTAAGGAAAGATTGGAAAAAACGGGATCAATAATATTTTTATTTTCTGAAAACAAATCAGCTTGAAGTGCTACTGACCGATACCCTGTAGCCACACCAGAAAGTTTTATTGTGACATTGTCATTGTTTCCCTCTCCTAATTCATAACTAAACTTGGTGTAACGCACTGACTTCATAGTAATCTCACTGAGCGCTTCAAATACAGGAGATATAGCTATGTGTTGACTCAATACATCACTCGATGCCGATAAGCGTTTATCTAAAGTTTGCAATTGAGTGATTTTAGTAGGTTCAAAACGATTTCTAGCAATGGTTAAATCTTTCTCCATAGCTGAGATACTCTTGGTCAAAGTACTTTTGTAAAAATACAGTCCACCGAGAGAGATAACCATCGCAAAAAATAAAAAGAAGGACACAATAGTGAGTAATCCGACTGGGCGCTTAGAAACATCTCGATCTTCCACGATCGGTTTTTTAGGTATAAACGATGTTTGGAAATTTTGTTCCATCTTCTTTTATTATTATATCAATAAGTGAGAAGTAAGCACAAGGGATGTTGTGTATTATTCGAACGCCATTGATATATGGTAATCCATATATCAATAAGCGAGGAGCAATGACAAGCAACATTGTGTATTATTGCAACTTTCTGAGAGCCAAACCTATAGCCACGGCAAATTCTGGACCTGTAGCTTCTAATACTTTCTCCAAAAACGCTGGTGCTCCAACTTTGGAAAAGGCGTGACCGACTATAACTTCTGCTTTAAAATTCTCGGTAGCTGTCTCTTTAAAACCTTTCAGCATAGCACCACCACCAGTTAGTATAACTTTGGAAATAGTGCGATTATACTTCTTTTCGTAGCCGGAGAGGACATTATTGGTCTCAGAAAATATATAATCCACATGAACTTTTATAATTTCTGCCAAGTTCTTTTCTTCGGGGCTACCAAAGAGACCGAATTCTTTTTTCATTTCTTCCGCCTTTGGAAAAGGAATACTCAAAGATTTAGAGATAGCGTCACTGATGTCCGCACCGCCACGATTTATAGTGTGATAGCCTTTTACAGTACCAAATTCTACTAAAGAAAGTTTGGTTCGTGAAGCACCTAGGTCCATGAGCAACACTAATGAAAGTTCATGCTCAAAATTTGAACGAACTGAAGAAAATATTTCCACTTCAAAAAAGTTTGCAGTAATACCAGCTTTATCGACAACAGAACGGAGGCGACTGATGGCATCATTTTGAATCGCCACCACCAAAACTTCACGCTTGGATGCAATAGCCAATGCTTTTTCTGGATCATGAGACTCTTCGTAATTTGGCTCTTTGGCAGGTAGTGGAAAATAATCAACTGAGACTTCGGTAATAGGTACTGGTATATATTTACGAGCCTCCGTAGTAACGATAGTATCCATGTCACCTTCATTTACTTCCGTAGGTAATTCTAGAGTAAAAATCAAACTAGACTGGACTGGAATTGAAAGTGCCGAAGATGGTGTAGTGGTTCCAGATTGTTTTAAAACTTCCTTTAAGGCTTCGATGATCTTGTCCTCAGTTAGATTTGTGATGCGGCCTATTTCAGTATCTCCGTACGGCCCAAGCGAAATAGAACCGTAAGTTTCTAGTACAGCGCGCCCTCCCTTCTTTTTTATTTCTACAATCTTGATAGCAGAAGATCCTATGTCTATACCTACGGCATTTGGAGCTCCCCCACCTTTCAAGAAAGAAACATTTGAAAAAATATCTTTGAACGGATTACTCATCTTGTGTGATAAAATACTTGTGTATTATACCATATATGGGAATACTACTCTACCTACTCAATATAGTTTTTCCTGTGAATTGCCTTGGTTGCAAAAAGGCTAGTACTCCTCTATGTCCTAAATGCCTAGGAGACTTCAGAAGAGCTGAACGACCTACTGAAGAATGGATATATTCTATGTTTGACTATCGACATCCAAATATGAAACGCGCAGTCTGGCTCATGAAGTATGCTGGTAAAAGAAACTTGGCGGAAATATTTGGAGAAATGCTAGGATCTCAACTAGCACTCGAACTTTCCGAGCTCGGACCCCTGGAAAACTTTCACAACGCGATAATAATTCCGATTCCCCTCTCTAAAAAAAGAATGCGGGAACGAGGCTATAATCAAACAGAACTTTTATGCCAAGCCATACTAAAAGTAAACAAAAATCTAGAATACCAAAATAAAATTTTAAAGAAAATAAAAGAAACCGAACACCAGGCCCGACTCAAAGATCGTTCTATTAGACTAAAAAACTTGTTGGGAACTTTTGAAGTTACAGGAACAGATATAGTACAAGGTAGAAATATTATATTAGTAGACGATGTCACCACCACAGGAGCTACGCTCTCGGAAGCAAAAAAAGTTTTAAGAGCTGCTGGAGCTAGAAAAGTGATCGCGATTACAATCGCCCACTAAGCCTCCTCTTCACTCTTTAGAACTTCCGCATCTGGATCGTGGACACCAACTTCGGCTACTAAATTTGAGACAAATTTCCTTTTAACAGCAAAGTCACCTAAAAATTTCAAAAATTCTTCTCGATTTTCCTTTTTACTTCCTCCTGTTAAGTTAGAAACTACATTTTTTTCAGGTGACATTTCTAAATGTCCACGAATCTCACCATCTTCGTAAATTCGCAAATGATATTGTTGTCCATCCTCTAAAATTTTACGCCAATTTAAAACTTCACCCTGATCTGTGCGAGCCTTAAAATTACCACCGAAACCCCACTCACGATGAAGATACACTCTCAATTCTTCAAGAGTTTTTCCTTCCGCCAGCCACCCGACTGGAAAACTTTCACGCTCTTTAGTGCCCGTAATTTTTGAGAGGAAACTTTTTAGAAAATTCATACAACTAGTTTACTGCATCGATCGCATCTTCTGCAAGTTCACGAGCTTCATCCGCTAGATCTTCTGCATCGTCATAGTCGTGATCGTCATATTCATCTTCTGCGTCGTCAAGGCGATCTTCTGCTTGTTCGAGCAAATCTTCGGCATGACCTACATAGATATTGTCATCACGAGCGTCTTCAATCTCATCCCAGGCATCATCGATAGCATCCTCGGCATCATTGATGGCATCACTCGCATCGCCTTTGTCTCCGCCTCCATCTGCATCGTCAATAGCGTCTTCTGCATCTGCGAGAGCTTCGTCAGCTAAATCATAAGCTTCATTAAAATCTCTATCTACAAAAAATTCATTTACTGCATCGAGAATATTTTCTTTCGCGTCATCTAGTGAATCTTCCGCTGAAGAAGTATTTTTATTTGAATCATCTATCTCATCTTCGGCGTCTTCAATCCTCAGCATAGCTTCACGGATTTTTTGTCGAGCACGATCTTCAATAGAAGAGTAAGAAAGATTACCGCCAGTATTGTTGTAAGAATTATTATAAGAGTAAGTGTATGAGTCTGTAGTAACTCCTAATACTTGTCCACCATTGTTGTAGTAACTAACATTGTAGTTGCTATCTCCTCCCATGAGATCTAAATATTTTTCTCTTGAAGTTGAACTCCAAGTTCCAAAAGCTGGAACTCCATAAATCTGTTGCCAAGAGTAAACTGCATCACGAGTTCGAGGACCGTATGCACCGTCCGGACTCAAGTAGCCATAAACTCCAGTCGTATTTAGATATTGTTGTAAACAGGCGACATCTTCGCCTCGAGAACCTAGACCCAAGTCACGGTAAAAATTACAGCCGTTAGCTCCGACAGTACTCCCGGTAAAGACCAAAACTCCAATCAATATTCCTTTAAATAGGTATTTTTTCATAGTATTTTCATATAAGTTAAGCTGGTAATAGAAAAGAAACTCCTCTTTTCTAGAGTATGTCACAAGGGCAAAATAAGTCAATTTATTGCGGAGCCGGACGGATTCGAACCGTCGAGGGGTTTTGAAGCCCCTG
>CAZAFG010000003.1:0-37522 GCA_964484865.1 uncultured Candidatus Saccharibacteria bacterium | reverse complement strand
GAGCTATCACATACCGAGAAGTAGGATTACTAGTTGACGAAGACAACACATCCATAGGTTCTAAAGAACAAATAGTTGAAGTCATAGCTCATGAACTTTCTCATCAATGGTTTGGCAACTTAGTAACTATGGAATGGTGGACACATCTTTGGCTCAATGAAGGTTTTGCTTCATATATACCTTATGTTGCAACTCATGCTCTGTTTCCAAAATGGGATGTTTGGACTAGATTTAATAATGAAACAATGAGTGTTGCTATCAAGCTTGACTCGCTTAAAAATACTCACCCTATTGAAGTACCAGTACATCACCCGGATCAGATTAGTGAAATATTTGATGCAATCTCGTACCGCAAGGGTGCCTCAGTAATTCGAATGCTTGCAGAGTACCTAGGTGAAAAAGATTTTCGTGATGGTTTACGCTATTACTTAAAGAAACACAGCTATAAAAACACCGCAACAATCCATTTATGGGAAGCATTTGAAAAAGTTTCCAAAAAACCAGTGAGTAAAATGATGAAAGTATGGACAGAAAAAGCTGGCTACCCTCTGATTAATGTCAATCTTTCAAAAGATGGTCACTCAATTCTTTTAAACCAAGAACGTTTTTTTGCAAGCAAACTCTCAGCTTTACAAACCAAGGACAAGACAGTATGGCCAACTCCAGTTACTATCGATACTGGCAAAGAAGAAATGAAAGTATTCTTGAATAAGAAAACTGCTTGCATTCCCTTACCAAAACAATCCTACAATACACTACCGGCTTATATAAAATTAAACAAAGAAGAACATGGTTTTTACCGTGCTAAATATAGTGAAAAATTGCTTGAATTAATTTTTGAACAAATTAAAAATAAAAAACTAGCAGTAGTGGATCGACTCGGAATTATTCGAGACTTGTTTGCACTTGCAGAAAGCGGACACATCTCAACCACTGTTGCACTAAGTTTTTTATCTGCTTTTAAAGACGAAGATCATTTTACTGTCTGGGCTGAAATTTCAGCAGGACTAATGCGCATCGAGCAACTCGTTGCTGGCACTCCAAATGAAATACTTCTCAAGAAGCTCAGTATCCTACTTTACACTCCGACATTTATTCGTCTGGGTTGGGATAAAAAGAAAGATGAAGAATATCTGGACGCCTTGCTCCGATCTTTAGTTATTGCTCGTCTTGGATCTGCTAGTTATATACCGATCGTAAAAGAAGCAAAAAAACGCTTTGCTTCATCAAAATTACATCCGGATCTGAGAAGTGCTGTATATGGAATAGTGGCAAAGCATGGAGGCGAAAAAGAGTATAAAATCTTTCTCGATAAATATAAAAAAGAAGAGATGCATGAAGAAAAAAATCGACTAGCCGGGGCTTTAAGTGTTTTCAAGTCTCCAAAACTCCTCAAACAAACTCTAAACTTTTCTATATCTAAAGATGTCCGCAAGCAAGATTTTTATAGTGTCTTTTCTGGAGTTGCTGTTAATCCTGCAGGTCGTGATCTTTCTTTTGAATTCATTAAAAATAATTGGGACACTATACTTGCAAATTATGGCGACGGAGGTGCAACCCTAAGCTACATTATAAAATCTTTCTGGAATACGGCAGAAAAAAAACACTATACATTCCTAAAAAAGTTTTTTGCTACCCATAAAACTCCTGGTGCTGAGCGTGCTGTGCAACAAACCCTAGAACGCATTGAAAACAACATTATCTGGAAAAAGCGTGACCAAAAAGAAATAAATAAATTTCTACAACATAAAGCATAGATACGATTCATTGACAGAAGGTATCTTTTGATGTAAATTAACTTGAATTTAAAAATCAATACATGGAACGCAAGCAAGTTTATGTGGTAGTTTTCCGTAAGACGGGATTACCTCCCCAGCACTATTTTTGTGCTAGTGATAAAGACAGGGTCATTTTTTTTAAAAAAATGGAACTGAGTTCAATACCCACAACCAATCTCAAGGAATTAAATGACGGAGTAGTATTTCTTTCGAGAAATAACCAAATCATTGATGACCTGTCTTGTGAGTGGATAGATGAAGAGGATTTTGGTGGTATTTTTTTCATTTCTCATGGTTTTGATGAGATCAGAGGAAGAGCCCAGCAATACGACATCACTGCCCACGATCTCGATATATTGAGAGCTGATTGGTTTGAAGAGGGCGACTTATTGGAAATACAAAAAAGTAATTGGGGGCAAGCAAGCTGGCTATCTCAGATCGCCACTTGCAGGGCTTATGGTCCCCAATTAAGCAAAGTCTTTCCAAAGAGCAGCATCATTTACAAAGTACTTCCTGGGAATTTCTCAAAAGAATACTCAGAACTTAAAAACAAAACCGTAATCTTTGACGGCCAACAACCATTCCTGAAAGAATTACAGCAATTTTATTGAATCATCCGGGGCATGTCCCCGGTTTTTTTATTGACAAATAAATTGTAGATGTTAAAGTAAAAATATGTTTCAAAAGGTAGTTATAAATTCAACATCTCGCCGACGCGAACTCAAAAATCTTGAGGTCGCTTCAGAGTGTTTGTTTAAATAACTATCAACCCCTAAAATTCTAACGAAGATTCAAAAGCGACCTCAAGAGAGGTTGCTTTTGTTCTTTTAAGTAAAAATTAGGAAATCAAATAAAAAACACTAGCTCACTTCCCTACTAGGTACGGAATTGAACAGGAAGTTTAGGAATACTTACCACAATAAAAATTCCAAAGGTTATTTGAACTTCCTTGTAAAAAGTTCTTTGAAAATAAAAAACACAAACTAAAATGAAGTATTCTAAGGAAGATAGCCTACGGTCTTTATTAAGACTTGCTATTGCAACTAAATCCAACAGCTTATTAAAGTCAGTTGAAAGAGAAAGCTCGGTGCAAAACATTGAAATACTAAAAAATGTAAACACTCTGCTTTCTCACTTGGTTGACGGTACTGTTCGCAACTTGCAGTTAAAAGATACCAGGTTTGAATTTGAAGTAAAACTTATATACAGGATGGTTATTTTTTCATTGTATAAAGTAAATACTCCAGTTGGTATCGACTTACCGAGAGTTGATTATGAAATATTTGCCGGAAATTACGAAATACCAAATCAGATGGAAGTTAATACTATTATGGCTTATTTTAAAGAAAATTCTTTGGCAAACGAGTATCTGATTACAGTTGCAAATTCTAACGCATGGATCTACAAAGAGTGGAACAAACCAGAAGTACTAACTGGAACAGAAGACTTAGTAACATATCTTGAACAAACTGGTCTTAGTAATGGGAATTACATCGCTGTATTTGAAGGTTTATCCAGATGATATAGAAATAAATAGGTTGTATACAGAAATGTATTGACAAACCCACACAGGATGCTATGTTGTAAGAACATTTTATTTTAGTTCCTTTCACTTTAAACAGCGATTAGTATGTATAACTTTCATGAGTACGAAAGACAAAACCCAGAGTTGTCAACCTTTTTACCTTGGTGGAGAGAAGCGACAAACAGAGAACCTCACCTTGTCCCCCTTGATGCATCCTTCGAACAAAATCTATTGTTTGCAATCATCGCAACGAACAGAACTCCAGAACCCATAGGAGCCGCAGCGATAATGGAGGCGCGAACAAAAGATAATACAGGGATATTTTTCCAGGGACAAAAAGTAGTTGAACTTGGATCTAACTTTGTTGAGAACTCACACCGAGGCAATGGACTTGCGAAAACATTTTTACTAAAAAGGCTGGAACTTTGTTTACAAAACGACTGGTTCCCGGTAAGTGTAACAACTAACCTTATAGTAAAACATATGTTCGAGAGTATTGGAGCTCAGGTCATGAGTGATCCATCCTACAAAGAGCTGGTCCATATGCTCTGTATGTGTCAAAAAGGCCCAAAAGCCTGCAACTTTTGCCCTTATGAAGACAAAGCAGCTTGGTATTTTCCGAGGAGTCGATTTCCATAATCGACTCTTTTTTTATATAATAAACTCATGAAAAAAATAACAGATTGGTTTGGATTGCTCGAGAATGGCTTACTGATTGATTCCGGGGAAAAAGGCCCTACTAGTGTCATCATCGCTGGTATTCATGGCAACGAACCTTGTGGTGTTGAAGCTTTTTTGGAGGTTGTTCCCAATCTGCATATAGAACACGGTAAAGTTATCTTTGTTTTAGGAAATCCAAAAGCTTTAAGAGAGAACAAAAGATCTACTGAGTTAAACTTAAACAGAGCTTTTCGCCCATCTCGTTTTTACAATAAAAAACAAAAAAGCACATACGAATATAAACGAGCTCAATTTCTAAAGAAAATTTTTCTTAAAGGAGATGTTGCTCTAGATATTCACTCAACCAGAAATCCTGGCAAGCCTTTTATCATCTGTGAAAAGAGTGGGTACGGAATAGTTCAGAACTTCTCGAAAACTTTCGTTAGGATTGTTGGGGGTTTTGGTGGTGTAGAACCTGGAGCAACAGATGATTTTATGGGCGACAATGGAAAAATCGGTATTGGTGTAGAATGTGGGCAACACAATAGTCCTATGGCTAAAGAAGTTGCAAAAAGTGCAATACAAGCATTTTTGGAATCCAGAGGTCATATAAAGCCGACTAAGAAATTAAAATCTTTAAAAAGAGAGATTATCCATATACACAGCATACATATCACCAAAGAAAATTTTATTCCTAGTAGGAAGTTTAAAGATTTTGAGAAAGCTTCAAAAGGAACCTTGCTTGGTACAGATGGTAACACCAAAATAACTTTGAAAAAAGATTCAATAATTCTCTTCCTTCATGAATGTAAAACTCCTGGAGAAGAAGCATTTCTGCTAGCAAAGAAAGTAAAATAATTCTCCTTAAACACAGAATACCGAAATACAGTTATCCACACATTGCTTAACGACTTTAGTTGACTAAAGAACTTTAGTTTGATAAAGTCGTTAGGTAATGAATATTTACGATTTAAACAAGGAAATAAAGATTGACTGGAAGGAGAAGAAAAACAAGCAGCTGGTGAGTGCTCTCCTTTCACTTAAAACCCCCGATGAAACAGCGCGCTTTTTGCGTGACTTGATGACAGAGTCTGAAATCAAAGAATTTGGAAATCGATTAGAAGCTGCGCGATGCCTATCTAGGGATGTTTACTATGATGCTATCAGCCAAGAAACCGGACTATCCTCTGCTACTATCGCTCGTATTAAAAAGTGGCTCCTAGGTCCTCTTGGGGGCTACAGAACAGTCCTTGCTCGCCTATCAAACCATCACCACAATCCTGCCAAACTTGGGAAAGGATTGTATTTGAGCTAACCACTAATTCGAACACAGCCCCTTCTCAAGTGAGAAGGTTTTTTTGTTCTTTATCTAAAACTAAATAAAGATGGCTAAGAAAAAGAAAAAGGCTAAAATAAAAGCTAATAAAAAAATAGAGCTTAAGCCAAAATTTGCTTGTCACATGAACTTCTAATTAATTTTGCGGGCAACCGAAACCGCGTGAACAAGAAGTAGGACTAGTTTCACTTATAAATTCATCTATCATGATGCATCCAACAACATTCTCACACCCTACTGAGTAGGACTGAGAAAAGCAGCAGGAATAAACACCTGCTGCTTTTTAATGCTTCAAGATTTTAATTTTTACGGTCTTTCCACTTGCATCTACTCGAATCGTGCCGCCAATCGGAAATGTGAACATCGGAGTGGTGTGACCAAAATCTAAGTTAAAAACAACTGGAATTTTTGGAGAAATATTTTTTGATTTAAAAATAAATTTTATTTTCTCTAAAGACATCTCCGCGCCCTTTGGAAATCTACCTACTAGGATTGCTTGGATACTGGAAGCTCCAGGAAGCTGGAGAAGAGACTCTAGATCACGATCAAAACTAATATCAGTGTGCTCACCATTAAAGTCATCTTCCTCAATAAAAAGTATCGAATTTTTTATCTCTGGCATATATTCTGTACCTTGCAAAAGGTTAAGAGTACACAAATTTCCTCCGACTACTATCCCCTCTGCACTACCTGCCTGAAAAATAAATGGCTTTATCGAGGTTTGTAGATCTGAGCGCTCAGCGCTTGGAGTAATACCAAACGACTCAGAACTCATGACACATTTTTGCAAGTATTCTTTAGTGTACTTTACAGATTGCTGATCTTTGTTACCGAGAGTCAAAAGTACAGGTCCGGAGTAAGAAACAAGACCAGTTTTAGCATATAAAGCGTTGGAAAGTGCCGTAATATCAGAATACCCTATGAGAGGCTTAGGGTTACTTTTTAGTAACTTCCAGTTGATATGCGGCAACAAGGTATTAGAATTAAATCCTCCTCGCACACAAATAATCCCCTTTACACTTTTATCTTTAAAGGCAAGGTGTAAATCTTTTATACGAGAATCTATAGAAGATGAAGTCAGCATAGTTTGCTCGAAGGCATGTTTTGAATATGAGGAAATAAAACCCATATCCTTTAAGTGTTTTTCAGCCTTCTTGCGAGCGAGAGCAGGAACGGTTGTAGCAGAGCATGCCGGTGCGATGATCATTATTTTGTCTCCTTTCTTTAATTTTGGTGGAATGATTGTTTTCATATTTTTTTATACTCTGTGTGCATCAATTTTCGCTGCCAAAATAAAGTCATTTTTAGATAGCCCGTCTATCGAGTGGGTGGAAAGATCAAGACGAACTTTATTGTAAAAGACATGGATGTCTGGGTGGTGCCCTTCCATTTCAGCGATATCAGCAATTAAATTTACAAAATTTACCGCACCGATAAAATCAGCGAACTTGTATTCTTTGGAAATAATTTTAGAATCATCGGAAAGTGTCCACGATGGTTGCTCTGCTATATAGTCTAATGCCTCAGATCTATCCAGTGGTTGAACATTACTATTCTTCTCACAAGGCACACATTTTTCTTTTAGAAGTTTATTCATTAGTTTACAGTATAATACTTTTTTCGTAAAAACTTTAGGATAAATAGTACGACGGCTATGATAACTACGGTTATAACAACATTTCTAACTACACCAATTCCAGAAAGTATAGAATCGATACTGCTTCTAAAGTACCAACCGAGGGTGAGGTAAAGAGGTATATATATTGCTAAGGCTAATGCATCTAGGGCTAAAAACTTTTTAAAAGGTACTCGCATGTGTCCTGCCAAAAACGGCCCCAGGAATCGAAGTTGGATCAAAAATCTTGAAAAGAAAATAACTTTCCCCATATTTTTTTCAATCCACTCTCTCCTAGCCTCCACCTTGGAGGCAAATAATTTATTGTAGGCGCCCGTAACGAATCTGTTTCCACCCTTAGCCAGAGAATAAATTAAAATATCAGAGGCTATAACTCCAGTGTAGACGATCAAGAGTACTAATAGTCCATTCCAAGATGGTCCGCCAGCTAGATAGCCGAGAATTAAAAGTACTCCTTCTTCAGGTATGGGTACAATGACATTTGCAGCAAAAGCAGTCAGCCAAATGCCTCCGTATGAAAGAACACTGAGCTGTTTGATTATTTCCTGTGTTTCGAGCATTTTTAGATGCTTAAGATTTTAATATCCGTCACTACTTAACTTTTCGTCAATACGGTTCATGTCTCTTGGGAACATCGAAGCTTCACGAATATTTTTAAGTCCCAGAATTTGCATGGTTATTCGCTCAGCTCCAAAAGCAAAACCTCCTTCAGGTGGTACTCCATATTTAAAAGCTTCTAAGAACATCTTTACTTTCTCAGGGTCCATATTCCACTCTTCGACATGCTTCATCAACTGATCGTATTCGTTGATGCGGCGTCCACCAGAAAGCCATTCTACGCCTCGGCATATGAGATCCATGCCCTCATTGAATTCTGGGTTCTCTGGGTTTGGATAGACATAAAAAGGCTTCTTGCGAGTTGGATAACCGTATATGAATACAAAGTCAGAACCAGTTTCTTCTTTGATAATTTCACAAATTTCTCGCTCGTCCTGCGGATTGGTATCTTTTTCACCTCGAACATCTCGCCCAGACTTTTGAAATATTTTTTCTTGAACTTCAGCGAGTGACATAGTAGGAGTTTTTTCGATCATAGTGGGAAGAGTGGCGCCTAAAACTTTCAAGTGCTCACCATTTTTTTCTTGAACTCGTTTTAAGATGAATCTTACTGTTTCTTCAGCCATATCTCGAACATCCATCCAAGAATCAATAAACGCCATCTCGGCGTCGAGTGATACCACTTCTGTAAGGTGTCTAGTGGTAGAAGAAGGTTCAGCCCGAAAAACTTTGTTCACCGAAAAACATCGTTCAAAGGCAGACATAACGATCTGTTTGTAAAGTTGAGGAGATTGAGAGAGATATGCTTTTTTATCAAAATAATTTACTTGAAATACTTCCGCTCCCCCTTCAGCAGTAGCTGGAGTTATGGCCGGAGCTTGAAATTCAAAGAAATTGTTTTGCTTCATGAATTCTCGGAAAGAATCGATAATAGTTTCTTGAACTTTGAACACTGCTTGGACTTTTGGATGCCGGAGAACTAAAGATCTGTTATCGAGCTCAGTAGTAAGTTCCAAATTATATCCTGTTAGAGACATATCAAAAGGTAGTTCATGAGCACGGCTCAAGACTTCGATTCCAACAACTTCTAACTCGACATCACCATTTAAAACTTCTGGATTTATATTTTTTTCTGGTCTTTTGTTTACAATGCCATTTACTTTCAAAACCCATTCTGGACGAATTGTCTTAGCTTTTTCTATAGCTTCAGTATGGTTCGGCAAAACAACGCATTGTACCTTACCAGTCATATCTCTAAAATCAAAAAACACCATTTTGCCCTGATCTCGGCGCACATCTACCCAACCAGCGATAATGATTTCTTTACCAACATTATCCTTTAAATCTTTAATATAAACTCGGTCTTTCATAGTAAGGGCATTTTAACACGAAATAATAGAAAAAACACCTGGATTTAGGCCTTAGTAACAAAAAAGGGATAGCGCTTAGTATATTAACTAAACACTATCCCTGAAACATCAATCCGTCTTGAAAAGAAACCCCACTCTCTCAAACGACATAGGCATTAATTGCTCCACAATTTCCCTAGAAACAGACTCACCATTCAAGAGATCATACTGGGTAAAACCCCTTCGATTTTTGTAAGCTTGTTGATACAAAGACCTTGCTCTCAAGAAACGCTTTTTGTCTCTAACTCGGTCTTCTTCTATCAAAATTGCACGCTCTATACCTTGAGCATTAGAAACTTTTTTTCTAAATGCTACATGTTCTTGGTCTAAGGCCAAGATTTGTAACACTGATTCTGCAAGCTCTTCTTCCTTATTAGAAGGCAAGAATTGGAAAGTTCCTCCTCCTGGAATCATTGTGTGTACCATATATTCTGGCAACCACCGGAATTCTGGAGTTTTCAAAAGGACTTTGTACATCCGATCCACTACTGCCCGAAAAGAAGAACTCTTAGTGTAGTTGATCATATCCAATCCTGAGATTGAATAAGTGTCACCTAGCTCCAGGTCGTGAATCGATAAATCTATTTGTTTCCAATAACAGTAGAGAGCATCAAACAAAACCAAGGCTTCATTTATTGGAATGTAACCTTCTGCAAACTCAACTCCGTCTTGGAGAATCATGTCTCGATGTAATTGTTTCATTTGCAAGTAAGAGGAAATATGAGATACATTTCCCGGAGACGAATAGTTAAGTTCGCCAGTTCTACTTACAAAACGATCAAATATACCTTCTCGATTGTGATAGCCCTGTAGAATGTACGCTTGATTTTCCGTCAAAACTTTAAAATAATCAAAAGTAAATGGAACATCAAACATATCTACATCCAGAGTCATCTTTGATTCTCCAAAAGCAGCTTTTTTGGCTTTGTGGTGAACATGTGCAAGATTAGTATGTCCTGCAAAGTGTTTTGCAGACACAAAACCATTATCCAAAATAGCATCACTCTTTACCTGTAAATAAGGTGAGAGAATTGAATGCTCTTGAACTGCACAATTGTGTTTAGTCCCGTTCTCTTTGATGTTTTGAGGTTCAGCGACATAATCTGCATAAGATTGGTTGCCTGTAAAATCGCTTATCACTGCCCCCATGTAGGGGTACATAGAATGTCCTGGCCTACTCAAGCCAATGTGTGGTGAAGCAAGAATTTCCACTCCGCTCAAGGTTATATCTTTTATTCCTGCCGAAGTGAGTTTGCTTGACTGGATACCCCACGGATTTTTTGCATCATTACCAATTACAGTAAAATTTGGAACTTCGTTTGCATGATGATTGGGATGCACGAGCTCCTGCCCATAAATGAGAGAGATTCTTTTCATTTTATTTGTTTTTTAGTTTTAAAAGAAGATCCACCCCTCGACTTTTCGAGGCTGGTGAATATGTTCTTAAGTAAGTAGGAGCACATGCATCAGCCAAAAAAGTGTTTTGTTGCGCTTAAAAAACCAGAGATAAGTTGGCTTTGTTTTTGATGATGCATATTTTGTTTTGAAAAAATAATTTGTTATGTACATAAAATAAAAAGAGACTCTTTGCGGAGCCTGTTTCTTGTGTGAATTAATATTACTAGAATTCTAGGACACAAAGACAACAGGCTGGCTTTTCTTGAGCCAGAAACTAAAGTATGTCTTTGTCGCCTGCATAGTCATCGTTATTTGTATTAAACCAACATTTTCTCCTCTATGCAAGAGCTCTCTGTGGAAAAGCTATATACTCACTCCTATTTTTTCTTTTATTTCCGACATTTTGGCAACTGCTTTTTGTTTCATTTTCTCTCCGCCAGCTTTGAGAATCTCAAGTGCTTCAGGCAACTTCCCTTCCCATTCTTTTCTTCGCTCTCGGAGTGGAGCAATAAATTTCTCCAAATCTTCGATTAAAGTTTCTTTTAGAATTTTATATTTACCTTTGTTGTCTTCGTACAAACTCTTTAGTTCATCTTCACTTCGCACGAGTTTGTGAATAGCGTAAACATTTTCTGGAATATCGCTTCCTGAATCAGTCACGATACTCATGACACACTTTTTGATTTCTTCGTACTCTGCAAAAAGTGGAATTGTATTTTTATAACTCTTCGACATTTTTAGACCATCAGTTCCAGGCACCACCGCCACATTTTCCAATATCATATGCTCTGGCATTTTAAAAGTTTCGCCAAAAGTATTGTTAAATTTTTGAGCAGCATCCCGAGCTATTTCTACATGTTGTTTTTGATCTTGACCAACCGGAACGAGATCTGGCTCATAGAGCAATATGTCTGCTGCCATCAACATCGGATAATTAAAAGTACCGACACTGATTTCTTTATTCTTAGCTTCAGCATCCTTGAAAGCATGTGCTCGCATCAAATACGGCATAGTAGTTAAAGTATCGAAAATCCAAGCCAGCTCAGCATGTTCACTGATGTCACTTTGTTTATATAGAGTTACTTTTTCTGGATCGAGACCAATAGCTAAGTAGTCCAAGAGAACACCGATTATATTCTGCTTCATTTCATCCTTGTTTTGTATAAAATTTAAAGCATGATAGTCAGCAATAAATACATAACTTTCGTTTTCATTTGAAAGTTCCACCCATTGCTTCATGGCGCCAAAATAATTACCTAAGTGTGGTCGGCCAGTAGGTTTGAGCCCAGATAAAATAAGCTTTTTCATATAGTGTTTATAATACCATACTAGGTATGGAGGTTTCCACACATTAACCACAGGCTTCTACCCTTTTCATGTTTTGATTATTTAAAACCGACTGCTAAGATGGATGTAATGACCAAGGGCCCTAAAAACAATATTCGCATCCCTCCACAGAGTTTACCTTCTGAGCAAGCTGTTTTAGGCTCTCTGATGCTACGCAAAGAAGGTATGCACGAAGTTGAAGATGTCCTGACTCCGGATTCTTTCTACGCCGAAAAACATAAAATTATTTTCAACGCCATGCTCGAGCTAAATCGGAAAAATGATCCGATCGACATGCTTTCTCTTTCAACCAAACTCTCTGAGCAAAAAAATCTAGAACGAGTTGGAGGTAATCAATACCTAGCCGAAATCGTAAACACTGTACCCTCTTCAACCAATGTCCGCCACTACGCTGAAATCGTTCAAAAAAAATATGTGCTGCGCAGTTTGATCGAAGCTGCTGACTTTGTTTCGGAACTAGCCTTCAGTGAAGGTGATGATCACATGGATGAAATTCTAGACATGGCCGAGAAAAAAGTTTTCAGTGTCGTCTCTTCCCCGAAAAACCAAAAATTCGTGAACTTGCGTGATGCCATCCCAGAAGCTTATGAAAGAATGGAGAAACTTCATGAGAATCGAGGCACGCTTCGCGGTATTCCATCGGGCTTTAAAGATCTCGATGCCATGCTCTCCGGTTTTCAAAATTCTGATTTGATAATTCTTGCGGCTCGACCTTCTATGGGTAAAACTACTCTTGCGCTCGATGTCGCTCGTATGTCCGCAACTATTCACGATAAATCTATTTTGATTTTCTCTTTGGAAATGTCTTCTCAACAACTCGTCGACCGCATGCTCGCAGCCCAGTCTCGAGTCAACGCTTGGAATCTCCGTACTGGAAAACTTTCAGACAGTAAGGGTGAATTTGCCCTACTACGAGATGCCATGGACAAACTAGCTAAAGCAAAAATTTATATTGATGACCAAGCTGGAAACTCTATTGTAAAAATGAAAGCTCTGGCTCGACGCTTGAAAGCAGAAAAAGGAATTGATATGATCATCGTCGACTACTTGCAGCTCATGACTACTTCTAAAAATTATGACTCTATGGTCAATCAAGTTACTGAAATTTCTCGATCCCTTAAGGGTCTCGCCAAAGAGCTCGATGTGCCCGTTATCGCTCTTTCCCAGCTTTCCCGTGCTGTAGAGAGCCGTGGAGGTCGCCCTCGTTTATCTGACCTTCGAGACTCTGGATCTATCGAACAGGACGCCGATGTGGTTATGTTCATCCACAGTGAAGATCGAGGCAAGGATGATGCGGAAAAAACTCATATCGCTGAAATCCTAGTAGAAAAACACCGAAATGGCCCAACTGGAAAAGTTGACCTGTATTTTGATATGAAAACTACCACTTTCTTAAACCTTGAAAAAAGTAGTTTGAGTGATTTTTCAGCTCCAAAAGTAGAAGGCGGACTGGATGAGTTTTAGTGTATAATCTAGTCCATGGACAGCATCGATAAACTTACTGAATTTTTTAAAGAATTTCCTGGCATTGGTGAACGCCAAGCTAGGCGGTTTGTGTATTTTCTAATGTCTCGAAATGGTGACTTCACCGGAAACTTAGCCAGACTCATCACTGAACTTAAAAAAGATATTTCGCAGTGTAAGGAGTGCTACCGATATTTCGTAGGTAAAGGTATTCAAGACAGCATTTGTGATATCTGTCGTAGTGTCACTACTGATTCCTCTCTTCTCATGGTTCTTGAAAAAGATTCTGATTTAGAAAGTGTAAAAAAAAGTCGAGTCTACGCTGGAAAATATTTTGTTCTCGGTGGTCTCGTGCCTATCGTTGAAAAAACTACCAACACCCGTGTCCGCATACCTGAGCTTATAAAAAATATCGAGAACAACTCCGCCATAAAAGAGATCATCCTGGCCTTCTCGCTAAACTCTCATGGCGACCACACTGATTCATATGTGCGAAATCAAATTAAAGAAATAGCACAGAAAAATAATATAAAAATTTCCTCTCTTGGCCGCGGACTCTCCACTGGCACCGAACTAGAATATTCCGACAACGACACCCTCAAAAACGCTCTCAAAAATAGACAATAAAAAAAGCCCCGGAGGGCTTTTAGATCTTTCTTTTGTGCCGGATTAAACCAACCAAAAATCATGACTTTCCGTATGATCGACTTTGTTGGTTAAAACCATACTGTAGTTATTCCCCTTTTTATAGCCAATGGCATAATAAGTTACGCCATTTATGACTGTGTGGCCTAAATACAATTTGACTTCCCTGCTCGGGAAATACAGCTTGTTCCCTGGCTTGGTCCAGGACTTTATAAAGTTTTGCGAGTTCAAGTACAGCTCTTCCGTGCTTGAAGGCTTAATGCCCTTTACAGATAAGAATTCTTTAATGGGAACATACCGCGCTTCGACCTCTTCTAACATAAAAACTTTGTTAGTAGCATGTCCCATGCCTTGGTTGGGCAAAACAATATGAGATTTAAAATTACCATCATATTGAATCTTGTGGATATCCTTTTGATAAGGATTCTCTTCAAGCATCGGATACCTGCTGAGCGAGTAAGTGATTATTCTGGTTATAGGATTCATAACAAACTTCAAGGTACTGATTTTATGTACAAAACTAACTTACCATTTTTATTGAATTTGTCAAAAACCACAACTTGCTAGGGGTTTATACTTTTTGCTATAGTTAATTTACTAAAAGACAAAGGCCGGATTTAAATTGTATGGATAAATTCCATAAAATTATCGGCGAGCTCATCCTAGGGCCAGAAATATCTATCATCAGCATTATCGATGAGCTTATTTCTTGCGCAGAAAACTTAAACGCTTCTGATATTCATATAGATCCAAATGAAACTCATTTGCGAGTTCGTTTTCGTATTGATGGAGTTTTGGAAGATACATGTACTTTGCCTAAAGAAATTCACTCAGAGATAATTTCTAGAATTAAAATTCTATCTGGACTTCGTACCGACGAACACAATGCTGCTCAAGATGGCAGATTCAGAAGTATTCTAGAAGCAGGAAAAAGTATCGATATGCGTGTTTCTATAATGCCTACTTACTATGGTGAAAATGTTGTCATCCGACTTCTATCTGAAAATGCCGAAAACTTTACACTGGAGAATTTGGGATTTTCCATTGAAGATCAGAGGAAAATCAGGCAAGTAATACGGAAACCTTCGGGTATGATGCTGGTCACTGGGCCCACAGGCTCTGGTAAAACTACAACTCTATATACTCTCATTAAAACTCTCAACTCCAAAGAAATTTCAATTGTCACAATTGAAGATCCTATAGAATACTCAATAAAAGATATTGAACAAATACAAGTAAACCCGAGAACTGACCTAACTTTTGCCAAAGGTCTTCGTTCTATACTTCGACAAGATCCAGATGTAATTATGGTCGGGGAAATTCGCGATACGGAAACTGCAAATATAGCTATAAATACTGCTCTCACAGGACACCTACTCCTCTCGACACTTCACACTAGTGATGCAGCCACTACTCTACCTCGACTTCTAGATATGAAAATAGAAGCTTTTTTAGTTGCTTCTACTATCTCTCTGGTGATAGGACAAAGGTTGGTTCGTAGAGTTTGTCTAAACTGTCGCTTACCAAAAAATTTAAGTGAAGAAGAATATCTACATCTCTCCTCGTTGATGTATCCACAAACACTGAAAAATAATCAAACTTTTTACTACGGACAAGGGTGTTTGGATTGCGGAGGATCTGGTTATAAAGGTCGACTTGTAATCAATGAAGTTTTAGTACCAAATGAAGAGATTCGAAATGCCATTTTGTTGCGAGCCTCAGCTTACGAACTAAAACAAATAGCTAGAAAATATGGCATGACCACTATATTCGAAGATGGTATCAGAAAAGCTGTGTTGGGTCTGACTAGTTTAGAAGAAGTTTTAAGAGTAACTAGTGAATAAAATGAAAAATATACAATTTTTCAATAAAAAATTTTCAATCAAGAAGCAAACCTTTTTTGCAAAAAGACTATCTTTTTTACTAAAATCAGGGTTACCTCTCTTGCAATCACTGGAACTTATTCACAAACAATCTAAATCAAACAGTGAATCAAAGTTATTTGAAGATATTTTAAAAGATATACGGAATGGACAATCTCTTTCAGGTAGTCTTAATAAATTTCGAAATATTTTTGGCAATTTTTCAATAAATGTTATTCGAGCTGGTGAACAATCAGGCACCTTGGTCCAAAACTTAAATTACCTAGCCAAAGAACTAAAAAAGAAACAACTTTTAAGAAATAAAATTCAAGGGTCTTTACTGTATCCTCTCTTGGTAACGGCTGCTACTTTTGGGGTTACTGGATTTTTAACAATATATATATTTCCTAAAATTATTCCTATTTTCCAAAGTTTAAACAAAGAGTTACCTCTCTCGACTAAAATTGTAATGTGGTGTACTTTCACTTTAAAAAATCATTGGCTGATAATTCTCCTCGCCTCATCTTGTCTCCTAATAACAGCGGTCGCTGTTATTAGGAGACAAGAGAAAATAAGAATGAGCTATCACGGATTACTGTTGAAGTTGCCTATCTTCGGTTCAATCATTCAAGATTATAATCTTACCAACACCTTGCGAACTTTAGGAATATTACTTGAGAGTGGCATCCCACTTGGAAATGCTTTAATTACAGTCTCTGAAACTACAAACAACCTTCAATACTCTAAAGCTTTTCAAGATTTCACAAGTAATATTTTAAAGGGTAAAACTTTATCAGAGAGTATGCATACATATCCCAAGCTTTTCAAAGATGTAATTCCACACATGGTAGCTGTGGGAGAAAAAAGTGGTAATTTACCTGAAACTCTAATCTACCTTTCCGAATTTTATGAACAAGAATTTGATGATAAAACTAAAAACTTATCTAGTACGATCGAACCAGCTTTGATGATCATTATGGGAATAATGGTTGGTTTTATCGCTATATCTGTGATTACGCCTATATATGAAATCACTAATAATATCAAAAAATAAAATAAGAGGTTTTACTTTAATTGAAATTCTAATCGTCATTGCTCTGATTGGATTTATTATTTCTCTTGGAAGTGTCATAAATATCGATTTCTATAGTCGAGAAGTCAGACTGAGTGAACAAGCCACACTCATATCTATCTTACAAAAAGCACGAAGCGATGCTATGAACAATATTCATACTACTTCACACGGAGTCCATATCGACAACGACACCTATACTATTTTTGAAGGCACAACTTATAATCCAAACGAATCCACTAATCAAATCATAAAAAGAAATCCCAATATTACTATTAGTGGTCTAGAAAACATAGTTTTTGAACAACTCTCAGGTAACACAGAGAACACTGGCACAATAATCCTGGAAGATACAAATAACATAGAAAAATTTATCAACATAAAAGCTAACGGATTGATCGACTGGTGATGAAAAAATACTTTTCCAAAAACCAAGGTTTAATGACGATAGAACTTTTAATTGCTTTTGCAATACTTTTAATTCATGTTACTGCTATAGTTGTTCTTTTGAATAGTAGTCAAACTACATCACTTCAAGCTGAACTCAGTCAAAGAGCTCTACGCATGGCCCAGAGTAGAATTGAAGAATCAAAGCACGATGCAAATCTTGACTTTAATCTTTTAAACCCAGACTCGAAACAAAGTGGATTATTCACGATTACCTTAGAAGTATCTCCAATACCAGAAAGTTTATTTCTGAAAAGAGTAAAAAGTTTAGTCAGTTGGAATACACCATTTCATGCTGGTAATACAATTGAGTTGATTACGGATGTGGCAAATATAAAAGCCCTCGACGGTGGAGACACTTGTAGTTCTGTTCTTTCAGGAGATTGGGTTCATCCAACCAAATCTGAATATGAACTCGGTGCAGATATTCTAGATGACACTAGTAGCGGCTTCCCTATTTTAGGTATCCAAACTTTCAACGGCAAAATGTATTTAGCTATAGGTGATGGTAACTCTAACTCGACTAATAATTTTTTTAGATTAGATATTTCTGATCCAAATCTGGGACCTATATTCATGCCTCCAGGACTAGATAACAATCCTGCTGTGTCCTCGGGGCTTAGTGCTGTAGCCATAGACGGAAGTAAATATGCTTATGTAGCCAGTGCGCACCCTGCAAACTTTGGAAGTTGCACCAATCCAGATGGTGCCAATAAAAGCTGCGGACAACTCCAAATTATTGACCTTGATACCTTTACTGTTATTTATACTTACAAAGTACCAGGGGTGACAGGTTCAGCTGGGCAAGCCATCGGTGTATCGATTTTATATGATAATGGTTTTATATATTTAGGTCTTGCAAAAGCAACTGGGCCAGAATTTCATATTATTGATGTTGGCAATGGTGTAGGAGGGGGTTCACCCACCCATCCAGTAGCTATGGGTAGTTATGAAATTGGTAATGAAGTAAATGAAATGTCTCTAAAGAATAATTATCTTTTTCTGGCTTCTCCCAACGATCAAGAACTTAAAATCCTGGACATTTCAAATCCTGATAACCCAACACTAGTTGGAGGATTTGATGCACCACTCGGTGGTGCAAATAACGGCAATGGTAAGAGTGTGTTTTTAGTCGGGAAAAAACTTTACTTTGGCAGAACCCTGCTTTCTGGAAACGAATTTTACATTTTGGATGCAACTGATCCAGAAACTAACTTACCCATCCTAGGGACTAAAAATATTCAGAATGGCAACGCGAACGCAAGTGTAAATAAAATATTTACACGAGATTATCTAACAATGTTACTGACAAATAAAGAATTTCAAATTCTACGAACAGATGATCCAGTCAATATAACTTCATACACCTCCCCACTAACTCTCCCTCCCCAGTCTCCCACAGGCATGCAAGCAATCGCTGCTGACTGTGAAGGTAATCATATATTTGTAGGTTCACAAGATGTAAGTAATGTCGGATTTATTACCATAATCTCTTCTTCTTAAATGAAAAACTTAGGATTCATGCTAATAGAGGTAATAATTTACATCACATTATTTTCAATAATGATCGGTGGGCTTCTAGTCTCAGCATCATTATTAATGCAAAATTCGTATCAGGGAGAAGATGAATTGGTAACCACCACAGAGCTTAGCTTTGTAATTCAAAAACTCACTTGGGCGTTATCTGGAGCAAAATCTCTTTATGTATCTTCTGACAATCTAAGCTTGTATATTCAAAATGATGAAATTTACAATAATGAAATAGTTTTCAGATACAACACAATCGATCAAAGTTTGGAGTTAAAAAGTAATATAAATGGTTTTTTTAGAATTACAACCCCAAATGTATCTGTTTTGAGCACTCAATATGAGCCAACTAAGTTTTTATTCATACCAAGTGAAGGTGGGGCAAGAAAAGGCGTTTCAGTATTTTTAAATATAGATGGAAACGCTGTGGAATTTAATAAATACATTCAGTATGCAAATCAATAATAAAAACAGCGGCTTTATCGCTCTAATATCTGTCATCATAATCTCGGCTGTACTTTTGATAGCTTCGGTAAACCTTGGGCTAAACGGATTTTATGAAAGATTTAACATTCTAAATACAGAATTTAAAGAAATAAGTAACAAGCTGGTCGATGCTTGCCTGGAACGAGCGCGCCTCTCGATAGGACTCTCTACTTACACCCTAGGTGAGACAGTAGTCTTGGAGATTGAAAGTTACAGTTGTGAATATGTCATTTCTGAAAATGGTACAAAGATTGAGATACACAGTAGAGTGCAGGATGCTTGCACCTATTACGAAGTAGTAGTTGAGCCAGAGAGTTTTGGTATACCTATAGTATCCATGAGAGAGCGTGAAGAAGACGGAGATTTATCAGCGTGCGATTAAAATTTAAAATTTATGAAAAATGTAAAAAATAAAACAAGAGGTTTTACTTTGATTGAGGTTTTGGTAGTCATAGGTATTATTGCAATACTAGCAGCAGTTGTGATAATTGCTATTAATCCAGCAAAACACTTCGCGGAAGCAAATAATTCTACGAGAAGTGCCAATGTGAATGCTATCTTGAATGCAGTTGGTCAGTATGTAGTCGAAAATAAAGGTTTACTACCCACCATTCCAGGCGGTGAAATTAACCAAGCATTTTGTGAAGCCATCGTACCAGAATTTCTACCAGCCCTACCGACTGATCCAAAATCATTCTTCGCTGGAAAGGCTATAGTTGCCAGTGATTGCGACGAAATTTCAGCTACACAAGAGACAAACTACGAAGTCACTGCGGTGGCAAATAGAATCGAAGTTTGTGCGCCAAATGCGGCCGATGAAACAGCCTTAGACGATCCAGAAGCGATTTGTGTGACTAGATAACTAAAAACTACCCCGTACGGGGTAGTTTTTGATTTAGGGCCAATTTTAAATGCTGGGTGAATTTCCGATATGGAAGAGTATGCCAAATAAGGATACGGCCATAAAAACTAAGACAAATAGAGCCACGACTACTATAACTGTGGCGTAGTGCTTCATGTGTTTTTTGTATTTATGAGGAAAGAAAATATTTCTAGAGGATTTTAGAAAAACAAGGACACCCAAAATGAGCAATCCTCCACCTAGGGGTCCTAAGTTGAAAAGAAAGATCCACAATAGCGAACATGCCATGACGCAAATGCTTAGCATCAAGTAAACATAATTCCTCAAATCCTCTCCAGTAAAATATTTATTTTCTTCCATAAATTTCAGAGCTAAAGTTTAATACTAATTAATTGTAACACATTCTTCAAATTATTGATTCTGGGTTTTCAAGTATTTATCCCAAAGTTGCTGAAAATCTTTTGATTCTTTCTTTAAGGTCTCTAAGTTGCCACTAGCAACTATTTTGCCATCTTTAAAAAAGAAAATGTTATCAAACAAAGAAAGTAAATGTAATCTGTGAATCGAAGAGATAATTGTCTTTTCCGGCATAGCCTTAAAAATATTTTCATAGATTCCGAGTTCATTATGAAAGTCTACACTACTGGTCGGCTCATCTAGTAGTACAATGTCTTTTTCACGAGAAGCTAGAAGCCCCCTAGATAAAGCCAGGCGTTGCTTCTCACCACCACTCAGGTTTACACCTTTTTCTACGATACTAGATTCGAGTCCATGCGGGAGCCTAGATACTACTTCGGTGAATACCGCCATATCAGTATAAATATTTATTTCTTGATCTTTATAATCTACTCCGAGGGTGATATTTTCTCTGATGGTTGTAGTGAATATTTCCGGATCTTGTGGAATCAAGGAAATAGACTCACTAATGTGAGTAAAATTTTCTCCAAGTCTTTTATCGTCCACTTCTAGGGTCATACTTTTTGGAGCATACAAGCCGCGAAACAACTTCAAGAATGTAGTCTTGCCACCACCACTCTCACCTATCACCGCTATTTTCTGACCCTTTGTAAAACTGATACTAACATCATCTAAGTGCAGATCTGATCCTTCAGCTTCGTGGTAAGAAAAAGTTAAATTTTTCACAGACACAGTAGACCAATTTTTGGGCAAGTATTTATTTTTCACAAACTCCACCTTATCAAATTCCTTTGAAATCTCTTCGGCATTTTGCATGTTGGTTTTCTGTCTTACACTCACGCCGTAAAGTTGGGCAAAGCTAAAAAAAGTATCTTTTACTTTGGTGGAATAACTATAAAGGATATAAATCGAACCAATCAACACCACTGATCCGTGACGCACTTCCAGTAAGAGATAGAAAAAAATCATCAGAATTACAGCTATCTGGCCCAAGATCGAAGCTGAATACCACTTCTTTTCGTTGTTAAGAACATTCTCTTTAAATTGGGGATATGGGGCATTGATGGACTTTTCAATCGTTTTAAAAACCAAACTCTCAATGCGAAGAATTATGACAGTAGTGATGTTACTAATAACATCATAAACCCGCTCTGAAATTTTATTTTCAAATTTATTTACTACCCCATAACCTACAGTTAACTTTTTGTCGTAACGAAACATAATATAAAAGGCAAAGATAGATATAAATATCACAATCAAAGATGGGAAAAAGCTAAAATAAACTAAAGCTCCGAATGAAAAAATCAATTTAGCAAAAGACTTGATATACATGAATTCTTCAGCGGAAAAAGAATAAATAGCATTACTACCTTTTTCAATTTTATCTATAGTGTCTCCGGAGTGGTGATCTGCATGCCAAGTTAAAGGCAAATCCATCACACCCTTCAATAGGTACTCCTTGTATCGCTTTTTAATAAAGAACGCATTTTTTTGCTCCAATATTCTCGCTGGCGCCCATAGGGCCCAAAAGATAACTTCTGTAGCTAAGAACAAAAGCAATATTAAAAATATCTTCCAAAGTGATTCTTGATCAAGTTGATTTTGTTGAAGAAAGTTTAAAAAGTATGCAAAAATAAGAGGTTGAGTAACATCAACCATATTGGCCAATATAAAAAGCGTGGTGGTTAACCAAAATTTCTTACGCCTTCCTTCGGCGTACTTGTACATATTGCGCCACAAATATATGACTGGAGTGTTTAGAATTCCTTGCATAAAGTTAATTTATTTTAACACTTAAATAGTTTTTATTCCTCCTCGTCCTCCCCTGTCTCACCACTTTCAATTGCGCCGATGATATCCTCGATACTCCCTTCCATTATTTTCGGTAAGTTATGCCAAGATTTTTTGATACGGTGATCAGTCATACGGTCTTGTGGAAAGTTGTAAGTGCGGATTTTTTCACTGCGGTCTCCAGTACCGATTTGCCCCTTACGCTCACCAGCGTACTTTTTAGCTTCTTCTTCTTCTTTCATAGCGGCGAGCTTAGCAGTCAAAATAGACAAAGCTCGTTCGCGGTTAGCAACCTGACTGCGTTGGTTTGTAGAACGAACATCGATACCAGTCGGCTTGTGAATCAAGCGCACTGCGGTTTCAACTTTGTTCACATTCTGTCCTCCCTTACCTCCAGAGCGAGAATATTCCATCTCCAAGTCTGCTGGATTAATTTCAAACTTCACATTCTTCTTTATAGGCAGTACAGCCACAGATGCAGTAGAAGTATGCACTCGGCCATTCTTTTCAGTAGCTGGAATTCTCTGCACTCGGTGCACTCCAGTCTCATATCTGAGCTTACGATACACATCTTTACCCTTTATCTCAAAACTCGCTTCCTTGTATCCGCTGATGTCATTTTTAGACTCATAGTCGATCTTCCAGTCCCAGCCCATAGCCTCGGCATATCGCTCGTACATATGAGCGAGCTCCCAAGCAAAGAGTGAAGCTTCATCTCCCCCCGCACCAGCTCGAACTTCGAGCACTGCTTCATTTGGAAATTCATCCTCTTCTTTTTCTTTATCTAAAATATCTTGAAGTTGTTGCTCGATGACTTCTCTTTGCTCTTGAATATATTTCAATTCTTTCCCAGCAAGTTCATGTAGAGATTCATCCGAGTCTAGCATCTCACGAACTTCTCTTTCTTCTCTCTCTAATCGTTCAAGCTCACCTGCTTGATAGCTAGTGTTGTGGTTCTTTTTTAGTTCTTCGATGTTGAAGTTCATAAAAAGCAGAAGCTCCTTCGGATTTTTTACTCCGAGGGTCCCACCCAGTAATCTGGGAAGGGCGCAGGAGAAAAAATATGAAGGAGCTTCGTATTCTAGTTATTTCTTTACTTTAGTAACAGTTGCAGCTCGGCGCTTGTTGAATCGGTCTACCCGTCCAGCAGTGTCCATGATCTTTTCGTTACCAGTGTAGAATGGGTGGCAGTTAGAGCAGATTTCCATCTTGATTTCTGGCATAGTTGAACCTATTTCGTAAACAGCTCCGCAAGCACAAGTTGCCTTGGTCTTGATATCGTATGTTGGGTGTGTGTTCTTTTTCATGAGTATGTATAGTAGCACGCTACTGATTATAAAGCAAATCTATATCGGCTTGGATTTTAGCCACTCGGCCCATGACCTGATCTCCATAAAAAGCGTTACCGGGCTTGGCCCAATTGCCTCCAGCAAAGTATTTCAGGGCTGCAGTTCGTTCTGCGGTGTATCCACCGACGCCTGCGCCATTATCTGAAAGAAGGAAGGAAGAAGCCATGATCGCGTCTTGAGGGTTCCAAGGGTCAGGTACAACTTTTCCAAGAGCGTTAGCAACTCGAGACTTCATCATATTCCAAGTAGAAGGAATAAATTGAGCTGGACCCATAGCACCACCATAACCACCAGATGCTAGAGGACAAGAGACACGAGTGGTTAAAGGATCTCTACCTACTGAAGTCACGATAGTTTGCAAAAGTGGCAAGTCACGAGTCGGGTGAATTCCATTTGCAAAAATCGTACCTGATTTTACACCCTTAGTCTCTCCAGTAGTAAGGTTAGTAATCACACAAGAGCCAACATTAGCTCCCAAGTTGGATTCTTGTTGCAAAATTGCCAGAACGAAGGCTGGACGCACGCCAGTTTTCTTTTGAGCAGCCTCAGCGTAAGTGAGTGCCGTCCCGAAAGGAATAGCGGCAGAATCTCTAAGTGGGAAAAGAGCTGAACGAATCTTGTCGGCTTTAGCTTTCTTTTCTGCTGCGAGTTGTTTATACTCAGCTTCTTTATTTTTTGATAAAGCTAAGAGTTGCTTCTTTTCTGCTTCACTCTGACTAGTCTTTTTTTGAGCTGACTCTAGGTCTGCCTTGGCGTCTGCTTCAGCATTTTGTTTCTTTTCTAAATCCTGTTTTTCAGTCTCAGTTTCAGTTTTTATACCCCTGATTTCATCAACTGAAATTTTCACCGCCTGTTTAATGGAAGCATAGGATTCTAAGTCAGAATAAAAATCTGAGAGAGTTGAATCTGAAAGCACCAAATGAACAAAACTTTCATTATCAAAATCGTTTGTATTTCTAAGAAGTTGAGCTATGGAAGCATGCTGTTTTTCTATCTTTTCCGATAATTTGCCGATAGTAGCGACTTTTTCTTTAATAGCGATTTTAAGTTGAGCAATAGCGAGAGCTCGAGCTTTTACTTTAGTCTGCAAAGCCTTAATCTGGCTATTGAGATAAGCCACATCCCCCTGGAGAGTTCCAGTATTTTTCTGTTGAACTTTCTGTTTTTCTAAAAGTTCTGCAAGTTCAGCCTCGATCTGAGCTAATTCCTGTTTACAAATATCCTTGTCTGCTTCACTTGATTCAGGAGAAATTAAAAGACAATTCGGTGCTGCTAAGACCGGACTTTTAGAAACAAAAAATACAAATATCAATATAAAAAACCCTATGATAAACTTGCGAGCCATACTACTATTGTAGCACAATTATTCTTTTGAGTCAGCGGCAACTTCACCTTCTTCCTCTTTCTTGCCCTTCTTTTCTACTTCGATAGCAGATAGATCAACAGGTACAGTGTCTTCTATGACTTCTTCTTTTTGTTCAACGATAGAAGCGATAACTTCAGTAGGTTCTGCTGTAACTACTACACCAGCTGGAAGTTTGATGTCAGCGATTGTGAGAGAACTTGTAGTATCTACGAGACTTCCTATATCAACAACTAGATTGTGAGGAAGATCTTTTGGAAGAGCCTCTACTTCTACTTCGTGCATAACTTTAACCAAGTTTCCAGTACCAGATTTTACAGCCGGAGATACACCAACGAAATCTAGAGGTATATTGACCTTGATCTTCTTGTTCATGTCGATAGCTAGGAAGTCTACATGTATAGGTTCATCGTTTACTGGGTGAGTCTGAACATCCTGGATCAAAACATCCACCTTCTTGCCATCTACAGTAAGTTCTACTGCAGAAGACTCTCCGGCTTTGTGCCAGACTTTCTTAAATTCGATATTAGAAATAGAGATAGGAGTCGTAGGATTTGCCATGCCGTAGAAAACAGCTGGTACTTGCCCTGCCTTTCGAAGAGCTTCCAAATTATCCTTTAAATCTCTGGTTTTAGCTTTAATTGCAAACATGAGTACCATTATATATAAAAAACTTTAAAATGCAACTAATTATGAGTTAGATACTACTTTCGGTTCTTTGATAATGTGATTTTTGATGTATTCCTTGGTTCCCATGCCGCCCGGGATAGCTATTTTTTTACCAGGATTAAAAATATTCTTGGGGTCGAAAATAGTCTTAATCTCCTTAAAAATCTGCATAATATGCTCACCATACATCTTTGGCAGGTATGGAGTCCGGATGATTCCATCGTTGTGTTCTGCGGTAATAGAGCCGTGATAACGAAGTACGAGATCATACACCTTGTCAGAAAGTTCAGTGATTATAGTAGTAGTATCATCTCGTTTGAAATCCATCAAAGGAATAATGTGAAAATTTCCATCTCCAGCATGGCCGGCCAAAGTGTATGTAATGTCATACTTCCCTAAAATAATACTTAGCTCAGGTAAAAACTTTGGCAAAAATTCTGGGCGAACAATTATGTCATCGATAAAAGGTGCAGTGTGCTTGCCAGCGACATGTTTACGAAGAAGAGCAAAACTCTCCCGACGGATATCCCAATACTTTCCGGCCTCCGCTTCACTCCTAGTGATGTGAGTTTCGAGTTTGAAATGTTTTATTTTTTCTTTTAATTCTACACACTTTTTATTTACTTCATCTTGATTGCTTCCGGAAAATTCGGCAAGTAAAATCAATTTAGGAAATCCTCCTCGGATCATCATGAAAAGTTCAGGAAGAAAAGACCACATAAATTTGATCATACCGATAAAACCTTTATTTTTAAGGAAATCTGGGAAAAATCGCACTGCTAACTTCATGGTCTTATCGTCATAAGTCTCCAAAGTTTCTGGTTTCAATTCCAGAATTTCGTCCACCAGTCTTCCCAATGGAGACATATCGTTCATAAATATCGCTACTAGTTTGGAATATTTTGGGTTTGGAACCAATTTAAAAGTGATCTCGGTGACGATGCCTAAAGTTCCTTGCGAACCGACTAGTAATTTATTAAGGTCAAAAGTTGTACCATTTAAAACATTCCAAATATAATAGCCGGCGGAATTTTTGTGAACTTTGGGTTTAGCGTTTTTTATTTCATGTTCGTTGTTTTTTATTAAATCCAAAATCTGGGTGCAAATTTCTCCTTGCTTGGAAACTTCATTAATGGAAATAGGTTTTACTACCCTCTCTTCCCCATCTGCAAAAACAATTTTGGCCTCCAAAATATAATCTTCAGTTTTTCCATACTTTAAAGTCTTTTCACCAGCAGAATTGTTTCCAAACATACCCCCAACAGCGTTGATACTTTTTGATGCAGTGTAGCAAGGCAAAAGCATCCCTTTCTCTAAAGTAATTTTTTCAAAATCTCGGTAGAACATACCAGGCTCTACGGTAATGGAATCAAAAGATAAAAAATCCTGACTGGTGACGGAAGTATTTTTTATCTTTTGATTCCACCCAATCAACTTATTCATATGCCGAGTAAAGTCCATGATGATAGACTCTCCTATCGATCCACCAGACATATCTGTACCTGCGCAACGGCAAGTAATAGAAAGCTCAGGACGAGTAGACTTGCTTTCACTCACCCATTTCACTAAATTTTGAACATCTAGAGAATCTTTCGGAAAAACTACAACCTGGGGCCGAATATCGAAAATACTCGCATCGCGCGAATAATGTTTAAGAGTCTCCTCCCCATCCTCAACTTCCCCCTTAAAAAATTTTTGGATTTCTAATTTCATTTATTTTTTCTGTTGGTGTTTCTAACTTAATCTCTTCACCTTCACCATTGAAAGAAAATTCACCATTGTTGTCATATATCCCCTGTCCATCTTTAAGAATTTTTAAAGGATATTTTAAATTTTTCATTTTCTCTGTAATTAACTCTTTCATCTCATCCTTATAGTGAACCTTCAAAACAAAAGGAACATAATTAAGACCAGTAAAATCTGTTAATCCAAATTTATCTTTACCGTCATCATTCCAGTTTGATACTTCTATTGTGGGACACATAACATATGCTCCAGCACTTGTACCAATATATATTTTGCCTTCATTTAATGACTCTTTGAGGAAATCCGAAAAACCACTTTCTCTAATCGCCTTAAGTAAATAATAAGTATTTCCTCCTTCAACATGAATGATGTTTTTATTAGCAAAAAAATCAGTCATTTCTTTTTTACTTTTCCCTTCTATGTCAAATTCTTCATATGAATATCCATTATCAGTCATTTCTTTTTTATAATTTTGAACCATAACCGAAGCACTACCTCTTGATACTTTTGCGGCTGTGGTAATGTATCCTATGTTCATTTGTTCAACGGGAATATCTAAAAGCTTATAACCTTCTTTCATTAAAAATTTTCCATCCGATGCAAGTAAAATTTTCATAAATTATTTAATTCCATTAAAAAGCTTCAGCCGTGATTCAACTATTTTTTCAATTGCTTCAACAGCTCCTGCGGAAATTTTTGCTGGAGCGATCTCGGTTGGGTTTTCAATCATAAATTTTTCAATCGCTTCTTTCCAGGCCAAACGAATCTCAGAGTTTATGTGAACGATTGAAATACCAGCCTTTATGGCATTGGTAAAATCCTCATCCCGGAGCCCAGAGCCTCCATGGAGCACCAGGGGCACGCCTGCGATGTTTCTAATCTCTCCGACGAGTTCTGCATCAATATGAGGCTTTCCAGACTTAATAAGGCCGTGAATTGAGCCTACCGATGGTGCAAGCAAATCGATACCCGTAGCATCCACAAAAGCCTTGGCTTCTTCGGGCTTGGTCAGAACTCCAGCGCCTTCGGGGATAGAATCTTTGATATTGGATCCAGATCCAATGTAGCCGATCTCAGCTTCGACTATCACTTCTCGTCCGGAGTTTTTCGCATATTCTACACACTGCTTTGTTAAAGCAACATTCTCTTCAAAAGGAAGTTTAGCTGCGTCGATAATCACCGCATCAAAACCCGCATCGATACATTCTTTAACTCGCTCAAAACTGCCATGATGATCGGCATTTAAAAATATCGGATACTGATCTCGCTCTCGGATCATTTTAACTAATGCCACAGCTTCATCTCGGCCGACAAATTCTTCTTCACCTTCGGAGACACCGATAATCACCGGCACATCGAGTTTCTTGGCAGCACCATAAATAGCATGTAAAGCTTCTAAATTTGAAATGTTAAAGTGACCGATAGCTACTTTCTTTTCCTCTGCATCTTGAATGCATTCTCGTAGGGTTTTCATAATTGAATTATACTAGACAAAATCTAAAAAACTAACTTGACAAAGTAGCATATACACTATATTGTATCAAAAAAAGAAGGTACATGAAAATTCAAAGAAAATATCAACTTACATTCACACACCTTTGTGAAAAATTATCGGGGATACATACAAATGAGGATTGGTTTAAATTTTGGAGCTATGTTGATAAAAATGGCTATTCAGACACTGAACTACTTTATTTAGGATTACAAAAAACACATGATTGTAAATCGTGTGTTTGGGATCAAATTTTAAAAAGAATAAATTTAAAGTATGTCCCAACCAAATTTGCAATTGAATTAGCCACAGAAGCTAAATACGAAAAACTATGGATTCAAATCGCCCAAACTAGACTATCAGAACAAGACATCGTTGATGTTATTGAAGCATCAAAAGATTTCTGGGTATTTAATCGAATTGTGAGACGAGACAAAATCGTACCAGAGGAAAGAGTTGATTTAAGTACTCTGGAGAATGTGATTTGGAAAAGTTAACTTAAAGCCACCAGCAGGTGGTTTTTTTATTTCAAATTTTCTTTAAGTAGTTTTATAACCACTTGTGGATTTGCGGAACCGTTCGATTCTTTAATGACTTTGCCGACGAGAGACATGATGGCATTTTCTTTTCCAGCTTTGTAAGTGGCTACGACTTCTCCATTCTCAGCGATTATTTTTTCTACAATTCCTTTTAGAGCGCCTTCATCGTTACTTTGAAGCATATTTTTTTCTGTAGCGATTTTTAGCGGTGACTCATCATTTAAAACAATCATAGCCAAGATATCTTTAGCTCCACGAGAAGAAATTTTACTATCCCCCACTAAATTTATAAGTTCTGCGAAATTTTCCACACTTGGTAATTTTATTTCACTATTTGCTTTCTTTAAACCGACATAGTCTGAGGTGATATAGTTGGACGCGGTTTTAATTTTATTTACATCTTTTAAATTATTTGCCACACCTTCAAACCATTCTGCCAATACTGGATCATTTATAAAAACCTCTATGTCTTCTGCTTTGATACCAAAATCTTTTACATAGCGAGCTCGTTTGGCGACAGGAGTTTCTGGGAGAACGCTTCTCATTTTATCAAGGTCAAAAGCTTGATGAAGATACATCTTTGGTAAATCTGGGTCAGGAAAATATCGATAATCGGCAGACCCTTCTTTTTTACGCTGTGAAGTTGTCTTTTGTTTCGCATCATCCCAACCTCGAGTCTCTTTTACTATCTCATCAGCCTTTCCTTCTTCAATCAATGCAATCATCCGCTCATATTCATATTTGATCGCCCTCTCTACAGTTTTAAAAGAATTCAAGTTTTTTACTTCGACATAAGCAGGACTGAGTTTTCCTTTCTCAGTTGAAACAGAAACATTGGCTTCGACTCGGAATTCCCCCTTTTCCATGTTCGCTTCAGAAACTCCTAAGTACCACAAAAGTAATTGATACTCTTTGGCAAAATTCGAAGCAGTACTCGCGGCCTCTTCAGGATCTTCAAATGTATGTGGTTCAGTCACCAGCTCCATCAATGGAACGCCAGCACGATTGAAGTCGATTAAGGAATAGCCACCATCTTTATCAAAATGTTTGTTGTTTCCGGTATCTTCTTCCAAGTGCACGCGGGTGATGCCGTAGTTTGCAAGATTACCACCAGAAACTATCGGATATTTAAATTGTGAAATCTGATAGCCTTTTGGAATATCTGGGTAAAAATAATTCTTGCGATCAAATTCAGAAAAGTCTGCAATGTTAGAACCGAGAGAGAGTCCTACTTTGATCACATTCTCTATCGCTTTTTTATTAGCTACAGGTAAAGCCCCCGGATGCGCCATGCACACAGGACAAATGTTGGTATTAGGCTTTTCCTCATCCGGATCATTCTTGCAAGCGCAAAACATCTTGGTCGCCGTATTTAGCTCCGCATGTATTTCTAGCCCCACTGTATAATAATATTTACTCATATCGTGTATGGATTATAGCTTAAAATAGGTAATAAAAAAAGCTGTTTTAGCCTATTTATGTTTTACTTCTCGAACTATTTTACCGTCTTCGAGGTAGACTACACGGTCACAATATTTGGCATACTCTTCTTCATGGGTAACCATTACGATGGTCTGACCTTTTTTGTTTAAGTCTTTAAAAAGTTCGATGATTGATTGGCCACTAGCAGTATCTAGGTTCGCAGTCGGCTCATCCGCAAAAAGAATCTTGGGTTCATGGGCCATGGCGCGCGCGATAGATACTCTTTGTTGTTCTCCTCCCGAGAGCTGACTCGGCTTATTGTCGATACGATGTGATAACCCTACTTTCTCTAATATATCTGCAGCTACTTTTCGCGCAGCATCTAGAGAATTCCCTTGCATGATAATTGGTATCATGACATTTTCAGCTGCAGTAAGCTCCGGAATCAGAGCGTAATCTTGAAACACATAACCGAGCGTCGTGAGTCGCATTTGAGTCCGCTCTTCAGTTGAAAGATTTTCAGTATTAACACCATTTAAAATTATCTCTCCGCCTGTTGGGTGGTCGAGTAATCCGATCTGGTACATAAGAGTAGATTTACCAGCACCGGATTTTCCCATAATACCCAAGAACTCTCCTTCTGGAACTTCTAAATCAATTCCCTTAAGGACTGAAGTCTCAAGGTGTTTGGTGACATATTTTTTTGTTAAATTTTTTATTTTAATCATATTTTTTATCTTCCCAAAATACTATCCAAAGTATTTTTCTTTACAATTCTTCGGGCTGGGATATATCCAGCAAAAAGTGTCACTAGAAGAAGTAAGAAAAATTTAAACATAGTACCTGATACCGGCGCCACTAAAATACCATCTGAGAACGGAAAATCCAGCGGATGAGCGAGAAAGAGTGGGACCAGTGCTCCGTAGACTACTAAGAGACCGAGAGCACCTCCGAGAGTTGCGTAAAAAATGGATTGGAAGATATAAGAAACTTCGATAGCTCGCTCAGAAATACCAATACCTTTCATGATACCGATATACTTTCGGCGAGTGACAGCATTAATAAAAATCACGATAAAAATAGTGATTGAAGCAACCACGATACCGATCATACCGATAACATTTCCCAAGAGTCCAAAAGCAAGTTTAATTTGATTTAGAAATTCTGGAATAGCTTCAGTAGCAGTCTGAATTTTGCCGTCAGCGGCAAACCCAGCTTTAACCAAATTACTCTTGAGTTGATCTCCCGAGAGTGTAGAACCTGCTTTTATTTTTAAAGCAATTTCATTGCTGTTTACAAGAGGACGATCTACCAGCCTCCAAAAATCTTCTTCAGTCAAGAATGTACGCATGGAAACTTCACCAACTTTTGAGTCCACAATACCTTTCACAATAAAAGTTTTTGTATTATTCCCTACGGTTACTTTGACCTCGTCTCCGGGAAACACACCTTCGAGGGATGCAAAAGTATCACCGAAATCTGAGGAATATCTATAAAGTAAGTTGGCTCCGACTAAAACGAAACCACTCTCATCTGGTCGCAAAAATTCCCCTTCAACAACATACTTAGATAAATTTGAAAGGTTGTCTTCGTCGGCTATGTTTATGCCTGTCACCTGAGTGCCGGCAGTATCAGCCAGTGTTGTAAAATCTCGGCGAGTTTTATAGTTAGCTTCCACTTGGCCATTTTCAATATAACGAATACTCAAATTCGAAATCTCAGGCATGTTTTTTAGAGTTTGCTCTAGCTCATGAGTATGAGCAATGTCTTTTTCTCCAGCAATAGTCTTTACTATCAGGTCTCCTGTGTACTGTTCACGGTTAGCTATATTACCTCCTTCAATAAGACCGATCAAAATTCCTGAAACCACCACCAAGTTCAAAAAAGTCAGCATCATGATGAAGACTATCAACATAGTGGTTGATTTGTTGGAACCTTTGATTTGTCGCTTGGCCAAGAACCAACCAACCTTCAAAATATTTCCAAGTTTATTTGTCTTTTGCTCTGGTGTAAGTTTATTTTTCATCCTAATTCTTGCGAAGTGTTATTCCAAGTTCTTCACGATCTTGTCTCCAACTGACACTCCGGAGAGTACTTCAATCTGACTATCACTACCAACGATACCTAGGGCAACTTCCCTTTTTTCGGTTTTACCATCTACTCCAAGTATTTTTACAAAGTTCTTACCTTCTTCTTTTAAAATTGAATAAGCCGGCACAGAAAGTACATCATCTTTATGAACCAAAACTATAGTAGCATCTGCACTCATTCCAGTTTTTATTCTTGAGTCCCCTGCAAGCTCTACAAAAGCTTTATAAACTGGAACACCATCAACTGTGGTTTCTCGAGAATTGATTGTACTTAAAGTTCCAACAAAAGTTTCGCCTGGGAAAGCATCAAAGGAAAGATTGACACTAGAACCAACTACGAGCTTAGAAACATCGAGCTCTGAAACTTCAAGCACCACTTCTAGGCGCTCTTCACCCAATACAGAAACCACAGTCTCACCTACTCCTGCATTTTCACCAACTTCTTTTTCGATATTAGTGACAATACCAGTAAATGGAGCATAGATAGTATTTTTTCTAATTTCGGCTTGAATTTTTTGAATTTCAGCCTGAGCTACTGATGCACCACTATTGTCTTCAGTCAAAAGTTTATCGTAATCGGTTTGTGCATCCTTGATCGCAATATCTCGATTGTTTTTAGCATCGATATAAGCATTGTAGTTAGAAACATACGAATCTCCTGATTTATTTGGTATTTCTAAATACCAAGTTGTATCGTTATAATCTTCCACTTCGTTGGCTCCAAAAGAAATATAAAGTCCCTTTGTACCTAGTGCTGTCTTACCTTGATCATTTAATATTTTTTCTGTTTTCTCTAAATCAAATGTTCGTAAAACATGGTCGTTTGAAGTTACACTTTCCTCTTTGATGTTGATTTTATATGTACCCTCTACTCCAGTATATGATCCACTAACTAATGGAGCAGACACAGCATAAGAACCGGAGTTCGCTACGAGCTCTAGGTCTGAAGAGAGCATGGTGCGATAAGCATTGTCCACCTTTGCATCTTCTTGCTTCGTAACTTTTTCCAAACGATCTTGAGCTTGTTTTAAATCCACACCAGAAGTACGCGAGTTAGCTTCCTTGATTCTAAGATCGGCGAGTAAATCTCCGATCTCGAGCTGAGCTAAAATCTGACCAGTGGAAACCTTTTGATTATTTTTTACATAAATCTTACCAATTCTTCCTGAAGCAGCAAAACCCAAATCTGCTTTGGAACTAGTTTCTACAGTGCCGGATAGAGCTACTGACTGCTCTATACTACCGAGAGCCACTTCGTAACTCTCAATCACTTTTGCCTTGTGGGTAAAGGTTAAAAACAGGACGACTAGAATTACCAGGGAAAGAGCAATCGAGGTTCTTTTGTGGGTTTTAACAAAATTCTTTATTTTATTCATAGGTAAAAATAATAGCATAAAAAACTGCTTCTTACAAAACACCTGGTGATTTTAAGAAATAATTAAACCCGGAAATTTTTCTTTAGAATTCCGTATTTTACAACAACTTTGTTGTCAGAGAAAACTTTAGAATAAGAACCATCTTCATTCTTCTTCTCCACCATAGCAATATACTCACCATTTCCAATCAGCATATAATAACTTCCTTTTTTGTCTAAAACTCTATGAGCCATTTCAACTCCACTGGCAACTCCGTACATCCTGATAATACCGTAAGATATTGGAATACCTGATTTACTATACACGACGCTTCCCTTTTTCTTTTTGATTAATTTTGCATGTTTTAAAGAAAATAAGACTAGATACAGACAAAAAACAATCACATTATAAGGTTCTGGTAGCACAAAAAGAATAGCGAAGGAAACTAAAAAACCTATAGCTGTGAAGATTTCAGTGAATCGGCTTAAAACCACATCTCTAGTATGATAAAACTTCATTTTACTTTGTTCCTTCTTTGCAAATTCATTCCAATTAAAACCAATCTGATCCATCGGGATATTTTTAGCGATTACCTCATCTTTCTCTTTGATTTCAATAGTTTCTCCAAAATACAAGTCGCTATACAGCTCATCACTAGTCTTCCCCTCAAGTTTACTAGAAGGAAAAGTATAATTATTTTTATTTACTTTAATTTTATAAACTCCTGGTTCTACTAAGAATCCATATCTACCGTCCATGTCTGTAATAGAAGTGGCTACTTCTTTACCTTCCAAATCTAGAAGTACTACATACACTGGGTCCAGTGGTTGCTTGGTGACAGAGTCATACACCACCCCCCAAGGACGATTGCGTTTCTTGAGACCAACTCCGTATAAAAACATAGACCAAAACCTAAGCAGATTTAAACCGATGTCCGCGAGAGATCCAACATTTGCAAAAATTCCCACCAAGAAAGCAAGTCCAAGCGCAGCTAAAGTAAAACCTCGAGAAGCAACTTTACCAACTGGACTCTTTATAAAATTAGACACATTATCCACCAGAGAAACAGTTTCTAGTGTTGTCTCTGTTGCGGTCGGAGTTGTTTCGGTTTCCTCTTCTTCTACCGGCATAGTTTCGACTGGAGTATTTGGTTCATCTACTGGTAAATCAGGCTCTTCTACCTCTTCTTCTACGGTAGTTACAACTGGAATAACTGGGTCTCCAGTAGAATCTTCTTCCACAACCGGTACGACAGGGTCAGTTTCTTCAACTGGTTCGGGGTCTACAACTACCACAACATCTGGTGGTACCTCCGGATCAGGATCTGGGTCGTGAGTGACATGAGGATTGGAGCCAGAAGAAGTGTGACTTCTCTCTTCAACAGTAAACACCGGGACGGCAAGAATATTGGAATCGTTGTCAGTATCGTCAGTAATGAAAATAGTACAGTCAGCATAATCTCCTTCTGGTAACTCCGTAAAAGTAATGGTATTTACTCCCACTACTGCTGCTGTAGTATTACTAGTGCAACTCCCCCCATAAGTTATATCTCCAGCTTCACTAGAAAGAAAAGAAAAATTTGGAGTACTATCCTCTGTAGGATTCTCTACTGGAGAATCTACCGAAATAGTTGGAGGTAATTCATATTCATAAATTTTTGAATTAAAAAGATTTGTAATATAAAAATCGCCACCATAAACAGCAATACCGACAGGTCTGTCATTGCCACTAATTGCTGTGTCAAAAGATATACCAGTGTATGTGCCATCTGGATTATATTTATATACTTCATCATCAACATCATCTGTTATCCAGAAAAAATTATCGTAAGCAAATATACCTTTTGGACTATCGCTACCATTTATAGCAGTGTCGAAAGATACTCCTGTATATGTTCCGTCACTTTGATATTTATAAACCTCAGCATCTAAATCATCGACAATATAAAAGAAATCATTGTAAGTTGCTATACCTCTTGGAGATTCATTACCACTTACAGATGTATCAAAAGACAATCCGGTATAAGTACCATCAAGATTATATTTATAAACTGCAAAATTCAACTCTATGGGAACAATATAAAAAAAACCATCATAATATACTATTCCATTTGGCAAAAAATCTGATCCTCCTTGTTGTTCTATTAAAAAAGAAAAACCTGCAAGAGTTCCGTCAGGGTTATATTTTACAACTCCTTCTTCACTTACAAAAGTAGGACCATTTTTTAATATCCAAAAAAAGTCATTATAAACTGCAATGTTTATAGGAAAAGTAGCTTCATCTATTCTCACATCAAAAGATTCACTAGTATAAACACCAGCTGAATCATACTTAAACATCAAAGAGTAACCTCCAGAACTATCTGTATCGGCAATCCAAAAAAAATCATTATAAACTGTTATACTTTGAAAAGCTGACATTTCTCCTGAAGTATCAAAGTGAGTTCCAGTATAAACACCAGAAGAATCATATTGATATACTTCTAGATCTGCTGAGTCCGTAATCCAGAAAAAGTCATTGTAGGATACGATACTTGTAGCATTACCATTACCACTTCCTGCTGTGTCAAAGTGAGTTCCGGTGTATGTCCCATCTGGATTGTATTTATAAACTTCATCATCAGTGGGATCGACAATCCAAAAAAAGTCATTGTAGGCTGTAATACCCATGGGGTTATCACTACCGCTACCTGCAGTATCGAAGTGAACTCCTGTGTATGTTCCATCCGGATTGTATTTATAAACTTCGTCGTCAGTATTATCAGTTATCCAAAAAAAGTCATTGTAAGTTGTTATATCTGTAGACTCAGTCGCTCCACTACTTGAAATATCAAAAGACACGCCAGTATAAACATTACTGGTGTTGAATTCATAAACTTGATCAGCACTGTTATCAAGATAATAAAAATGATTATTATAAAAAACTACTCCCTTAGTGAAGCCATTGTTTCCTGTACTAAAAGCTATACCCGTATAATCTCCCAGTGCTGCAAATATATTTTGAGGTAAACAAAAAGTAACAGCCAAAAATAAAATTGGCGTAAAAGTCGAAATTAAGAATTTTCTAATCATTGCTCAATTATATCTTTACAAACCATTATTCACCACCCCCCTAGTCACCGGTCCAAAGAAACCAACAGCTGGGCTAATTTTGTTGGCGATTTGGAATTTAATTAAAGCAGCTTTAGTTAAAGCTCCGAATTTTATAGTTTCATTCTCTATACTTCCAGGACCATTTTGAGCCACAAGAAATCCGTGAGTATTTAAATACTTTTGCA
>CAZAFG010000002.1:0-50749 GCA_964484865.1 uncultured Candidatus Saccharibacteria bacterium | reverse complement strand
TCTGCATTACCTTTACTTGCGCAGTATCGTTCTTGTAGCCCTTTCTCATGTATGTATCGATTGAGAATTCACATACATCAGTAGTAGCACCCAAGACTTCTCCTTCACCACCTTGTCCGCCACCAACTCGACTACCAGAAGAAGAATGTTTTTGTGGAGTAGGTTCGTCGTTTCCTCCGTTATCTGCAGGAACACATTCTCCTAATTCGGAGTTGTAAACTTCTCCTTCGTAACACATAGGATCAGTATCATCAACTGGCATCTTATTGTAAGCTACACAGTTTGAGTTTTCACCAGCAGTTACAAAAGTAAGTTCTTGGTTGTCGTTGCTGTCTGATTGGTCGCCATCTCCTTCACAGAAAAGACCTAGGATAGCGTCGTGAGCAAGTTTATTGCCTTCAGCATCAGTTTCTACTACCAAGTATCGTCCAGCAGGGGAAAGTTCAGCAAAAGTTGCTATACCTCCACCATTTGAAACTTCAAGGTCATCAATAGGAGCTGAAAGTTCAGGGTAAGGACCGTTTGCATCAGTTTGTTCACCGTGTACTATTCCAAATGTTGCACCAGATTGTGGTACACAACCCTCAGGTACTTCCATACCTTCACCGATGCCGTTTTCACTTCGTAGTATCACAGTATCAGCAGGGCAGATGTATTTGTCGATTACGATATTTCCAACTGTCGGTTCTGGATCGTAAGTACACGGCAATGGCATGCCTTCATTGTTTGCTTCTGAGTCAGTACACATTTCTACTACAGGCTCAGGATCGCAAGTTAGGGAAACTCCATCGATGTAACCACCATAACTAGTATCTGTACCCATGTCGTTAAACATGATAGTAGTTTCAGAGTCAGCTACGAAGCTTGTTGAGTATGTAGTCCAAATTGTATCAGTAGCATAAGTAGCATCTATAGCATGATCAGCACTGTATAGTGTTGCATCTGCATTGTTATCAACTCGAGCCCAGATTCTATTGTCTTCAGCGTCTCGTCCTGGGCGAGCAGAGTAAGAGTAAGAGAAGTCATAAGTTTCGCCAGGGATAGTTTCAATAACTTGATACATGCCTACTGGATGATTTCCATCTAGTTCTGCATGTTGTTCTCCTTGATAGGGAGCACCTGCTACATTGTTTTGGATTTCAAGAGTTGGTGTTCCTTCAGAATCGTAAATCCAATCTATAAGCCATCCTAGTAGATCTCCTTCTGGGAATAGACCCCAAGTACCAGAATCAAGTACAGGGTTTTCGAAACCACCATTTTGAACAAGGTTTACTTCTGGATTACAAACTAGTTGCTCAGGTTCTTTGCAGTTTTCATCATTTGCTGATATTTCATCATTCCAAGGACATACTTCTTCGTCTTCATCATCTGCACATTCGATAGAATTTACAGTTAATTTGTAGAGTAATCCTGCAGGGTTTGAAGTAGGAGTTGAGTTTTCTACATATAAATTAGTAACATTTATAGAGATATCATTTTCTCCAGTTACTAGCATTTCCGCTGGGATTTCACATGTTGCTACTATTCCATAGTTAAACTCACTAGAATTTGCACAACCAACTAGTTCGTCCCCGTTTACATAAACAGCGTAACTATTGTCTGCAGCGATTTCAAGAGTAGCTCCAGTGGGTGTGCCATCAATTATAATTTCTTTTCTGAAAGTTTGTGTTTCTGAAACTGTAGTTGAAGTGTCTACTCCGTCTATATTCCATATCCAAGATGCACCAGAGATATTTATCCATGCACTGTGAACAAAGCTAAGTACAGAAGATAGTTGATTGCCTTCTCCTACATAAGTTTCACCGTTTGAGTAATATACTTCAGTAACTTCTTCAGTGTTCTCACATTCGCAATCTTCGTAAGCACTTATTTCTAGAGTTGAGTCTGTAAATTCGAAATTCAATGCAGCTTGTTTGCCGTGTCGTTCTGCATAGAATAATTCAACTTTATTTACACCTTCATCAAGGTAGATATCTCCGTCAGTTACAGTTCCAGGTACACCGTGTACTCCAGAATTGTCTACAACTAATACGCCATCAACATAAACCCATACATCGTCATCAGAAGTAAGAGTGAAAGCGTAATTTCCTGCAGCTGGGGCATCTACATATCCTGTAGCATGTAAACCAAAGTGATAGTCTGTACCACTTGGGCCTTCTACATAAGTGTAGACATTATTTACTCCAACGCCTGTGAATACTAGAGATTCATTTGAGTAAGGTAAGCCTGTACCAGAATCAAATGGGAAGAAATTATTAGCACCAAACATTAAATCAGATTCAACTTGGCTAAATTTGTACTTGTCGTTTCCATAAGACCATCCAGTCCATGCGTCAGCATTGGTTGAGAAAGTGTTATCAGCACTTAGTGGATTTCCATAAGTAGATTTCTTGTACCAATCTTGAACTGGTAAGTTCATTCCTGTGTCGTATTGAGTGTAGTTGTAGTAATCTACATCCCAACCATTTTGGTCTCCTTCGTTACACATATCTTCTTCAGGTTCAGGAATAGAACATCGTTCTACTGTTTGAATACCATCATCATTAGGACACATATCAGGGTGAGCGTTGAAAGCTACACAGTGATAAGTTTCACCAGCTACAGTATTTACATATTCTAAGTTGTCATAATTCAATACATCACTTCCGCAGTAAAATTCTGCTGATTCATTTTGATCAACATTTTGTCCTGTGAAAGTAGTGTAACCAGGAAGCATTTGTTCTCGTAGTCCGATATTTTGTCCTGCTGGAACAGGCGTCATGCCGTTTTCAAATGTAGTCCAGCCTTCTCCACCAGTTAGAGTATTGTCATCTACATAAGCAGCACCGATAGACCATTCAAAATTCCAATCTACTTCTTCACATGATTCATTACCTTCTGCATTTAAAAATTCAGCAGCAGTAGTAGAAGTAATATCATCTCCATAGTTACCCCAGTCTGGAAGTAAATCTTCAGAAGGGCAGAGGATCTTGGTTGCAGAAATTGTAGCGGTCTGAGGTTCATCTATAACAGTTAGGGCTGTTCTTGAAAGTTCAGAAACTTCCTCTTTCTTTTCTCCTTCTTCTTCTGGAGCTGTAGGCTCTATTTCAGTTACAGGAGTTTCTTCGACTGTTTCTTCTTCCTCTGTGTCAGATTCTTCTGTATCATCAACAGTAGGTGTTTCGACCACTTCTTGTGCTGGTTCTATATCGTCTACTTCTTGTGCGCGTACAGACGCGGCAAAACCGGTCATCATAGTGGTGACCATTGCAAAAATTGTCAGGAAAGACAAAATTTTCGCGAAAACTATTTTTGTATTCATAATAATTACGATTAATTTAATAATTTTACCTGTTCCGGCACGACTGTCGGATAGGTTTTCAAACTCTTTTATACCCGCACACTATCATAAAGACACGCTTTTGTCAAATGCAAAAAGTGTGGGGAAACTCATTCAATTTGATTATATTGAATATTTACAATACCGCAATCAAAAGTGTGTATAAAAAGTGTATAAAAAAGCCCCACTAAAGTGTATTTAGCAGGGTTTCAGAACCATTTTTTAAATGGTATTTTGTTTTTAGTCACATAGCAGAGGAGAGGTATGGACATCACCAAGTATATAAGCCCCAAAAGAGGGACCGTTAAGTTGGGGAGTGTACCCTCCGGTATCAAAAAAATACTTAGGCAGTAGCCCAACCCAGACATGATCCATGGCACTGGTCTATCTTTATATCCATACTTCCAGTGAGTAAGGAATTGTGGTCCAAGTGCAGATATTTCTGCTACCACCGTCAAATACAAGACAATATTGAGTAATTGCGAGCTTTTCACAATGTAATTCAATATAGCCCAGACTACAAGTAGTACTAATGTCACTCCAATGAAAATCTTTTCATCTTTAGATGCTTTCTTACCATTTATTTTTTGGTATATCAGTAATGTTACGATTACTGGTTCAGCAAAGTCAAAAAGGAGAATAGGTAAATTTTCGTCGGCACCTTCGGAAGATCCGTAAGATACGAGCATAAGGAGAGATATCAGTGAGAGTAAGGTCCAAGTTGAAAGGGAAGGCTCTATTTTTTCTTTGTACACACGCTGTACATATAGAACCCCACTTCCAAAGATCAAGACGAAAGAAATCGTGTTGATTAAAAATACAGTTTGATTCACGAGGTACAGTTTTCTTTTGAGCATATACCCGGTTCTCGATTTCTGCAAATTGATGTTACAATTAATTAGGGCGATCGATTTTAAAAGTTACTAATTAAAAATATTATGTTTGAAAATATTAATATGTTGGCAGTTATAGCATGTGCAGTGGCAGGGTTGGCTTTAGGCTTTGTATGGTATGGACCTCTTTTTGGTAAAAAGTGGATGGAGATTTCCAAGATGAATGAGATGACCGAGGAAGATAAGGCTAAGATGCGAAACGGCGTGATGAAACTATATGTCACTCAATTTATACTGACCGCTTTTGAAGCTTTTGTGTTGGCGCACTTCTTGGCAGGATTTGGTGCAGTTACTGGTATCTTGGGATCTTTGTGGATCTGGGCGGGATTTGTACTGCCAACCGTAGCGACACTATCTATGTGGGGTGCTGATATGGGTAAAACAGCTTGGACTCGATTTGGTATCACTCTCGGTTACCAAGCTTTACTCTTTGTAGTATTTGGTTTGATTCTCGGAGTCTGGTACTAACACATATTAACTTGTGCTTGTGCGTTGCTTGTTGGTATAATGTATTCGTGGTCGTTTTATCACACATCTCAATTACTTATTTTATGAAACTAGGAGGACACTAATAAGTGATAAGTCACACTTGAAGAGACAGTCAAAATTTTTAATTTGTACTGTCTCTTTGCGTTTTTATGCAAGATCACAAAAAATATCAAAATAAAAGTTCTTGTGCTTACTGTGGTGACGCTCATGTCAGTCATGTTTTTTTGTACATCACGAGCGTGGTGTCCAACATCATGGATCCATTGCTTTCATCTTTAAATCGCCGAACACCCAGGTTTTTAACTGCTTTTGCTGAAGGAATCTTGCATTTATTGCTCCATATCATGCTACTGCTTCGTGTCGGCAAGTTTAAGGATGACATAGAACAAGCCGCTTCACTCCGTTCCAAGATTGTCTGGGAAGAAGCTATCCGACGAGGTCTTCACCCAGAGCAGCTTGTGATATTTGGCAAACCTACCGAGCACATGCGAGTAAAGATAAACGGAAAATTTTTCTACTACGACAGTTTACCTATACCGATCAAGGTTGGAGACACAGGGTCTATAGACTGGGATGATAAATATGTTTTAAAAAAGAGATTTGCAAATACTGGCATACCTATTCCAAAGTTTGCCGAAGTACCAATCTTTTCAAAGACTCGGATTGAAAAACTTTGGAGTGAATTTGAAAAACCAATTATCGTAAAGCCAGCCCTTGGTTCTCGAGGACGGCACACTACTACAAATATTTCTGATATGCCTGCTTTCAAAAAAGCGATTTCGGTGGGCCGCACTATTTCACCATTCTTGATAATGGAAGAACACTTGCATGGCTTCGTTTGCCGCGCCACAGTGGTTGGTGGAAAGCTAGCAGGTTTTTATCGCGCTGAACCTCCGATCGTTATTGGAGATGGTAAGAAAAATATTGGTGAACTTATACAAGAGCGGGATGCTACTAGACCAGACAGAGTTTCAAAAATAGAACTGACTCAAGAAATTCGAGAGCATATGTCACGCCAGGGTTATGATTTGGAGTATGTTTTACCAGCAGGAAAAAAAATCGCGCTTACTCATCGGACTGGACGACTCTTTGGTGGGCGCACTCGTGAGATGCTAGACGAACTTCATCCTTCCTTTGTTCCGATTTTAGAGCGAGCAGGTCAGATGACGGGTCTGCCGGTTTTGGGCTTTGATTGTATTGTTCCAGACCCGGAAAAAGATCAAGCCAGTCAGCGCTGGGGTATAATCGAATGCAATACATTACCTTTTATTGATCTTCATTACTTTGCCCTAGAAGGTAAACCTAAAAATATAACTGGAATGGTCTGGGATTTGTGGAAAAAATAGAATTTTGTTGTTACAATAGGGTTATATGAGTGAGCTCAAAATTTTTCAAATTGAAAGACCGTGGGGTAATTTTCGGCAATTCATTGCGAACTCTTCTTGTACTGTAAAAATAATAACTATCTTGCCAAATGAATCTCTTAGTTTGCAAAGCCACGAGAAACGAGGAGAATTTTGGCGTGTGCTTTCTGGCTCTGGTGTGATTGAAGTTGGGGACATGAAATATACCGTATCAATTGGAGAAGAACATCAGTGTCCTCCAGCTGTAAAACATCGCATGAGTGCAGGCGGAGAGGGGATGACCCTTCTTGAAGTCGCTACTGGAGAATTTGACGAGAATGACATTACTCGCTATCAAGACAAATATGGTCGCGCTTAAGAAAAAAAAGTTTACCCGAACTTCAAAGAAGGGCGGGAAAAAAATTGTAGCGAAAAAACCAGTCAAAAAAACTGTAAATAAAAAGCTGGTACCTAAAAAACCGATCAAAAAAATACCCACCCTTCGAAAAACTCAGGGCAAGAAGAAAAAAGTTGTAAAAAAAATTACTAAAAAAGTAGTTAAAAAGAAGGTAGTAAAAAAACCAGCAATAAAAGCAAAGAAAAAGATAGTTAAGCCCCGACGCCTCAAGAAAAAAGTAGGTGTAAAACTAAAAAGATCAGTACGAAATCCAGTCATGGCACCATCGCCATATCACTGGGAGTCACATGCTGTGTTTAATCCAGCCGCAGTTGTTTCAGGAGGGCGAGTTCATCTATTTTATCGGGCTCTTGGTCCAGATGGAGTTTCTCGTATTGGCTACGCATCGAGCAAGGATGGTATCCATTTTGATGTTCGGATGACTTACCCAGTGTATGTAGCTAAAAGTTTTCAAGAAGCCCAAAAGCATTGGCCGTATACTTCACCAGCAAGGTTGGTTTATGATCCTACACTATACCAGTCTGGTGGAGGTTGGGGTGGATGTGAAGATCCGAGAGCAGTAGTCATAGATGGTACCGTTTTCATGACCTTCAACATGTTCAATGGTTGGCACTCGATGCGAGTCGGAGTGACTTCAATCAAAGAGACTGACCTTTTAAATAAAAAATGGCTTTGGAATAATTTCGCCTATTTGTCTCGTCCAGGAGATAGACAAAAAAACTGGGTGCTATTTCCAGAAAAAATAAATGGGAAGTTTGCATTATTTCATAACTTAGATCTTGGAGATCCAAAACGGGTTTATATTTCTTATATGAATGAGTTATCCATGGATGAAGCTCCACAAGTTGGGCAAGCCCTAGACCCACAACTCATCCCAGACCATATAGTTGCTTGGCATAAACGAACCAGGAGTGCTTCTGCGCCACCGATAAAAACTAAAGATGGATGGCTATTGCTTTATCATGCTATGGATAAAAATGATGGTGGTAGATATAAAGTCGGTGCGCTCCTTCTCGATTTGAAAGATCCACAAAAAGTTTTGTACCGTGCACCTGCTCCGATTTTAGAGCCAGATATGTGGTATGAGAATGATTACAAGCCAGGTATAGTTTATGCATCTGGTGCTGTGGTAAAAGACGGTAAACTTCTGGTTTACTACGGAGGAGGAGATAAGTATATCGGACTTGCTTCCATCAAACTCACTGAACTACTGGAACACTTGAAGCAAAACAAAGCAGTGCATTTAAAAAAAGAACAAACTATCAATCCTAATTTATAAAAATGTTCGTTACTAAAAAATCAGAGCACAATCCCATACTCACTCCTAATCGCGATCACTATTGGGAGAGCTTTGCGACTTTTAATATGTCGCCAGTACGAGTCGGTAAAAAAGTTTATGGCATGTATCGAGCGCTCTCAGCGTATGATCACATGCTCGAACAAAAACAAATCTCTATTGTGGGAATTGCGGAAAGTCGTGACGGAAAGAATTTTACAAATCGCCGGCCATTTATAATCCCCAAAGAAGAGTGGGATATGTATGGTTGTGAAGACCCTCGAGTGACTTTTTTTGAAGGTAAATTCTATATTTTTTATACTGCGCTTTCTAAGTATCCTTTTGGTCCTGAAGGTATAAAGGTGGCTGTAGCCGTTTCAAAAGATTTGAAAAAAGTCGATAGCCGCCACTTTGTGACGCCCTTCAATGCCAAGGCTATGACTCTTTTTCCAGAGCGGATAGATGGAAAAATTGTAGTGATATTTTCTGCACATACTGACTCACCAAATCCAAAGATGGTGATAGCTCGACTCGACCACATAGAAGAGCTCTGGTCTAAAACTTTTTGGGAAAATTGGGAGCGTAGTATCGACGAGCATACTATCAGTCCCAAGCGAAACGAATTTGATCATACTGAAGTAGGTGCGACTCCGATCAAGACCAAGCACGGTTGGCTCTTAGTTTACTCCCATATTCAAAACTATTTTAGGAATGAATCTAATCAAAATCAGAGTGTAGTTTTTGGTATCGAAGCTTTACTTTTGGATTTGAAAGATCCACAGAAGATCGTGGGACGAACCCGAGGACCAATCTTGGTACCAGAAGAATCTTACGAACTTGCTGGTTATATTCAAAATGTAATTTTCCCTAGTGGGGCCTTGGTAGAGAAAGGGAAGTTGATTATCTATTACGGTGCCGCAGACACTACTGTTTGTAGCGCTGAGGTCAACTTAGCAGATCTTATCGGTAGTATGCATCCAAAGTTTGGAGATAATTATTTTTTCAAGAGACACGACAAAAACCCGATCTTGGTGCCAGGTGGTAGTACCTGGGAGGCTCAGGCGGTATTTAACCCAGCTGCGGTGGATTTGGGTGGCAAGGTTCATATATTGTATCGTGCATTTTCAGCAGATAATACTTCGACCATGGGCTATGCGGTTAGTAAAAACGGTTTAGACATAGATGAGCGACTGATCGAACCTATCTATGTGCCTCGGGAAGATTTTGAAATTAAAAAAATTCCAGGAGGATTTTCTGGATGTGAAGATCCGCGTATCACTCCGATCGGAAAAAATTTATATATGTGTTATACCGCCTATGATGGTATTGGTCCGCCACGCGTGGCTATCACTTCAATCACACAAAAAGATTTTTTAGCTCGCAATTGGAATTGGAGCAAACCCGCACTCATCACTCCGCGAGACTTGGATGATAAAGATGCCTGCATTTTTGGCTCTAAATTTAAAGATGGTTATTTGATCGTGCACCGTGTGGGTGGAGAAATTTGTGGAGACTATTTGAAAAATCTGGATTTTGAAAATGAAAATGTAAAAAAATGTATTCGAATTATTGGGCCTAGGACCAATACTTGGGATTCTGCGAAAGTTGGCATAGCAACACCACCGATTAAAACCCGCTACGGCTGGCTGCTCTTGTATCACGGAGTATCTCGTAGTCATAATACTTACCGAGTGGGTGCAGCACTGCTTGACCTAAAAGATCCAGCGATAGTTTTGGCTCGCTCAACGGACCCAATATTTGAACCAGAAATGGATTATGAAAAACATGGCTTTATAAACAATGTAGTTTTTCCTTGCGGGGTCGTAGTCCGCAAAGGAATTATCTATATATATTACGGTGGGGCGGATAAAGTCGTCGGTGTGGCCACTATGAAATTAGACACTATTTTGAAAGCGTTGCGCAATGGGATTAGCCGGGGATGAGACACTAGAGAGTGGTATAATTAAGATATGAACATAAATATCAAAGCAACAAGTTTAGAACTAACACCCGAGGTAAAAGAATATATCTTAAAAAGAATAAATGGTTTAGAAAAGTTTTTTAAAGGTAGTGATAAAAACTCTACTAATGTACTTTTCGAGATAGCTAAAAGAGGAGGACAGAAGTCTGGAGATATTTTTCATGCGGATTGTTTGATCGAGAGCTTGGGAGAAAAATTCTATGCGAGCAGCGATAAAGAAGATATTTTTCAAACCATAGATGAGATCAAGGACACTCTGTTTCGTGAAATAAGTCGAAACAAAAACAAAAAATGGGATGTGTTTTACAAAGGTGCTCGTAAAGTAAAAGAGATAATGAAAGACGCGTCCAGCTACCGTCCTTGGAAGAAGTAAAAAAATGACTAGTGAAAATAAAAATTGTCAAAACTGTAAGCAAGATTTCATAATCGAGCCGGATGATTTTTCTTTTTACGAAAAAATAAAAGTTCCTCCTCCGTCGTTTTGTCCGGAGTGCAGGAGGCAGAGAAGGTTGGCTTGGAGGAATGACTTTGTGTTTTACAACAGGGAATGTGATTTGTGTGCTAGAAAAATAATCTCTATATATTCACCTGACAATCCTCAGGTAATTTATTGTAATACTTGCTGGTGGAGTGACAAATGGGATCCTAAAAGTTATGCAAAAGATTTTGACTTTTCTCGATCATTTTTTAAGCAATTCGCGGAATTTCGCACAAGAATTCCCGCGCTAGCATTGGTAAATGATAATGGAACTGGAAGTGTGAATTCTGAATACATGCAAAATGTTCAATACAGCAAAAATTGCTATATGGCAATGGTTGCTTGGAAGTTGGAAAATTGTATGTATTTTTCTTATGGAGCAAATGCAAAGGATGCTGTGGATTGTATGGGAATTTTTGATGTATGTGAAGGTATATACGAGGTAATGTATAGTCAAAAGTGTTTTAATTGTCGATATGTATACAATAGCAATTCTTTAATGAATTGTGCTTTTTGCTATGATTGTTCTGGGTGTTCAGATTGTTTCCAATGTTTTGGATTAAGGAATAAAAAGTATTGTATCCAAAACAAACAATACTCTAAAGAGGAGTATGAAAATCTACTAAAGAGTTATAAGTTAGAAACTTACTTTGGTATACAGAAAGCTAAAAAAGAGTTTGAAAACTTTTTACTAAATCAGCCTCATAAGTTTGCCCATTTAGCTAATTGCGTAGATTGTGTTGGAAATAATTTAGCAAATGGTAAAAATGCGAAATTTGTTTTCCATGTAGCTAAAGCTGAAAACTGTAAATATATGGAAAATGGAGACACCGAGAAGGATAGTTACGACCTTTCTGTTGGAGGAGAACTTTCTGAGTGCTATGAAGGACTTACTCCAGACCACTCAAATCGAGCTTTATTTGTGAATTATGTTTGGAAGAGTGTTGATGTTTTATATTCAGATTTTTGCATGTCTTCTAATAATTGTTTTGGATGTGTCGGGCTTCGACATGGAGAGTATTCAATCTTCAATAAACAATATTTGAAAGAAGAATATTTAGACTTAAAAGAAAAAATAATAAACCATATGAAGACCACAGGAGAGTGGGGTGAGTTTTTTCCTATGAAATATTCACCTTTTGCTTACAACGAGACTATGGCACAATTATCTTTTCCATTAACAAAAGAACAAGCCGTAAGTATTGGTTTGAAATGGCAAGATAATATTCAACAAACAAAAGGGAAAACTACTCTTGTGGAAGTTGCTGATGACATTAATGATGTGGATGAATCGATACTTAACGAAGTTCTCGAGTGTGTTTCTTGTAGTAGGAATTATAAAATAGTGGCAGGAGAGTTAATTTTTTATAAAAAATGGAAGATACCTATTCCACGAAAATGTTTCGCTTGTAGATTGAAAGATCGTTTTGTATTAAGAGGACCTTCGAATCTTTGGCACAGAAAGTGCATGTGTGAGAAAGAACATAACAACCATCAAGGGAAGTGCGAAGTGGAATTTGAGACTTCGTATGCACCAGACCAACCAGAAATAATTTATTGCGAAAAGTGTTACCAACAAGAAGTTTACTAAAAAATAAAATTATCTAACTTTTTCGGCCGGTAGAGTTAGGTAATTTTTACTCTTGATAGTTTTGTTCTTTTCCTCCTTCTGGAATAACTTTTTTGATGATAAATTTTCCGTCTTCGAGTGCTGTATCAGTGATGATGTATCTCTTGCCATCTTTGAAAAAGAAAGTGCGGGGCCATTTGGCATAGGCTCTAAATTTGTTGTAGTTTTTTACAGCGTCGTCTTCTAAGTTTATGAGGCCATCTTCTTTGGTCATCTTTTTACATTTTGTAGCCTGTGAGTCGTTTTGAGATGTTGGTATTATTTTTCCTTCTACAAAATCAGGCAACATTTTTACTAAAAGATCTCCGCCGATTTTTATGAGACGGGAACGAAGCTCTGGTGCAGTTTCAGTTTCACCTATGGGTGTCTTCTCTACGGCCAGAATTGGTCCCGTATCCATTTTAAATTCCATGTGTTGGATAGTGACGCCAGTTTCATCATCGCCATTTAAAATAGCTGATTCGACAGGGGAAGCACCTCTATATTTTGGTAGTAGTGAATAGTGAATATTGATAGAGCCTAGTCGAGGAAGTTTAATTAAATTTTCTGGCATCATCTTCCCGTAAGCTACAACAATGAATAAATCTACACTTAGTAGTTCGACTACCAAGTCCTTGATATCCTCAGGTTGTATGTATGGAATATTATTTTCTATTGCCCAAGTTTTGGCAGGTGGCGGAGTTAGTAGCATTTTGCGCCCGGCAGGCTTGTCGGGTGCAGTCACGATGAGTTCTGGTAAATAGCCAGCATCTTTTAAAATTTCAAGAGTTTCACTTGCTACATCTGGAGTTCCAAAGAATACAAATTTCATATTACTTTTCTGCTTTAATCTGTGTTTTAATTTCGGGCAATTCTTCACGAAGATCTTTTGCAAAATCGTGGAAAAGAATACCGTTTAAGTGGTCGGTCTCGTGTTGAAAAATTTGGGCCAATAGTCCAGAGGCGCCGAGTTTGAATTTCTTGCCATTCTCGTCATAGGCTTCGGCAAAAGCTTTCTTGGAGCGGTGAACTTTACCGTATAGCCAGCGCACCGAGAGACATCCTTCAGGCATCCACTCTCGTTCGCGCGAGAGCTTGGAGAGTACTGGGTTGATGAAAACTCTGTCAGGAGTTTTTTCTACCTTGATAATTTCTTTGGTTTCTCCTCGGCGACGAGCAGCTCTATTTTCTATGAAGTCATTGTTAAATACTTTTCCTGATACCACAAAGATTCGCAAAGAGTATCCGATCTGTGGAGCGGCAATAGCCACACCATCATCTTGTTCTGCTAAGGCCTTGGACATCTCCTTTAGAATCTTTTTTATTTTAGGAGTAGAAATAGACTTCACAGGTACCTCGAGAGCTACCTGCCGCAAGACACGAGCTGGTTGTTGGACAATTTCCGGCATTTTATTTCATCTCTTTTAAATACTCTAAAAGTTTTGAAAGTTTCACTGTATTCTGAGAACGGTTTTGCATGTTGCGAACGATTACAGAGTTTTCAATAGCTTCCTTTACTCCAAATATTAGAGCGTAGGGGATGGCGAGCTTCTCGGCAATAGCGAGTTGAGAACCTAGAGAATCTTTGGATAAAGATTGAGCTATCGGGATGTGGGCTTTTCTTAAAATCTCGATGATGTTTAAACTTTTAAGTTTAGCTTCAGTTCCAAGTTGAATGAAGTAAATTTTTGGTTTCTTTAAGATGCGAGGAGAAAGTTTTTTGTACCATGGCATGAGGAGCACTCGGTCTGCTGAAATAGATATACCTACTGCAGGTACATCTTTCTTGCCGCCAATTTGTTTTCCAAGGTAATCATATCTACCACCACCAGCGATGGACATGCCCTTAGTCTCACTATCAGATTCGTCGATGATTTCAAACACTGTGCGAGTGTAATATGACAGACCTCGCACGAGACATTTATTGAGATTGTATTGGATACCCATTTCTTCTAAATATTCTAATACTTCCTTGAAGTGCTTCTTACAAGAAGGGCAGAGGAACGAGACTGCATCTGGTGCGCCTTCGTTTATTTCTTTTGTTTTTGGATCTTTAGAATCAAGAATTCTAAGCGGATTATTTTTTAGTCTTTCACGGTCAACTGGGGGCAAGTTGCTGATATGTTTTTTGTAGTAGTTTACTAATTCTTTAATGTATCCATTTCTGCATTCTTTGTCTCCGATAGAGTTGATGTCGATGGAAAGGTTTTCGGCACCTGCTTCTTCCAAGATACTCATACCAGCTTTGATCACGAGTGCGTCCATGATACTTTTTTCATTTCCTAGAATATCGAGATCGAATTGGTTGAATTGTCGGTATCGTCCTTTTTGAGGATTGTCATGTCTGAAGACTGGGCCGTATTGATAAAACATTACGGGCTGAGGCATAGTCTGCATGCCGTGTTCGATGTATGCACGCATAAGCGGTCCAGTGTGCTCAGGGCGCAAAGCCAAGTGGTCTCCACCTTTTGTTTTTAGAGTATACATTTCTTTATCTACGATATCAGTACCTTCGCCGATACTGGAAGTGAAGATATTTTCGTGTTCGAGCATGGGAGTCTCGATAGGTTTGAAACCATAGTATACGGCTACTTCTTGAGCTTTTTCGAAAAATCCTTGGAACGAATAATAATCATCACTCATTATGTCTCGCATGCCTTTCGGTGATGCGAGGTCTTGGTTTTTCTGCTTGCCTTCTTTCTTTGGTTCTTTTTTGATTTTATTCATATAATTTTTTATTAATCTTCATATTCATAAGCACCTGGCATTAATTTGATTTCACCTATCGGAAGTAGTCGGAGGAAGGCCTTACCAATGATAAACTTTCTATCCACCGCTCCCCATACTCGAGAGTCTGAACTTCCTGGTCTGTTGTCACCCATGACAAAGTATTCATCGCTTCCGAGCACCATATGGTCGTGGGTGTTAGAAACCGTACGGAGATATGGTTGAGATAATTTCATACCATCAGGGTGCACATCACTTGTGATGGTTATTTCGTTACCATCGACATCAACAGTTTCATTTGGTAGACCAATGATTCTCTTTATAAAAAATTTACTTGGATCCTTGGGATACCGGAATATTACTACATCGCCGCGTTCTGGAGTTCCAAGACGGTAAGAGATTTCGTCCACGATCAAGTATTGGCCATCTTGAAATGTTGGCACCATTGAAGAGCCTGAGACCACAAAAGGCTGGGCGATAAAGATACGGATTGGTAGGACGATAGCAATTGCGATAATCGCAAAACGAACAAGTTCCCAAAAGGAATTTCCGCTTTGTTTAGGTTTTTCTTCTTCCATGACGCTCATTGTATCATAAAACTTACTTGACGGAATAGTCAAAAGCGTTTTATAGTGTATATATGAAACTAATAGTAGGACTAGGTAATCCAGGTAAAGAGTATGAAAAAACCCGCCACAATGCGGGTCGTATAATTCTCGGATATATAGAAGAGAAATTAGAGACTGCTAAGGTAAAGTTTTTAACTCCAGATACTTTTATGAACAATTCAGGTAAAGCGGTGGCGCCTCTGATTAAATCTAAAAAAGATTTGGCTGACTTGATTGTTGTGTACGATGATATCGATCTACCACTAGGCAAAATAAAAATATCTTTTAATCGATCTTCTGGTGGACACAATGGTTTGGGCTCCATCATCAAATCGCTCAAGAGTGAAGAATTTGTGCGCATCCGGGTAGGAGTGTCTCCAGTGAGCGCTAAAGGTGTAGCCAAAAAACCAAAAGGGGAGGAGAAGGTTTTAAAATTCCTTTTAGGAGAGTTTAAAAAAGAAGAACTTGCTGAAATAAAAAAACTTTCCAAGCGCATCGCTTTAGCTATAGATACTTTCTATTCGGAAGGCTTAGGCAAAGCGATGTCTATTTATAATAATTAAAAAAGGGAGCTAGGCTCCCTTTACCTTATCTGTGAAATCCTCCACTGTTTGCTGCTTCTTCTTCTCTATTTTCTTGTAAGACCAAATCTTTAAACTCTTGCTCATGTGGCTCGAGCGGTATGTTCTTAATTGTCTTATCTAAGATAATAGCGTTTTTTACAGTTTCAGATGCCAGATTAAACTCTTGCTTTATCGCTTCGGATTTTTCTTGGGCTATTTTTACTATCACTAGCTCTCGAAGTGTTGCAAGGCTCGGTATCATTGGAACTGTCATGTCGACTTCACTATACTTTCCAAGTCTCATAATATATGTAGTTGAAAAAGTGAACTAAATAGATTTAACCGCTTCTATTATGATACTTTTTTCACCATTTCGCAAAGAGATTTTACCTGAGAGTGCTATACACTGATCGGCAACTAAAATATCGGCTGATTTTTCAAATAGTTTTGGAAAAGCTACGACTTCGATCCTACCAGTAAGGTCTTCAACTTGTAAAAACGCCATCCGATCATTCTTTTTGGTGACCACCGGACGGACTGCTTGGATGATACCGGCGATGGTGATCTCCATGCCGTTACCAAATTCATCTTTGATGCGTTTTATGTTGATCGAACGGCCTTCTAATTTTTCTCGCAGCCGGTCGAGCGGGTGACCAGAAATATATAGACCCAAGAGTTCTTTTTCCCAGAGTAGTTTTTCAGCTTGGGGTGCCGGAGGCATTTCCTTGAGTCTAAAAGCTGGAGCATTGAGAAGTCCACCAAAGAGTGATGTTTGGTTGGCAGATTGTTTACTGCCTTCACGATTGTATTCGAGCATATCTTCAAGATTTCCTAAGAGTTCACCTCTCTCTCCGAGTTCATCCATAGCACCGGACTTGATCATAGCCTCCATGGATTTTTTATTTAAATTTTTATGTTTGATTCTGTCTAGAAAGTCAGTGATGGATACAAAGCGACCACGCTCTTTGCGTTCAGCGATGATAGCGTCAGATATATCTACGCCTAAATTTTTTATGGTGTAGAGTCCAAATCGGATTTTTTCACTGTGATTGTTTGGCCGAACTACAGTGAAGCCTCCATAACTTTCATTTATATCCGGAGGTAAAACTGGGATCTTCATTTTTTTACACTCTTCGATGATGATAGAGATTTGGTCGACATCGCCGGACTCTGCAGTCAAAATCGCGGTCATGTATTCTACGGGGTAGTTCGCTTTCATGTATGCAGTCTGGTAAGCGACTCGGCCATAAGATGCCGCGTGAGCTTTGTTGAATCCGTAAGCTTGGAAAGGTTCAAAAAGTTTCCACAATTCTTCAGCGAATTTTGCAGTCTGTCCGTTTGTCACGATTCCTTTAGTGAACTTTTCATGTTGGGCTGCCATTTCAGCAGGGATTTTTTTACCAACCGCTTTTCGGAATTTATCAGCTTCTTCCCAGTTATATCCAGCCATTTCCAAAGCGCAAAATAGTAGGTCATCTTGATATACGATAAGACCATAAGATTCTTTCAGAAAGTTTTTCATTCTTGGATCGAGATATTTCACCAAGTGCGGGTTGTGTTTTCGTTTTATGTATTCCGGGATGGATTCCATCGGTCCGGGACGGTACAGCGCCACCATGGCGTTGATATCGTGAATCGAAGTCGGTTTCAATTCTTTTAAATACCTCGTCATACCTGAGCCGTTTAGTTGAAACAATCCTTCAGTCTGACCAGAAGCTAGTAATTCAAAAGTTTTTTTGTCGTTTAGGGGGATTCGCTCGATATCGATATCAATGTCATAAAACTTTTTTACTAGAGTGATAGCATCTCCGAGAATTGCCAAGTTTCTAATTCCCAAGAAGTCGAATTTTAAAAGCCCCGCTTCTTCGATAGAATACATGTCGTACTGAGTGATGCGTTTACCACCTTTAGGATCGAGCTGGATGGGTGAGTAGTCTGAAATTGGACTCGGAGCTATAACCACTCCAGCAGCATGCACCGAGATATGTCGGGCGCAGCCTTCCATTTTTTTAGCCAAGTTAATTATTTTCTTAGTGTCAGCTTCTTTTTTGTAAGCAGCTTTGAGCTCGGGCACTATTTCCATGGCGTGGTCTATAGTCATCGGCATACCTTGGCTACCCATCGGAATCATTTTAGAAATACGATCTCCGATGTCGTATGCATAGCCGAGCGCGCGAGCGACATCTCGTACTGATCCGCGAGCCATCATGGTTCCAAAAGTTCCTATTTGTGCTACTTTGTCTTCTCCATATTTTTGTTTAGCATATTCGATCATCTCGTCTCGGCGGTTGTCGGCGTAGTCCATGTCGATGTCGGGCGCTGAAGGACGATATGGATTGAGGAATCTTTCAAAGGGGAGTTTGTATTCAATTGGGTCTACATTGGTAATTCCTAAAAGGTAAGTCACCATTGAGCCAGCGACGGATCCTCTAATTGTAGTTAGTATTCCATTTTCACGAGCGTAACGAAGTAAATCTCCCACGACTAGAAAGTATGGCGAGTATCCTTTTTTTAAAATAATATCGAGTTCGTATTCTACGCGGGTTAGTCTTTCAGTATTTTGTTCTAGTCCTAACCTGTCAAAACCAGCATAGGCTAATTCTCTTAATTTTCCATCATATGTTTTACCTTCTTCAATTTTTAAATCAGGGAAAACCCATTTCCCTAGTTCAAGTTCTAGGTTGCACATATCGGCAACTTTTACAGTGTTCTCTATGGCTTCGGGATAGTCTTTAAAAGCTTTGCGCATTTCTTCACCACTTAGGAAAGAAAAGTCGTCGTCTGAAAATTCAAATTTACCGCCGTCTTTACCGTCACCTTGAGTGTTGATTTGAAGCAGGGTGTGGTGAGCATCGTGGTCGTCCGAGCAGGGGTAGTGTGAGTCCTGAGTAGCTACCACCATGACATCAGTTTTCTTGGCGAGCTTAACTAATTCTTCGCGAACGAATTTGTCATTCTCAACCGAAGGGTGGTTTTGAATTTCGATAAAATAATTTTCTTTACCAAAAATGTCTTGATATTCTCGGACTAGCTTTTCGGCACCTTCAAAATCTTTACGAAGTACGGTTTGTGAAAGTTCACCACCGAGGCACCCAGATAGTGCGATGATGCCTTCGCTATATTCTCGCAAAATTTCCTTATCCATTCGAGGTTTGTAGTAGTAGCCTTCGAGGTTGGCCAGAGTTACGAGTTTGATTAGATTCTTGTATCCAGTTAAATTTTTTGCGAGGAGAATCAAGTGGTAGTATCTCTTACCATTGTTTGTTTCAACATTTTTATCAAAACGAGAACCAGCAGTCATATAAGCTTCGACGCCGATGATAGGTTTTATGCCTTCTTTTTTGGCGAGTTTGTAAAATTCTATAGCACCATACATATTGCCGTGGTCAGTGATAGCGATAGCCGGCATGCCAGACTTTTTTGCTAGATCTACCAAGTCTTCGAGCTTGGAAAGACCGTCGAGCAGGGAATAGTGAGAATGAGTGTGCAGATGCACAAACCCTGCACCATTTTTGGTTGCTGTATCTTTTTCCATTATTCACATAATAGCATAAACTCTATTTTCTTCACTTAATCATTCTGGTATAATAAATACAATGAAATCGAGAAATTTCTTCTATTCGCTTACCTCAATAGTACTGACTTCTTTTCTCGTATCTGTATTCATAGTGTTTGCTGCTGATCCTGGTGCTCCTTTTGCCCCTGACGATAATGTGCAAGATCCTGGCGACCCAGGTACTGGCTGGGGAGGTTGCGGGCCGACAGATCCGAATTGTTATGTGACAGTGGCGGTCGGTTCTACCTCTTTTGGTGCTGACAACCAGATTCCTTTTACAAATGTGGGCGGTAACGATTTTGATTATTCAGCAAATCTTACTTTTGATGGCAGTACTCTATCTTTAGTTGGAGATCAAAATATCACCGGAGACTTGGTAGTAAATACTGATGATTTGTTTGTAGATACAGGTACTGGCAATGTAGGTATTGGAGACGCAACTCCTTCAGCAATGTTGACCGTGGGTAATGGTGATTTGTTTCGAGTAAATTCTGCCGGCGCTATTGCAGCAGTTACTGGCTACACTCAAGGCTCTGGTGCTATGTCTATAACTTCAGCCAACACTACTCAAACTACAACCTCATCTATCCTTGCACTTAATGGAAATTCACTAACTTCCGGTACTGGGTTTTATGGTGCTTCTTCAACGCTTTCAGCGGGTTCATTAATGAATCTTGTAGTTACTGGTACAGCAGCCACAGCTAATTTACAAAAAGTTTTAAATGTTTCTACATCAGGTGCAAACGCTAATGCTAATCAGACAACTTATGGAGGGTATTTTTCCAATACTCATACTGGTTCTGGAGGTTTAACGACAAATCGTGCAGTGTATGCGACTTCTTCAGGAGCTACTACAAACACCGCCGTGTACGCGGTCGCGTCTGGTGGTACTACATCAATAGGACTGTATGCAACAGCGTCTGGTGGTACTAATAATTATGCGGCACAAATCGATGGTATTTTAAAACTTGGTAGTTCAAACTTTTTAATTGAAGCATATTCTGATTTGAGCTTATCCCTTGGAGGGGCTTCTCCATCTGGGATGATATCCAGTTTGTTTTTTGGTAGTGGTGCAGGCACTAGTGCAACAAATGCTGATTATTCTAATTTTCTTGGAACTGGGGCAGGTAATGGAGCAACAAATGCTGACCACTCTAATTTTCTTGGAGCTAATGCGGGTCTCGGAGCTACTAATGCTGATGGTTCAAATTTCTTTGGTGAGACAGCTGGATATCAAGTGACTGCAGTAGATGATGCAAACTTTTTTGGATATGAAGCAGGATATCAGGCGACGAGTGCTACTGACTCAAATTTTATGGGATATCGTGCCGGAAAATTAGCCACAAATGCCTCGTATTCAAACTTTTTTGGAACAAGTGCTGGACAAGATGCAACCAATGCAGCTGATTCTGTTTTTATAGGTAATCAAACTGGGAATGGTGCAACGAATGCTACTAGCAGTATTTTTATAGGTGGTGGTGCTGGCCAGAATGCAGTTGATGCTGAATTTTCTGTTTTTCTTGGAGCGGGAGCTGGATATGGAACATTAAATTTTGCTGCATCAAACTCTTTCTTTGTCGGCGCTAATGCTGGTGGAAATGCAGCCAATGCAGCAAATAGTATATTCTTAGGAGAGCGAGCTGGTGAGAGTGATACTGTCGACAATACCACTGGTGGATACTCTATTCTTTTAGGTCCATATACAGACACAGGAAACTTCTCAAACTCCATTGCTATGGGTCGCGGAGCGACAAATACTGCAAGTAATCAATTAGTTTTTGGATCTGATGACGCAAGTAGTTATATCGATAATGTTTTTTTTGGAACAGGAGTTATTGCGGCTTCCCCGGTAGGTGTAGTGATAAATGGTTCCGGAGCTTCTGGATCTGATATTGCTGGTGCGTCACTGACTCTTGCTTCCGGTAAAGCGACAGGTAACGCTCTCGGTGGATCTATAATTTTCCAAACTTCTAATGCAGGAGCATCAGGCGCAACACTACAATCTCTTTCAACAAAAGCCACGATTCTTCCTTCTGGATTTTTTGGTATTAATGACACTACTCCCGACTATCGCCTCGATATCGAAACCGATGTTGCATCATATGTAGCCAATTTCTTTAACGACGGTAATGCCACAACTCGAAGTGGAATATTAATTCAAGCTGGACTTGATGATCACACTGCGGTGGGACCATCGACCTTGATTGGTTTCCAAGATGGTGACGGAGGAGCAGTAGGTTCTATTTCGTTTGGTTCTTCAGCTACAGCTTACAACACTACTTCCGATCAAAGACTTAAAGATACAGTCAACGAAAGAACTGAATCCTCCCTAGATCTTTTAAATGAAATTCAAATTCATGACTTCACCTGGAAAGGAGATATTCACCATACTGTTTACACTGGAGTGTATGCCCAAGAACTCTATGATGTTTACCCTCATGCGGTCACCAAGCCAGTCCAAGATTCTGACAATTGGATGGTGGATTATTCTAAACTTACTCCAGTGATCGTAGCTTCGATACAAGATTTGGATATTAAACTTCGTGATGTTTCTGATTTTGACGAAGAAGATAATTCTTTTGGAAATAAGTTGCGTTCTTGGCTGGCGAATGCTGAAAATAAAATTACTAGAATTTTCACTGGAGAGATTTGTTTGACTGAGCCCGGGGAAGAATCTGTATGTATCAATCGAGCAGAGCTTCAGTCTTTGAAGAATCTTTTAAGTCAGCCAGAGGGAGATAGTCATCAACACTCTAATACTAGCTCGAGCGACGAAGACGAACCCGAAGTTGTAAATCCAGATGAAGAAAATTCTAGCGAAGAAAATCCCACAGAAGAAGCTGTAGAAGAAGTTGTAGAAGATATCGATGTTCCTGTAGAGGAAGGAGGGGAATCCGAAGAATCGGATCCTGTACCTGTACCCGTAGAAGAAGAACCAGTTTCATAGGCACTATTTTTATATTTTTGATATAATAAATAGAATGAAATCGAGAAATTTCTTGTATTCGCTTACCTCAATAGTACTGACTTCTTTTCTCGTATCTGTATTCATAGTGTTTGCTGCTGATCCTGGTGCTCCTTTTGCCCCTGACGATAATGTGCAAGATCCTGGCGACCCAGGTACTGGCTGGGGAGGTTGCGGGCCGACAGATCCGAATTGTTATGTGACAGTGAGTTCTTCAATTTCTGATCTAACTGCAGCTGATTCTACAAATACCATAGACAATGGAAATTACACTCAAGAGTGGCAGTGGAACACATTAGGAGGTGAAAGTGGATTAAAACTTTCCACTACTTCAGCGGGAGACTCTTGGAATCAGAAATTGTTGGAGGTTACCAGAAATGGATCTAATAGTGAAGATGATGATGGTGATCCTACTCCTACTTATGCTGGTTATTTTTCTAATACGGAAAATTTAGGGGGTTATGTTTATGGAGTGTATGCAGAAGCAACAGGTGGAGCTGAGGGCTCTGGATTGTACGGGAGGGGATATGTTGGTGTTATTGGTGTTACTGCTAATGCTAATAGTTCTGGTGTTCAAGGAGTTGGCGGTACTAATGGTTACGGTGTTGAAGGATTTTCCTTTAATTTAGCCGGAGGTTATGGACTATTCGCAAATACTTACGGACAGTCGACACCTATTTTACTACAGGCTCAGCAGGGGATTACAGCTGGAGCAATTAAGACAATGGTAGATATTACGGTTGGTTCTGTTGGAGGTAATTCAAATGATGAAACTAATACCGGCGGGAGTATTGATTACAAGATACAAACATCTAATTCCGGAGGTGAAGGTGTATTTATATCTAATCAACTTATTTCAAAATGGACAGATGCTACCCCAGCTACTCGAACTTCCCAGTTTTATATTACCGGTGTGAATAGTGGAACAACAGCAACTCTTTTTACAATATCTGGAAATGGAAATACTGGAATTGGTGACATAACCCCAGATTATCTTTTTGATGTAGAAAAAACTGGTACCGATGGATATATTTTTGCTTTACATGACTCTGATGGAGAATGTCTCCATGACCCAGAAGCTGGAGCAGAAACTGTAACATGTTCTTCTGACGAGCGATTGAAAACAAATATTGTAGATAGTGATTCTGTTTTAGAATATTTAAATAGTTTTAGAATTAGAAATTATGATGTTATAGCTTCTGGAAACAATATGACTGGTGTGATCGCTCAAGAAGTACTTGAAAATCACCCAGAACTAGTTTCTATACTTTCTAATGGTATGTATTCTGTGCAACTTCCAAATCAATGGAAATTAGTAAAAGGTATTCAGGAATTGGATATAAAATTAAGAGACATTAATGATTTTGAAAATGAAGGAAATAGTTTTGGTGAAAAATTTATAGCTTGGTTTGCAAGTTCTACGAACGGTATCAAGAAACTTTTTGTAAAAGATGAAATTTGTATCGGTGAGACTTGTATCAATGAAGAGCAGTTGAAAGAAATTTTAGCTGGGCAAAAGAATGTTTCTACTAATGATAATGAAAACAATGAAGAAGACACAGACACAGACACAGAGACAGAGACAGAGACAGAGACAGAGACAGAGACAGGCGAAGTCATAGAAGAGGATTTGGTTATTGAGGAAGATGAGGAAGATGGTACAATAGAAGAATCTGCTCCGGAGGAGATAATACCGGCAGAGGAAGAAGAATTAAATGAACCTGAAGAAATTATTAACCAAGAAAACGAACAAACAAATGAAGAAAACCACCAAAACGACCAGAGTAGCAATTAATGGGTTTGGAAGAATAGGTAGAGCATTTTTAAAATTAGCTTGGGAGCGAGAGGAGTTAGAAGTTGTTGCAGTGAATGATCTTGGCTCCATTGAGTCTTTAGCCTACCTTTTAAAATACGACACTGTTTATAAGACATGGCCTAAAAATATTGAGCACAAGGATGGTGCGCTCATCATCGATGGAAAAGAGGTCAAAGTTATTTCTGAAAAAGATACCACCAAGCTTCCTTGGAAAGATTTGGATATTGATGTGGTGGTAGAATCTACTGGGCTTTTTACTGCTTATGAAAAAGCAAAGTTTCACCTCGATCAAGGTGCAAAAAAAGTTGTTATCTCAGCGCCCTCCAAAGGGGATGGGAGTTTCCCAGGAGAAACTATTCTGCTCGGGGTTAACGAAGACAAATTTGGCACTTGTGATATTACATCAAATGCATCTTGTACCACTAACGCTGCAAGCCCGCTGATTGGTATCATGAATGAATCCCTGGGGATCGAGAAAGCGATTTTAAATACAGTGCATGGCTATACTGCATCTCAAGCACTCGTTGATGGCCCGTCGAAAAAAGATCTTCGTGAGGGAAGAGCGGCAGCGCAAAACATCGTGCCATCCTCAACAGGAGCAGCCATCGCAGTCACCAAAGCGTATCCGGAACTTGATGGACTTTTTGATGGTATATCTATTCGGGTACCAGTACCTGCAGGATCTATCGTGGATGTAACTTTTATTTCTAAAAAACAAACTACTGCCGAAGAAGTTAATCAAATTTTAGAGAAAGCTTCCAAAGATCCTCGTTGGAGTAAAATATTTGCAGTGACTCATGAACCTCTCGTGTCCTCCGATATTTTAGGAAATTCTCATGCTTCTATTGCGGATCTGGAAATGACTCGTGTTGTTGGCGGTAACTTGGTTAAAGTTATGGGCTGGTATGACAACGAGATGGGGTACACCTACACACTTGTCGATCATGTTATCAAGACAGGGAATGCGATCAAATAATAAAATAAAATTTATACATGGATTTACTCTAATCGAACTTTTAGTAGCAGTTGCAATAATTGGTATTTTATCGACTATACTTATTTTGAGTCTCAGTAGTGCTCGAGATAAGACAGCAGATTCTGTAATAATTCAGGACTTGAAAGCAGTCCAAACTCAAGCTGAACTTTTTTTTCAAAAAAATAAAAGTTACACTCTTTCTGGTGATATCAGTGGAGTGACCTGCCCAGGTGCAGTACAGTACTACGGTAACTTGTTGTTTAAAAATGATTCTAAAATTAGTGAAGCCATTACTCATGCCATGAGTAGGATAAAAATTCCTAACTCTTCTTATTCATCTTTTTGCGGTGCGTCACCTACTAGTTGGGTGGCAGCGATTAGGTTAAAAACTTCGCCCTTAACTGATGGTTCTAGTGATCATATCTGGTGTGTAGATAGTGCCGGCAACTCTAAACAAATTAGCGGGCCATTGGGTTATGGGACTTTCTCTGATTTTTCTTTTCCTATTCAATTTATTTGCCCGTAATGATGTGGTGTTTGGGGTGTATGTTATAATAAATACATGAAAATTTTTATTGGATCGGATCATGCGGGATATGAGATGAAGGAGAAGCTGATTGAATATCTAGCAGGTTTGGAATTGGGATATGAGGTAACAGATAAAGGGGCTTTTGAATATAAGGAGGATGACGACTATCCGGATTTTGTGTATCCTGTGGCGCTGGCTGTTGCTGAAAATCACGGAAGTTTCGGAATTGTTCTTGGTGGTTCTGGTCAAGGTGAAGCTATGTGTGCGAATAAAGTCTCTGGCGCGCGCGCAGTAGTTTTTTATGGACAAGAAGATATGGAACCTGCACCTGGTGGAGAGATGACCAGTGAAACTTTTCAAATGATAAAATTGGGACGGGAACACAATAATGCAAACATTCTTTCTGTTGGAGCTCGGTTTGTAACTCTTGATGAAGCCAAGTTTGCGATAGAACTTTTCCTAGCCACTCCTTTCTCGCAGGCCGAAAGACATTTGCGTCGACTAGATAAACTAGAACCTAAGTAAAATTATGGCTGAAATTATTCCCGCAATACTTCCGAAAAATTACGAAGACATGAAAGACAAGATTGCTCTTGTTCGTGGTCACGCACCACTAGTGCAGATAGATCTTTGTGATGGTATTTTCGTGCCAAATACTACTTGGCCATTTTCAACTGGTGGAGGTGACGATTTTTATTTTCAAAGAATTATCAACGAACAAGAAGGTATGCCTTTTTGGGAGGATTTAGATTTTGAGCTTGATCTTATGGTATCCGACGCGGTGACTAACTTTGATGTTTACACCAAGCTCTCACCAAGGCGAATTATTTTTCATATTGAAACTGTTGGAAACTTGGAAGAATTTAAAGATTTTTTAGAAGGTATTGATGTATATATTCGAGACAGTATCGAGATGGGTATTTCTATTGGTCTCTCTACTTCCATTGAGCAAATTTATCCTTTGGTAAACAGTGCAGATTTTGTGCAAGTCATGGGTATAGAAAAAGTAGGTTTTCAGGGTGAAGATTTTAGTGATAAAGCATTAGAGTATATAAAAAATTTAAAAGAAAAATTTCCAGATTTAGAAATAGCTGTTGATGGTGGAGTGAATTTGGAAAATGGAGTGCAACTCATCGATGCTGGAGCGACAAGACTAGTAGTAGGCTCGGCAATATTTAATACAACTGATATAATAGATAGTATAGAAGAGTTTAAACAACTTGGATAATACCAAAATGCTATCAGATGATACTGTAAAAAATTTAGAACTCAAAGCTACCCAAATCCGTGAGTCAATAATTCAGATGTTGACTGAAGCGGGAAGCGGACACACGGCAGGACCACTCGGAATGGCAGATATTTTTACCTTACTATATTTCCATGTACTTAAACATGATCCTAAAAATCCGAGTTGGGAAGAGCGCGATCGGTTAGTACTTTCCAATGGGCATATCGCTCCAGTGCTTTATGCAACTATGGCTCATGCTGGCTATATGCCGCTTGAAGAACTTAAAACTCTCCGTAAATTCGGTTCTCGACTCCAAGGTCATCCACATAGAGAGTATATGCCTTGGCTTGAAAATTCTTCAGGGCCTCTTGGTTCAGGACTTTCACAAGCAGTAGGGATGGCTATCTCTGATAAAATGGATGGTAGAGATAAAGATAGATTTATTTACGCTATGATGAGTGATGGTGAGCACAACGAAGGTAATACTTGGGAAGCCATGATGCTTGCAGGGAAACATAAACTTCGAAATTTGATTGCAATAGTAGATAGAAATAACATTCAGATTGATGGCTATACTGAAGATATCATGCCTCTCGAACCTTTGGTAGATAAATGGAGTGCATTTAATTGGCATGTGATATCTGTAGGCGGGCATGATTTTCAAGCTCTGTATCAAGCCATCGAAGAAGCGCATGCGATTTATGAAAAACCGGTTGTCATAATAGCTCATACGATTCCTGGGAAGGGCGTTCACTTTGCAGAGCGAGATTTTCGTTGGCATGGTGACCCGCTTGGTAAGAAAGATGTCGCTGGTGATCCACCCAAAGAAGAGCAAGTAAAAATCGCGCTTAATGAACTACGAACCTTAGAAGGAAAAATTAGAAGCGAGCACCAATAAAATGCTTAATCCAGAATTAAAATTAAATCCAAAATTGTTTAGTGCGGACTGCGAAGAGTCACCGATTCGTAAAGGTTTTGGTGAAGGGTTGTTGAAAGCAGGAGAGGCGGACAAAAATGTCGTGGCTCTTTGTGCTGACCTGACTGAGTCGACTCAGATGCATTTGTTTCGCGAAAAATTTCCGGAACGGTTTGTGGAGATAGGCGTCGCTGAGCAGAACTTGGTGACAGTTGCTTCGGGCATGAGTGCTATGGGTAAGATTCCATTTTGCTCTAGCTATGCCATGTTTTCTCCAGGTAGAAACTGGGAACAAATTCGTACAACGATTGCTTATAACGATAGGAAGGTTGTGATCGTTGGTTCACACGCAGGAATTTCAGTTGGCCCTGATGGAGGTACCCACCAAGCTCTTGAAGACATGGCACTCATGAGAGTAATTCCAAATATGGATGTTATTTCTCCATGCGATGCACTTGAAGCGAGGAAGGCAACTTTAGCACTCGCAAAAACAAAAACTCCAGCCTATATTCGTTTGGCTCGTGAAAAAACTCCAATCATTACAACAGAAGAAACTCCATTTGAAATTGGCAAAGCACAAGTATATTGGTTACCAGATGTCGGCATGGCGGATGTCGGTATAGTGGTTACTGGAGGACTTGCTTACAATGCTCTTCTTGCAGCCAAAGAGTTAGAAGCTGAGGGAATAAAAACTAAAGTTATGAATCTCTCTGCGATAAACCCCATAGATCAAGGTGCGCTTATTGCACTTGCAAAAGAAACTAAAGCAGTCGTGACTGTAGAAGAGCATCAAGTCCATGGAGGCATGGGTTCTGCTGTTTCCGAGGTGCTTGCTCAAAACTTTCCCGTACCTGTAGAATTTATCGGAGTTCAAAATAAATTTGGTCAATCCGGCACACCCAAAGAACTAGTAGAATACTATGGTATGGGTAAATATGCTATTAAAGAAGCAGTGAAAAAAGTTCTAAATAGAAAAATCTAATTTATTTTCTTAGGTTTGTAGTTTAGAGGTGCTTTGGCTAGGTATTCTTCTAATGCACTTCTAGAAAGTAGTCCTTTTTGAGCACCGATCCCTTGTACTACTGACATTGAATTTATCGGCCCCCAAGTCAAAGCTTCAATAGGGGATAATCCAGATGCTATCGCACAAGTGATGGTCGAAGCAAAAGCATCCCCAGCTCCAGTTCTCTCTACTGGCGGAGCTATGTCTGGATATAAAGGTATTTGCCAGAGTTCACCACTTACATACATATATGCACCATTTGGCCCGTCAGAAATAGAAACTATTTTTGGACCAAATTCTGATAGTCCACGGGATAATTCTAAAATATCTGCATTTTGTTTATCTAAAATTGTTCGTGCCTCCTCTACATTGCAAAAAAATATATCAGAACGAGCGTAAAGTCTTGATAGTTTTTCTTTCCCAAGTTTAATTTCATTTTTACCTGGTTGAAAAGCAAGTTTTATATTTGGGTGTTTTTCTAAATATTCTGCCACAATGTCGTGAAATGGATAAGCAGTTGCGGAGACCGAACTAAAATAAATCCATTTCGGTTCACCAATCTTTGGCAAAGTGTATGGATACTTTTCGTGTTTGATTAAAATTGTTCGTTCAGTTTTATACCATAAGACATAGTGATAATTGGTCTTTATTCCTTTATTAATTTTTACAAACTTAGTACTTACTCCATCTTTCTTTAAAGACTTTAAACAGTCCTTACCGTTTGAATCACTTCCTAAATTGGAAACTAAAGCAGTTTTCAGTCCAAGCCTGGATGCAGAAACTGCAGCGTTGGCAGCGTTGCCGACAGCATTTAGTACATACACTTCTTCATAGGGAATTTTATCCGCAAAAGGTAGGCATATTTTATAATCTTCATGACCGGATGTTCCTCGAATATCAGCATGGTCAGCGTCAGTTAATTTTATAAAAGCATCTATCACAGTGTCCCCGATGGCTAAGAAATCTATTTTTGACATGGTATAATTGTAACATGATTTATATCCTCTCTCTAGTGGTCTTGATCTTAGTTGGCAGTATAGCTCTCTATTTTATACGACAACACAAGGCACCAGAAGGAACTCAAGAGGATTTTGAAATTCTGGAATAAGAAGTTATAATGTCAGACATGTTTAAAAATTTTTTACTTAAAAAGATGCTTCGCACTCAGGGAGTGCCACAAGCTCAGATAGATATGATTATCACTATGATGGAGAAGGATCCTCTTCTTTTCAAGAAGATTACTGTAGAGATTGGCGAGAAAACCAAAGCGGGTATGGATCAAATGCAAGCCGGCATGCAGGTAATGGAGAAATACAAGGAAGAACTCAAGAAATTGGTGTAATTTTGGGTTTTTTTTGTTATAATATCCTCATGTTTAAGAAAGGCATATTTGTACTGACTTTGATAGGTATATTGGGAGTCGGATTTTATTTCCCAAAAAATTCTTTTGCAGCTTTTGGTGATTATACAGGTGTTTCTTTTAGTACTTCTGGAAGTGGCAACGATTATCCGACCGGCATAACTGCTTATAATAATTTTTTCTGGGTAATAGATGGCGTTGACGCAGAAGTTTATAAGTACAACCCAGATGGTACATACGCAAGCTTCTCTTTCGATACAGCAGGTAGTGGGAATAATGATCCGCTAGGAATCACTGCTTACAATGATTTTTTTTGGATAACTGATTATGCAGATTTAGAAGTTTATAAATACAACCCAGACGGTACTTATACTGGGACTTCTTTTGATACAGCAGGAAGTGGTAGCGATTTACCTTCAGGAATAGCTACTTATAATGATTTTTTATGGATTACTGATTGGAATGATGCAGAAGTTTATAGATACAACCCTGATGGTACTTACACAGGGGTTCATTTTGATACATCAAGTAATAGCAATAATGGCCCTGAAGGAATAGTTTCTTATAATGGTTATTTTTGGATTGCCGATGACATCAATAGAGAAGTATATATGTATTATCCTAGTGGCACAAAAACTAATTTTAGTTTTGATACAAATGCCAGCGGAAATGCCACTCCTATAGGAATTACTTATTACAATAACTTTTTTTGGATTACTGATGCAACAGATGCGTTGGTATATAAATATGATGCGATAGATGCTGTAATACCTACAATTTCAGGCCTTTATCCATCTGACGGGCAAGTAGATGTGCTTCCAAGTACTAATTTAAATATTACTTTTAGTGAAATAATGAAGGTTGGTACAGGGAATATTACAATTAAAAAGTCTTCGGATGATTCTGTCGTTGAAGCTATAGATGTAGAAAGTGGACAAGTAATACTTGGAGGTCAAACTACTTTTCAAATAAATCCGAGTTCTGATTTAGAACCTGGTATTTCTTATTATGTGCAAATAGATGCAACTGCCTTTGATGATTTATTTGGAAACTCTTTTGTTGGAATTGCAGATACGACAACTTGGAATTTTACAACAGATGGAACTCCTCCCACTGTAAGTACCTTAACACCTACAGATGGCGCAGAAGGTGTCTCAGCTAATAGTAATTTACTTATAACTTTTAATGAAAATGTAGTTGCTGGAGTTGGTAATATTTTAATTAAAAAATCTTCTGATAACTCTATCGTACAGACGATAGATGTTACAGACGGTGGCTTAGTAGAAGTTAGTGGTACAGATGTAACGATTAATCCTAGTTCTAATTTAGGTTTAGCAACTGCTTATTATGTACAAATAGATGCTGGAGCTTTTGAAGATAATTCTGGAAACTCTTTTGCTGGAATTGCAGATACGACAACTTGGAATTTTACAATTGGTTCATCTGTACATGATGGAATTGAGAGAGTTTCTATATCTGATCTGGGAGTAGAGGGGGATTCTGATTCGAATTATAGTTCAATATCTTCTGCTGGTAGATATGTTGCTTTCCAATCATATGCTACTAATTTAGTAGCAAGTGATACTAATAATGAGCAAGATATTTTTGTCTATGATAGGGATACCGATACTATTGAGCGAATATCAGTAAGTAGTGCAGAAGCTGAGGGAAATGGAAGTTCAGGATATCCAATAATCTCAGCTAATGGAAACTATGTTGTTTTTACTTCTTATGCAACGAATTTAGTTGCAGGTGACACAAATGGATTTCAAGATGTTTTTCTTCGCGACATTGCTTTAGGAGCAACTTCACGAATATCTGTAGATAGTAATGAAGTTGAGGGAGATAGTGATTCATATAGTCCTTATATATCTTCGGATGGAAATTTTATTACTTTTGTATCAGATGCGGCAAATTTAGTTGCTGGTGATACAAATGGCAGTGCTGATATCTTCATGCGTGATATAGCTCTAGGCACTACTACTCGTATATCTGTTTCCTCAGATGAAGTAGAAGGAGATAATGGTTCCGATGGAGATATTCAATCTATGCCTTCTGATAATAATTTAGTTGTTTTTTCTTCAACCTCGACAAATTTGATAGCAGGAGATACAAATGGATCTAGGGATGTTTTTCTTCGCGATATTGAACTCGGGACAACTATGCGTATATCAGTAGACTCTAGTGAAGTTGAAGGAGATAGTACTTCTACAGATCCCATTATTTCTGCTGACGGTAATTTTGTAGTATTTAGGTCAGAAGCTTCAAATTTAGTGTCAGGTGATACCAATGGGTCAGAAGATATTTTTATTCGTGATATAACTTTGGGCACAACTACTCGTATATCAGTTGACAATGAAGGCTCAGAAGGAGACACTCAATCATATTACCCAACAATATCTTCAGATGGTAGGTATATCGCTTATTCTTCCCAAGCGACTAACTTAGTAGATAATGACACAAATGCTCTGATAGATGTGTTCTTATATGATAGAGATACGGAAACCGTAGTTAGAGTTTCTGTTGATGACGATGGTAATCAAATTTCTAATAGTAATCAAGTACAATCCCGTCCGTCAATTTCAGAAGATAATCAATATATTTCTTTTGATTTTAGTAATGGAGGTGTGGAAGGATTAGTGTCTGACGATACAAACAATTCATACGATGTTTTTGTTGTTTATTTTAATAGAGTAGTAGAAGAAGCTGAGCCGGAAGTACAAGCTCGTTCTTCTTCTGGGTCCACTCGAAGAGTATTAAAACCACAAAATATTTCAGTAGTTATTCCAATAAACTCTCTAGCACCATGCACAAGTGGAGCACTATTTAGCAATTTAACTGGAGCACCATGTGGAACAAGTAATTTTGAAATTCATAATAATCCAAATCCAAATAAATTTATTTTCACAAAAAATCTCTGGGCACCCATGGTTGATGTCGAGGTGAAAGAACTTCAAAAGTATTTAAATACTCATGGTTTTCCACTAGCCACAAGTGGCATTGGTTCACTAGGTAATGAAACTAATAAATTCGGCAATCTTACCATCCAAGCGCTCAAGAAGTTCCAAAGCACTCATGAGCTAAAGCCTGATGCTGTGGTAGGGCCAATGACAAGAGATGTGTTGAATGGAGATTAATTTGATATAATAATTTGATGTCAAAAAGAATTTTTTCTGTACTAATTTTTATAGTCTTTATGGGGATGAACTTTCCAGTAGTTTCTTTTGCTGATACAGTAGATTTACAATTTCAAGCAGCACCCACCGCACTTGCTGGAAATGGCTTTGCATCTGATTGGAATGGAGATTATTTAGCTGTGGGGCACGCTACAACTCCTTTTTTATCATTTTATAAAAGAGAAGGTGATGCTTTAACTAAACTTACAAATCCAACAGCAACTGCAGGCCAAGTTTTAGGTGTATCCTGGAATGGAGATTATTTGGCTGTATCCCATTTTACAACTCCGTTTTTATCATTTTATAAACGAGAAGGTGACACATTGACTAAATTAGCTGATCCAACAGCGCTAGCAGGCACTGGTCGTGCTGTTGACTGGAATGGAGATTATTTGGCTGTTGGTCACTCTACAACTCCCTTTTTATCATTTTATAAAAGAGAAGGTGACACATTAACTAAATTAGCTGATCCAACAGCAACTGCGGCTCAAGGTAATGGTGTTGCCTGGAGTACAGACTATCTTGCAGTAGCACACAATACAACTCCCTTTTTATCATTTTATAAAAGAGAAGGTGATGCTTTAACTAAACTTACAAATCCAACGGCACTTTCTGGGACAGGGACCAGTGTTTCTTGGAATGGAGATTACTTAGCTACATCACAAGCAACTACTCCATTCGTTTCTTTTTACAAAAGAGAAGGTGATGCTTTAACAAAATTAGCTGACCCAACTGCTCTTAGTGGATATGGTTCGAGTGTTGCCTGGAATGGAGATTATTTACCAGCTGCACCTTTCTCTACCACTCTCTCTCTTTATCAAAAAGTAGGAGAAACTTTAAATAAACTTGCCAATCCTACTGCATTACCCGGGCTTGGTACTAGCGTATCTTGGAGTGGAAATTATATGGCTGCAACACACTATACTTCTCCATATTTGTCTTTATATAAACTTGTGATAACTGACACCACAGATCCTACAATAGATACATTATCTCCCACAGATGGAGCAACAGATGTCGTAGTGGCTTCAAACTTAGTGATTACTTTTGATGAAGCGGTGGATGTAGAAACAGGTAATATTTCAATTTATAAATCTTCAGATGATTCCGTCGTAGAAGCAATTGATGTAACAGGAGGACTTATTACAGGAACAGGTACTACAACGATTACAGTAAATCCAACTTCAAACTTAGCTGAAGGAACAGACTATTATATCCAAATCGATGCCACAGCTTTTGATGATACATCAGGAAATTCTTTTGCAGGAATTCTAGATGAAACAACTTGGAATTTTACAACTATTGATGCGACAGGTCCGGTAATTTCTGAGACTATACCTGTAACCACTCCTACTACTGACACTACTCCTGACTATACTTTCACCACTGACGAAGCTGGAGATATTACTTATGGAGGAAGTTGCACTAGTCTCACCACAACAGCGAGCATTGGTGCTAATACAATTTCTCTTGAAACACTAGCATTGGGAACTTATACTGATTGTACAATTACAGTCACTGATGCTGCAGACAATGATTCCAATGTTTTAGCAGTGACAGCGTTTACAATTGAGGAAGAATCTTCTGGGGGCTCTTCTTCTGGTTCACGAAGATCAAGTAATAAAGTTGTAACTAGTTCAGATGTATCAAGTACAAATACTGACGGTTGTACTGCTTCATATATATATAGTCCAAAGACGGGAGCAAAATGCCCTCCAGTCCCTACGCCAACTCCTTCAGCACCAATTTGCTTGCTTACTCAAACTTTAAAACAAGGTAGCACTGGTGAGGAAGTAAAATGTCTTCAAAATAAACTTCAAATTACTTCTGATGGTATGTTTGGACCAAAAACAAAAGGGTCTGTAATGACTTTTCAAAAATTAAAGAACTTAGTATCCGATGGTATTGTGGGTCCTATAACTAGGGCAGTGATGAATGATGGAAACTAAAGAAGTCTGCTATAATTAGGCTTGATGAAGCAAGCAAAGTTATCTTTGAAGTATCTAATTTTTTTAGGAGTTTTTGTGTTTGTATTTTTTTTAGTAAGCCAAAATGTTTTTGCTGTTGGGGAGTTTATTACTACTTGGAGAACAAATAATGCTGGCACCTCAACAAATACTCAAATAACTATTCCTACCACAGGTGGAGGGTATAACTATAATGTTGATTGGGGGGATTCAAGTACCAGCACTGGTGTTACAGGAAGCATAACCCATACTTATGCTTCTGCTGGTACTTATACTGTATCTATTACAGGAGATTTTCCTCGTATATACTTTAACAACGGAGGTGATAGAAGAAAGATACTTTCAGTAGAACAATGGGGTAATATCGCATGGACTTCAATGGCAAATGCATTTTTAGGAGCAACAAATTTAAGAATAAACGCGGTAGACTCTCCTGATCTTTCTGGTGTAACAGACATGAGTAATATGTTTAGATCTCTTTTTATCTACTTTAATCCAGACATAAGTTTTTGGGATGTATCAAATGTAACTAACATGAGTGGTATGTTTAACTCCGCTGTAGCTTTTAACCAAGACATAAGTTCTTGGGATGTATCAAATGTAACCAATATGAATACTATGTTTTTTGCTACTCCCTTCAATCAAGACATAAGTTCTTGGGATGTATCAAGTGTGGCTGATATGTCTTCAATGTTTGCTGGTGGTGCGGTTTTGTCTGTTGCTAATTATGACGCAATTCTTGCTGGATGGTCAGCCCAAGCTTTACAATCAAATGTGGCTTTTGATGCAGGTTCTAGTTATTATTGTGCATCAGCTACAGAAAGACAAAGTATTATAGACAATTTTAACTGGACGATAACTGATTATGGTTTATGTCCACCTACTCTTTATTGGTATAACTCTGGAGTGGATAATGAATGGTCAACTCTAACAGGAAACTGGTGGGATGATGAAGCTCATACAATACAATCAGCAAGCTTGCCTGACTTCAACGCTATAATTACTTTAGGTAGTGTTGGACCCAATGTCGATATAGATACTTGGGTGTATCCATATAGTCTTGATGCTACTCTTACGGGAATCACATTTCATAGTTCTATTGGAAATTATGTGGACCTTAATTTCTCAGGTGATGCTATCTTTAACGATTCTGCTTATGCCGCAGGAATAATCACAGGTGATGCTATATTCAATGATACAAGCTATATTCAAGGTACTGTTACAGGTGATGCTATCTTTAACGATTCAAGTTTTAATAACGGAACGGTTTCAGGTGATGCTGTTTTCGTTGGTGATTCAACAGAAAGCAACGGAACAGTAGGTGGCACTAAAACTCGTAAATATACTAGTAATACTACGACTACTCGTGATTTTATAAGTACAGGTCCGTGGACTGTGGTGGCAGATGGTGCAGAAGTAAATATAATTGGAGCACAATATGACGGCACTACAACTTTTCAAACTTTAAATGGTGGTATCTTTGTTGAAGCTGATATATTTTGGCATAACTCCGGCGTAGATAATGAGTGGAACACTCTAGCTGGTAATTGGTGGGATGATGAAGCTCATACAATACAATCAGCAAGTTTACCTGATGGCACTAATGGAGTAAAAACTTTAGGTAGTGTCGCTCCAAACATCAATGCGGATTCTTTTGTTGCACCCTACAGAATAGATGCAAGCCTCACTGGATTGACCGCAACAAGTGCTACGGGCGCTGGTTTTGAAGTAGTTAGTTTAATAGGTGATGCTATTTTTAATGACTCTGTTTATTTTGGGGGTACACTTACGGGCGATGCTAATTTTTATGATACCAGTATCAACTACGGAACAGTTACTGGGGATGCATGTTTTGATGCTGGGGCCACTAATAGTGGTACTGTAAATGGCGCCGTTACAATTCCTTGTCCAAATGTGTATACACTAACTTATTCAGCAGGAGCGAATGGTTCAATTACAGGAGATACCTCACAGATAATAAATGAAGGAGGTAGTGGTACAGCTATAACCGCAGTTCCAGATTCTGGTTATGAATTTACTAATTGGTCTGATTTATCTATACAAAATCCTCGTACTGATGTAGGCGTGGCGAATGATGTAACTGTGACTGCGAACTTTTCTTTAATTGAAGAAGAGGGAGAACTTGAGCCAGTTCACCACACAACTTCTGGAAGTTCCGCACATTCTATCCGTAACAATTTAGTAAACAATACTCCTATGTCATTAAATCCAAATGTCCCCACACCGTGCACTAGTGGGGCATTATTTAACTCTCTAACAGGAAAACTGTGTGGTAGCAGTAACCTTACAAGCCCCAATGCTTCAGGTGAACCAAGCACACCTTCTTTATTAAAATTCTTAAGTGATTTACAGATAGGTATGACTCATCCTGATATCAAAGAATTACAAAAATATTTAAATACTCATGGTTTTCCTGTAGCTACAACAGGTGCAGGATCACCAGGAAATGAAACTGTAAAATTCGGAGCCTTAACTAAAGCTGCCTTAATTAAGTTTCAAATTGCCAGCAAAATTAAACCAGCTGTTGGTTTCTTTGGACCGATTACAAGAGGCATAGTAAATTCTCCAAACTAGTAAAGGTAAGTTTATTTTGCTATATTCTAAGCATGTCTTTATCTATAGGAATTGTAGGTCTACCGAATGTGGGGAAGTCCACGCTTTTTAATGCGCTTACTAAAAAGTCTGTACCGGCAGAGAATTATCCATTTTGTACTATTGATCCATCAGTAGGTATTGTCCCTGTTCCTGACGAACGAGTGCAATTACTTTCTGATTTCTCAAAATCGGCTAAAACTATTCCCGCAGTTATAGAATTCGTAGATATCGCCGGGCTTGTAGCTGGAGCTTCCAAGGGCGAAGGCCTGGGTAATAAATTTCTATCTAATATTAAAGAAGTGGATGCGATACTTCACATGGTGCGAACATTTGAAGATAATTCTGTGATTCATGTCGCAAATAAAGTTGACCCAATGCAAGATATTGGAGTTATTAATCTAGAGCTTGTGTTGGCGGATTTTGAAACTGTCTCTAAGAGACTTTCAAATTTAGATCGTGATGCGAAGCGAGGAGTAAAAGAAGCAGTTGCCGAGCACGATATTTTGAAAAAAGTGGAGGCTGTACTCGAAGAGAGCAGAATGGCGACCGATGCAAACCTCACAGACGAAGAGAAGTTTAAAATAAAATCGTTAAATCTCCTGACATTAAAGCCAATGCTTTATGCTTTGAATATTTCGGAAGCCAACGAAAATGTGGAAATAAATGCACCGGGGCTCTGGGTCAAAATTGATCCAGTATTTGAAAAAGGTTTTGATGATTTGATAAAGAAAAGTTATGAATTACTCGGCTTGGAAACTTTTTTCACCACTGGTGAAGATGAAACCAGAGCTTGGACTATAAAGGTAGGCTCTACTGCGCCAATAGCGGGAACAGCTATTCATACTGATTTTAAAGATAAATTTATCCGAGCCGAAACTGTTTTCTGGAAAGATCTCCTAGATGCTGGTTCATACGCAGAAGCACGCAATAAAGGTAAAGTTCGCACTGAAGGTAAAGAATATATAGTAAAAGACGGGGATGTAATTGAGTTTAAAATTTAATATGCTTAAATTAATTTCCGTAAATATTCAACAAGACAAACACCATAACACTGTATTAAATTTTTTAGAAAAAGAAAAACCAGATGTAGTTTGTTTGCAAGAGGTTTTTAAAAAAGATTTAAGTACCTACGAGAATGCTTTAGGTATGAAAAGTTTTTTTAAGCCTATGTGTTACTTTCTTTCTTCTGCTGGAGAGTATGAGCTTTTGGGTATTGCTATTTTAACTAAGCAAATGACAAATTTTAATTATCAATATATTGTCGGTGATGAGAAAGATATACCTAAATTTATACACTCGAAGGATCCCTTAAAAGAAAGAAATACCATAAATATATTAATTATGTGGGGGGATATTGAGTATAATTCTCAATATTACAGAATCTCTAATACTCATTTTACTTGGACACAAGGTGGACTTTCTCTTCCTTTTCAAAAGGAGGATGCAAAAATTCTTGTTAATGTTTTAGAAGATGAGGTTAGGGAATTTGTTTTAGTTGGAGATTTGAATGCTCCACGAGGATTTGGAACTTTCGAAATGTTAAGTGGAAAATATAAGGATAATATACCTCTAGAATATGATTCAAGTATTGATCCTAAGTTACACAAAGTACCAGGACTTCTGAGAATGGTAGATGGGCTTTTTAGCACACCTCAGTACTCAGTAAGTAATGTAGAATTTATGGAGGGAGTTAGTGACCACAAGGCTTTAGTAGCTAACATAGAAAAAATTAATGAAAAATAAAATTAAAGTTTTTGAAAGTTTTGGTTGGAAGGGTTATGAACTCCTAGATACAGGCGAAGGTGAAAAACTTGAACGGTTTGGCGAGTATACTTTCGTGCGACCGCATGAAAATGCAGTATGGAAAAAGACTTTAAATAAAAAAGAGTGGGAGAATGCTGACGGAAAGTTTTTAAATTCTAAATCCGGCGAGAAGGCTGGATGGCGATTTGCGAATAAGGAAATGAAAGATAGTTGGGTCATGAGTTATCAAGATATCAGGTGGACTGCGAAGCCTACACCTTTCAGACATTTATCATTCTTCCCCGAGCAACAAGTGCATTGGGATTATATATATGAAAAAATTACTAAAGCCAATCGTCCAATAAAATTTTTAAATCTTTTTGGGTACACAGGAGTAGCGAGTTTGTTTGCATTGAAAGCCGGAGCAGAGGTCACGCATATGGACGCTTCTAAACAGTCTTTATCACTCGCACAAGAGAATCAGAAATTATCAGGACTACAAGATAAGCCTATGCGCATAATTCCTGAGGATGTTTTGAAATTCTTAGAGAGGGAAGCAAAGCGGGGGGTAAAATACGATGCAGTGATAATGGATCCACCAAAGTTTGGTCGAGGGCCAAAAGGGGAAACTTGGAAAATCGAAGAAGATTTACCAAAATTGCTCACTAGTGTTAAAAAAGTTTTATCTCCAAACCCTCTTTTTGTAATCCTGACTTCTTATGCGATAGATTCTTCGTCACTTTCTCTTGGTCACGCGCTCTCTGACGCACTGAAAGACATAGGTGGGGAAGTTACGGCTGGTGAAATGTGTATTTTAGAGCAATCCCAAAATCGAGCAATACCACTAGCTAATACTGCAGTTTGGCAGGTAAAATAAATTTTATTTCTTCAAATGTGCGATTTCGTCTAGTAGTACTTGGAGAGTGTGTTCTATTTTTTCTAGTTTTTTCATTTCGATGCTGTGATCATCTAATTCTTCTTCTTCAGAAATTTCCTCAATATCTTCTTGGAGTTCACCGACATCTTCTTGAATAGCATCCACATCTTTTTCAATACCTTCCACATCTTCCTGAATTTCTTCCACATCTTCCTGAATTTCTTCGATATCTTCAGAAACTTCTACTAGGTCTTCGCCGTGGCGGTTCACGGTCATTTGAATAAATATAGCTAAGTAAATTGCCTCAAGTGACACCAGGGTCGTTAAAATTAGTAGTATATCTCCGATAGGAATATTTATAAAACGAAGACAAAACATACCTATAAAAAATAAGGTATGAATGACAATAGAGCTGGTGGATCCAATCCATGTTGTTAATTTTGTAGAGACATTTTTTGGCCTTTTAATCATGACTCCTTATATGATATATTAAGAGATATGGAAATACAACAAAATGCATTAAGAGATAAGCCAAAATTAAACATAGGTTTCTTCTTTTTATCCCTTGGAGTTTTGATAACTCTTATCACCACAGTCGTTTCGGCGCTGAATTTATTCTTTAACACTTTGGATAAAAAGTTTCCAGATGTTTTAAATGCTAACTATCAATATGGTTATTCTACATATTCGTTTGAAGGTATGCGGATGGCACTAGCAACCCTGATTATATTTTTCCCAGTATTTTTGGTTGTGTCTTATTTTTGGAAAAAGGCAATGTTGAATGGCCTAGGCCATATCGACGAGATTATTCGAAAGTGGATGATCTATGTGATTCTTTTTCTTTCAAGTTTGGTAGTGGCTATTGATCTAGTAACTCTAGTAAAATACTTTGTATCTGGAGAAATAACCAATCGTTTTATTTTTAAAGTTATCGCAGTTCTGCTTGTAGCAGTTTTTGTAGGTGTGCACTACATGTTTGAACTCCGAGGCCGAGAGAAGTTTTTCGGTATTTCTGTAGCTTTAGGTTCATCAATCAAAGCAACTATTTGGGTGGCCTTACTAGTCTGGTTTAGTTTTTGTGTGATGGGTTCACCTATGGAGCAACGATCACTTCGTTTGGATGATCGTCGAATTCAGGATCTGCAAAGCATCCAATGGTCTGTGATAAATTTTTATCAACAAAAAGAACACCTACCAGCAACTCTGAGCGATTTGAGTAATCCAATTTCAGGATCTACTCTCCCGGTAGAGCCAGAATTTGAAAAGGGTAAAGTGTATGAGTACAGTGTCAAAGATGAAGCCAAATTAACTTTTGAACTATGTGCTGATTTTGCATTACCAATGCCAAAAGGTTGGCAAGAATATAGTTATGGTAAGGGTGGAATTGTGCCGATGATGGAGGGCCGAGATATGGCTGTTTCTTCTTATCCTTACCCAGGTGGGGGAACTAACGAGTCTTGGGATCATGAGGCCGGCAGAACTTGCTTCGAGAGAACTATCGATCGAGATATCTACCCACCATACCCTAACCCAGAGCCAATAATGATTCGCACTACACAGTAAAGATTTTCGTCAATGAAAAATTACGATCACAAGGAAATAGAAAAACGATGGCAGGCAGAATGGGACGCTAGTGGTTTGTATAAGGTGGAAGATAAAGTTTCCGGTAAGCAGAATCAATACACTCTCGTGGAATTTTCTTACCCTTCCGGTAATCTCCATGTAGGTCACTGGTATGCTTTTTCTGTTCCTGATATGTATGCCCGTTACAGGCGGATGAAGGGATATAATGTACTTTACCCGATGGGGTTTGATGCTTTTGGGTTGCCTGCTGAAAATGCTGCTATTAAACTTGGCGAAGATCCAAAAACTTGGACATATGCTCATATGGAAAAGATGAGAGGACAGCTGCGTTCTATGGGAGCTTGTTTTGATTGGACTCGAGAAGTTGTGACTTGTGATCCAGTGTACTATAAGTGGACGCAGTGGATGTTTACTGAATTTCTAAAAAAAGATTTAGTGTATCGGGCGACCACTAAGGTGAATTGGTGTCCGAAAGATAAAACTGTTCTGGCAAATGAACAGGTGAATAATGGTACTTGTGATAGATGCGGAGCAGAAGTGATTCAGAAAGATCAGGACCAATGGATGTTTCGAATTACCAAGTACGCAGATAGATTAGTAGATGACCTTGAAGGCCTAGATTGGCCCGAGCATATTAAAGAAGCTCAGCGAAATTGGATTGGTCGTAGTGTTGGAGTAGAGATAGAATTTACAATAAAAGATTCAAAAGAGAAAATAAAAGTTTTCACAACTCGTGCGGATACATTGCATGGAGTTACATATGTAGTTCTGGCCCCAGAGCACGGCTTAGTTGATTTTCTGAAATTAAATATACAAAATTGGGACGAGGTACAAACATACATATCAGATACAAAAAAGAAATCAGATCTCGATCGACAACAATCAAAAGAAAAAACAGGAGTAGAGTTGAAAGGAATCACAGCGATAAATCCTGCTACGCTCGAAGAAGTTCCTGTTTGGTTGGCGGATTATGTATTGGTAGGTTACGCTACTGGTGCAGTGATGGCAGTACCCGCGCACGATGAGCGAGATGCTGAGTTTGCAAAGATATACGGATTGAAAGTCGCAGATAAACCCTTGGTTGATAAACTTGAAGTTACTAAAAAAGTTGGTGGAAATTTTGTAAATACATATCGCTTGCGTGATTGGGGAATCTCCCGACAAAGATACTGGGGATGTCCTATTCCTATTGTTTATGACCCACAAGGTAAAGCCCACGGCGTACCAGAGGAACATTTACCATGGTTACTACCCACTGATGTGGATCACACACCCGACGGTACAGCTCCGCTTGCGCGCAGTGAAGAATTAAAGAAGCGTACTATAGAAATATTTGGAGAAGGCTGGACTCCTGAAGTCGAGACTATGGACACCTTTGTGGATTCCTCTTGGTATTTTTATCGCTACCTTGATCCTAAAAATGAAAAAAAATTTGCAGGTGAAAGCGAGATAAATGCCTGGATGCCAGTTAATACTTATTTTGGTGGTGCTGAACATACGACTATGCATTTGTTGTATTCTAGATTTTGGGTGAAAGCTATGCATGATACTGGTATGGTCAATGAAACTGAACCATATCTTGTGCGTAGAAATCGAGGACTAATCCTTGGACCAGATGGTGAAAAGATGAGTAAATCTAAAGGTAATGTTATAGACCCGGATGAATCTGTAAAACTTTTAGGAGCGGATACTGTGCGCTTATATCTTGCTTTTATGGGTCCGTATGGAGATGGAGGCAACTACCCATGGGACCCTAATGGTGTGGTTGGTGTCAGGAGATTTTTAGAGCGTGTTTGGAAATTTGCTCATAAGGAAGAACCTTGGTCAGAAGTTTCAGATGTAAGTTTTCAAAAACAATTAGCTAAAACCATAAAAAAAGTTTCTGAGGATTTTGAACTTTTTAAATTTAACACTTGCATATCATCGATGATGATATTACTCAATGTTTTTGAGAAAGATATATCGGTGAGCCAAGAAGACTTCAAGACCTTCTTGAAACTTTTAGCACCATTTGCACCACACATAACTGAGGAATTATGGCACGACCTTGGTGAAAAGGAATCGATTCATTTATCCATCTGGCCCGTAGCGGATCCGAAACTTTTAGTAGATGATGAAATGAAAATAATAATTCAGACCAATGGTAAAATGCGAGGAGAAATACTTGTGTCCGTGGATACTACTGAAGAAGAAATAAAAAATCTTGCGCTTTCCCAAGATGTAGTCTCAAAAGCCCTTGGAGGAGCTAGTCCTAAAAATGTTATTTATGTGAAGGGGCGACTTATCAACATCGTTTTTTAGTTGCGAGAGACTCCGCTTGTAGTATAATTTAAAGAACGATTATTAATCATAACGCCATGGTTTCTTTTGCCATGGAGCATGTAATACAAACAATACCTATGTTATCAAATATTTTAGATAGAATTTCACTTATCGCTCTTTCGGTCGTCATAGTTTTAGCACCTTTATTTGCTTTACCTTTTACTAAAATTCCGGTTGAGTCTTCGAAAGGACTGCTTTTAGTAGTCGGTCTTGCTGTGGCGATAATTGCGTGGTCTGCGGCTAGATTCTCTGATGGTAAACTGTCTATCCCAAAATCTGCCTTACTTCTTTCAGGATTAGGTATCGTGGCTGCATTCTTTATCTCCGCGTTATTCTCCGGAACTAGCTCAGTATCTTTCTTTGGTGTGATTTTAGAAATGGGAACTTTCTGGCATGTCTTTGCTTTATTTTTGTTAATGCTTTTTACTGCAGTTACTGTCAAAGATGTAAAGCGTTCCAGGATAATCCTTTTAGGACTTTTACTTTCTCTAGGTATAGCATTTATTTTTCAAGTAGCTAGATTCTTTTACCCAGAATTTCTGTCCCTTGGATTACTCTCTGGTAAAACAGAAAATCTTGTTGGTTCTTGGAATACTCTCGGAATATTTGCAGGTTTCTTTGGTGTTCTTTCCTTGTTCGCTATTGAATTTTTCAATGTTTCAAAAGCTTTTAAATGGGTACTAGGTGGCATGTTGCTGCTTTCTGTAGTTCTCTCTGCAGCGGTTAACTTTAATTTAGTTTGGGAATTGATTGGAGTATTTGCTTTATTAGTCTTTGTATACAAAATTTCTATTTCTGGAGCGACTAAGAGGGAAGAGGGTAAGACTGCTTACTTCCCAGCATTCTCTTTTGCGATGGTTATGGTGTCGCTTCTATTTTTTATGTCCGGTCAATTTATCGGTGGGATAATGCCCGAGCGTTTAGGGCTTGCTAATGTCGAAATACGACCTTCTTTTAGCTCTACCCTCACTGTCGGTAAATCTGCGCTTGCTCATGATCCAGTATTTGGCATAGGACCAAATCGTTTCGGAGAGTCTTGGGCAAGTTACAAACCTGTAGTTATAAATTCGACTCAATTCTGGAATACCAACTTTTCTTCTGGGTCTGGTACTTTACCAACTCTCATGATAAATACAGGAATATTGGGTATTCTGGCTTTTGTGATTTTCTTTGCTTTATTTCTACTTTCTGGGGTTCGAGTTTTGTTTTCTGGAATCAAGAAGGGTTCGAACTCTGATGCGACTCTATTTTTCTTAGGAGCATTGTACCTCTTTGTTGCGTCTTGGTTTTACGCAGTCGGGTCTGTGGTTCTAATCTTGGCTTTTGCACTTACTGGAATCTTTGTTGGTCTTTCCTTTAAAGGTAAAAATGAACTAGAGATTGCTTTCTTGAGTGACCCTCGAAAAAGTTTCTTCTTCATCTTGGCACTTATCGCTCTTATGATCGCTGCTGCAGGAGCAACTTTTAAATATATTGAAAGATTTGCTTCGATATCTTATTTCAATCGTACTTTTAGTGCTCAAACTGTAGAAGAAGCGGAAGGTTCTATTGCGAAAGCTCTCAGACTCAATCCAAACGATTTGTATCTTCGAACTGCAAATGAAGTTTACTCTGTAAAAATAAACCAGCTTGCAAGCAAGGGTGCGGAGTTGACTGAGAATGATAAGGTGACTCTCCAGTCTGCATTTAGTCTTGCTGAATCAAGTGCAATCATGGCTACTAACTACAATGGCTTTAATTATCTTAATTATCAGACTCTTGGAAACACATACAATATCGCTGGATCTTTGGGTGTTGAAGGTGCTTATGACAAAGCCATCGTTTCACTTACTAAAGCCAGTGAACTTAACCCTAATAATCCCGGAATTAAACTTTTAATCGCTCGAACCTATCTAGCCCAAGGTGGTCATATGACTGAGGCGAAGAACTTTGCATCTATGGCTATAAGTCTAAAGCCAGATTATGTTGACGGACTTATTATACTTTCTCAAATTGAAAAATCTTTAGGCAATAGAGATGCTGCGGTGTCCTATGCTGAAGGTGCGTTATCGCTTCTGCCAGGGAATCAAGAACTACAATCTTATGTAAATTCTTTAAAGAACGGAGCTAATGTTCCAGCACCAGTTGTGACTACGAAAGAGGATCAGGAAACAGATAATTAGAATAGCTGAGAATGGAGAAGATCTTAAGAATTTTCGGCAAAGAGTATGGCAGCGTGAATCAAGCGGCTCTTCTCCTTGGGTGTTTCGCGTTCCTGACGCAAATACTGGGATTGTTTCGTGATAGATTCATAGCTCATATGATCGGTCCATCTCCGATCTTGGATGCCTATTATGCTGCATTTCGCATACCTGATCTGATATTCACTTGTATTGCATCGCTTGCCTCAGTCACAGTCATCATACCGTTTGTACTCGAGCGCATGCCTGATGGTACTGTGACCCCAGCTGCAAGAAAGTTTTTAAATGATGTCTTCACTGTTTTTTTTGCAGTCATTATCGCTGTGTGCGTGATAGTCTTTTTGTTGATGCCTGAAATTTCCAGTTTGATAGTTCCAGGTTTTACGCCTGATATGCAGGTAAAAGTGGTAGAACTTTCTCGTATCATGTTACTCTCACCGATATTACTCGGACTATCCAATCTCTTTGGGTCTATCACTCAGATGTTCCGTAAGTTTTTGTTTTATTCTCTAAGCCCACTATTTTACAATGCAGGTGTGATCATAGGCATAGTGTTTTTGTATCCTATCGCTGGAATTTTTGGTTTAGCTTTCGGTATAGTTCTAGGCGCTTTGATGCATTTTTTGATTCAAGCTTTTACTTCTGCTCGTTGCGGTTTCTCACCAACTTTCTCAGTCGGAGTTAATTTCAAAGATATTAAAAAAGTCGTTTTAGTATCTTTGCCGAGAACCTTAGGTCTTTCTTTTAACAGCATAGCTCTTATTCTAGTAGTATCTTTTGCATCGTTCCTACAAGGAGGTTCTATTTCTATTTTCAATCTTTCACTGAATTTACAGTCAGTACCACTCGGTATCATCGGTCTTGCATTTTCGGTGGCAGCATTTCCGACTTTGACTCGAGCTTTTGCTCTAGGACGCAAGGATGACTTTAAAAGAGAGCTCAAGAATACTGCTAGGCAGATAGTATTTTTATCCCTACCGGTTACATTTTTATTTATCGTTCTTCGTGCTCAGATCGTGCGTGTCATATTGGGTTCGGGAGCTTTTTCCTGGGAAAACACTCGTTTGGTGGCAGCGTCACTGGCAGTATTTTCCATATCTATCGTGGCTCAAGGATTGATGCATCTTTTCTCGAGAACCTATTATGCTAGTGGTAACACCAAGAGACCACTTTTGGTGAATTTTATTTCCTCTACTTCGATTGTACTTTTCTCTCTTTTGTTCCTCTTTCTTTTCAAGAATGTAGATTTATTTAAATACTTTATTGAATCGCTTCTGAAAGTTTCAGACATTTCCGGAACTGATATCTTGATGTTACCTTTGGCGTATTCTTGCGGAACTATTTTAAATTTGGTGTTGTTGTGGATATTTGTTAAAAAAGATTTTATGCCCGGAGAACATTTTATCTCCAAGACTTTTTTTCAAAGTTTATCCGCGTCTTTTTTTATAGGAGGTGTGTCATACCTATCTCTTAACTTTCTTGCTGGTATATTCGACATTAATACTTTCTGGGGAATATTGGCCCAAGGGTTTATCTCGGGTGTTTTAGGTATTTTGGCTGGTATTCTGATCCTATATTTACTGAAGAGTCAAGAACTTACTGATATTGCTAAAACTTTACATACTAAATTCTGGCGAGCCAAAGTGGTTGCGCCACCCCAGGAAGGGCTTTAAAATTCAAGGTTTTTCTGCTAAGATAGCCTTATGGATTTGAAGCACATAAGAAATTTCAGCATCATTGCGCATATTGACCATGGTAAGAGTACCTTGGCAGATCGCATGCTTGAAATTACCCATACTATAGAAGAACGAAAGATGCGTGATCAGGTGCTAGACTCGATGGACCTAGAACGAGAGCGCGGTATTACTATTAAAATGCAACCCGTCAGAATGGAGTATGCAGCGAATGGACAAAAATATATTTTAAACCTGATTGATACGCCAGGACACATAGATTTCTCATACGAGGTATCTCGAGCGCTAAAGGCCGTAGAAGGCTCTATTTTGCTCGTAGACTCGACTCAAGGTGTCCAAGCACAGACACTTACCACTTTGGCCATGGCTCGTGATGGTGGGCTTACTATCATTCCAGTGCTTTCAAAAATTGATTCACCGCTCTCTAGGGTAGAGGAAGTAAGAGAAGAAGTTGTGAATTTGCTAGGTTGTAATATTGAAGATGTTTTGTTGGTTTCTGGGCGTACTGGAGAAGGAGTAGAGAGTCTACTACAAGAAGTTATAAAAAGAGTGCCCCCACCTGTTGAAACTTATCAAGGGGACAATAATCTCCGAGCTCTCATTTTCGATTTTAAATACTCAAATCATAAAGGAGTTATTGTTTTTGTGCGAGTGCTGGATGGAAAGGTCAGCAAGGGTGACAATTTACTTTTTGCAGTTTCGGGTGAAAAATTTACTTCGCTCGAAGTCGGGACATTTTCTCCAGAAGAAACTCCGAGAGAATTTTTAGGTAGAGGGGAGACTGGATATATTGTAACTGGAATTAAAAAACCCGGCATTGCATCCGTTGGAGACACTATAACCATGTTTAAAAATCCATTACCTGCTTTTCCTGGTTATGAAAAACCCCTGCCTGTGGTTTGGGCATCGGTATTCCCAGAAGATGCGGACGATTTTACAGAATTAAAAGCGTCTTTAGGTAAATTAAAGCTTTCAGATTCAGCTTTTTCCTTTGAAGAAGAATCTAGTGGTTCCTTGGGGCGAGGGTTTCGTTGTGGATTTTTAGGAATGCTTCACCTGGAAATTATTACTGAAAGATTGAAACGGGAATTTGATTTGGAGCTCGTTATTACCATGCCTTCAATTACTTACGAAGTAACACTTAAGAATGGTAAGAAACAAAAAATATACTCCCCGTATTATTTCCCAGATGACGGGGAGATAGTGGAAGTTTTTGAACCATGGATCAGTGCAAAGATCATTGCTCCATCTGGCTATATCGGCAACATCATGCAATTACTTTTTGATCACGAAGCTGAGATAGGTGAGACAGAAAACTTTGGAGATAACCGTTCTTCAGTCTCTGTAAAAATGCCACTCCGTGAACTTATGCGAAACTTTTTTGATGAGTTAAAGAGTACTACTTCAGGCTATGGCTCAATATCTTATGAGATAGAAGATATGCGAGAAGCTAATGTTACTCGGTTAGATGTGTTAGTAGCTGATGAGCCGGTGATAGCTTTTTCTCGTGTGATTTCAAAAAAGAAAGTAGAAGAAGAGGCTGAGAAGACAGTTGAGAAATTGCACAATATTTTGCCTAGACAAATGTTCGTAACCAAAATTCAAGGCAAGGCCTTGGGCAGGATTATATCGTCTCGAACTATTCAAGCTTTTAGAAAAGATGTCACTGGCTACTTGTATGGTGGAGACATAACTCGTAAGAAAAAACTTTTAGAAAAGCAAAAGAAGGGTAAGAAGAAAATGAAAGAACGAGGCAGAGTAAATATTCCTCAAGATGTATTCTTGAAGATGATGCGGAGCGGGGAAAATTAGTTTATCTAAAGATTGGAGAGTACAAAAGGATCATAGAAACGATGATGAGGATACTCAAGACCGCCCAGATGAACTGAATTTTCTTTTGGTGTTTTTTGTTGAAAAGCATGCAATAATAGTAGCATACTATGCGGAAATATCAAAAAAAGTCTTTATATTCCAAGTATCTAGAAGCCTGGCCGGCTATTTTTGTGCTTTTGGTGTTAGTGGTAGTTATCGGTTGGGGAGTGGCGGGGCTTCTAGGTGGACTTCGCGAAACTATCAAGAATAAAAATATCGCTAGTGCTAAAGTTTTAGAGCTACGAGAACGAGAAGAGAGACTTGCATACGATATTGAAAATTTAGATACTGACAAAGGTAAGGAAAAAATATTTCGAGAGAACTACGGCTTGGCCAAGGAAGGCGAGGAGCTGATCATAATCGTAGAAGATAAAAATTTAAAAGAGGTAAAAGAGAAAAAAAGGGGAGTTTTTGGAGTGTTTAAGGGTTGGTTTAAATAAAATTGTGTCTTCGGTGGCCTATGGTATACTATAGGCATAATTACCAGATAATATTAATTTATATGAAAGAAGTAACCATATACTCAACACCAACTTGCCACTACTGTCAGATGGCTAAAGCTTATTTTAAGGAAAACAATATCGCTTATACCGAGCACGATGTGGCCGGAGATGCAGAACAGCGAAAAATCATGATGGATAAGAGCGGTCAGATGGGCGTGCCAG
>CAZAFG010000001.1:24803-63129 GCA_964484865.1 uncultured Candidatus Saccharibacteria bacterium | reverse complement strand
CTAAGGAGCTCTTTGCTGGATTTCTCTAATTCGTGAGAAGTGCAACAAACAACTCCCTAGCAGGGGTTCGCATCATCATAGGCATCATTATGTTGTTTGTGTGCTTTTGCATGTGGATATATTAAATACCTTTTGCCTTAGGAAGTCAACAGGGCATGGTGGTATAATCAATCGTATGGCTGAGGATAAAAATAGTATGAAAAAAAATATATTAATCACTTGTGCGATTTTGTTGTTAGTAATACTGTCGTTTATGTACTTGGATTACAAACAGAAAGTACCAAATACTCCTGTGGTAGAAAATCCGACTTCCGAAAAACTTTGCTATGAAAGACATCAAGTTGCCACTGCTCTCGGTCCATACAAAGTGGACGAGTATATAACCTTAGAGAAAATGGGCGCAAACTTTGTAGGTACCAAGCGAGGCACTCAAGCCGGACCTGATATGACAAATGGTTATGAGGGAACTCTCACAGGTAGTGAACGAGACGGGCTCTTAACTCTGATTTTTGATTACATTATCGAAGGTTCGGAGCAATACGAAGAAGAAGTGTATGAGATGGAAGGTGGAAATTTGGTTAAACTTCGCTATCCATTAGTAGATACACAAGGTGTCTTAGCACCAGACAAAACCCAAACCCCCACTAGAGTGGTGTATGAAAAAGCAGACTGCGCAGCATAAAAATGCTATAATAGATTCATGGCAGAAAAAAACATTACAAATAAAAATGTTCGAAATGGTGTCTTGGTTTTGATGTTACTCTTGGCTTTGATTCTTTCGGTGTTTGGAATAAAACATAAAACCCAAGATGGTCTCTCTGACCAGAGTCGGGTTGTTGTGAATGAAGATGAAAATAAAAATGTTATCGAACTTTGCTTTGCATATATTAAAGTTGCCGGCGACCCTAAAAATGCAATGGAGGATGATTATAATATTCGAATGTCTTTAGATAAAGATATGGTTATGGGTGAGATAAATTACTTGCCTGCTGAGAAAGATAAAAAAATAGGAGCTTATGAGGGTACTGTGACACCCGTCGACAAGATGTCCATGTCTCGTACTATAGATGCTATTTGGCATACTTTCGGTGAAGGTGTGGAGGCATTTGAAAAAATCCAAATCGTTTTTGGCGAAGGCACTGCCTATATCGATGGACTCACCCTAAATGATGTAGACTGCAAGATGCTCGATGAGCGAGTAGCTGTGAAAGAATACTTAAAGAAAAATATCGCTACTCTAGCTCCGAAACCTGCAACCCTAGGCGGAACTTGGTTTTATCTTCGATCAAATCTTGATACCTCGAAAAAGACTGGTTTTATAGTGTATGAAGATGGACATATGGAGGAAAAACGAGCATTTACCTACGAATTAGACAAGGACGGCAGTATTTTAAGCTTAAAGGTCATCTAATTAATATTTTGTAACCTTTTGCCGAAAAATCGGCATATAAATAGTGTCATTTTATGGATTTGGAGCAAATGATAGAGAGGGCAAAGATAGACGATTCTGCCTTTAAAGAAATTTATGATTTGACGATACACCGCTTGTATTCTTTCGTTCTTTTACGAATTAGAGATAAGGGTGAAGCGCATGACATATGTCAGGAGATATTTTCTTCCTTTTGGAAGACTCTCCCACGCTTTATCTATATGAGTGATGCGCATTTCTTTGCCTACCTTTTCAAGATAGCGCGAAGAGAGCTGATCAAATCTCGAAATAGGTCTAGTGGTAAAGTCGATCTGGAAGAGATTTACGACATTCCAGCCGATGAAAAAGAAAAGGAAGATTACCGAACATTACTAGCTAGACTAGGTGATCTTAGTAAAAACGAACGAGCCGTGCTCGAACTGCGATACTTTGAAGATATGAAATTTGGTGAGATTTCGGCAATGCTCGGACTTTCAGAAAATAACGCCAAAGTATTACATCATCGTGCACTAAAAAAAATGAAAGAAAGTTTAGGAAATATTTATGAATAAATTAGAAGACAAATTAAAAAATATAAGACTTCGGGAACTCCACGATGATGAAAAAGCATCGATTTGGAACAGCGTCTTATCGAAACATTTAAACTTGGTGAACAACCCAGATACTTTCTCGTATATTTCTATATTTAATTTTCAAATTCGAAAGTTTGCTTTCATAACCATGGCTCTCTTCCTATTAGTATTCGGAGGAGGGGCGGGTGTCATCAAAGCATCGGATCATGCGACACCTGGTAGCCGTCTTTTTTCACTTGACTTAGCAGTGGAGAATTTTCAAATTAAAGTTGCTGCACCAGAAGAAAAAGACAAACTCCGTTTGAAGTTTGCTGAAGAGCGAGTAGTTGAAGTAAAAACTCTTTCCGCCGCCAAGGCAACTACAGTTTTAGTGCGAGCCCCTGAAGATGGCACCGAGAGCCAAGTAAACACTATTAAATTTTCAAAAGAAGAGAATGCTGGAGTAGAAGTAGCGCTCAACAATTTGACCAAGCTAGTAGCAGATTCTGATGCCAAAGAAAGCGCAGAGATTATTGAAAAAGCCCAAGAAGAACTTTTGGTGATTTTAGGTGACGACGCCAATCTTGTAGTTAAGCGAGTAGATGGTGTTATTACAGTTGACGGAAAGGATGAATCAGTTGAATCAGTTAAAGAAGAAGAGGTAAAATCTGAGGAAGATGTTGTGGAGGAAGTGGAGGAAACAAAAAATACTCCAACAGAAGAAGTAGAGGAAACTCTTACTCCAACCACTGAAGAAGTTCCTGCTCCAAAAGTTGAAGTTCAAGAAGAAAAAATTGAAGAAAAAGTAGATTCAACTCTAGTGGAGCCAACCGCAACCTTACTCTCTCTACCTAGTGCTGCTGTCGGAGAAGAAATATTTTGTCGAGGAGAATGGCGACCGAGTCTTGATTGCGACTCTAAAGTAGAAGTAAAAACATCCGAAGGTGAAGTTAAGGGAGAAATTGATGAGATGGGTCCAGTTGAAAATACACCATCAGAAATGGATCTTAAAGTTCAAGCTGAACGAGCGAGAAACTGTACAGAGTCTGGTGGTATTTATGACCTTTCTTATGATGAATGTTTGGGTGTAGATGGAGCTATGTGTTCATCTATCGGAGGCACCTGGAATGAATGCGCATCCGCTTGCCGCAATAATCCTGAGGCGACAATTTGCACTATGCAGTGTGTCCAAATTTGTGAATTCTAGTCAATTGACTTAACTTACAGTAAGTATATAATCAGTCTAGTTTTAGGCCTTTCACCTATTATGCATTGATTTCTTTCTAGGACCTGGCGAAAATTCCGTACGCCAGGTTTTTTTATTTCCTAATTTAAATATGTTATATTTGGATCTATGCAAAGAACAGCTGAGTTTGTAAGCCCCGGGCATCCAGATAAAATCTGCGACATAGTCGCCGATACTTTGCTCGATAAATTTTTAGCCGGTGATCCATTTTCTCGTTGTGCTATCGAAGTCATGGGCGGACATGGGCTCATGGTGGTGAACGGCGAAGTCACCTCACTGTCTACTGTAGACATTGAATCCGAAGTAAAAAACATTGTTGGCAAGCACGATGATCAAGAATATAAAGTCATCGTAAATTTAGTGCGCCAGAGTCCTGAGATCGCTCAAGGAGTAGATACTGGAGGTGCTGGAGACCAGGGTATCATGGTGGGTTATGCATGTGATGAGACTCCGAGTTTAATGCCGCTAGAATACGAACTTGCTCGAAATCTATGTAAAGAAATTTACGCTGTATATCCATATGATGGCAAGACTCAGGTTACTGTAGAGGATGGAAAAGTTCTCTGTGTTGTTGTGAGTTTTCAAAATACTAAAACCTCAGAGCTACTGAAACTAGTACAAGAAAAGATAAATTCTGAAAAATATATCATCAACCCAGCAGGAGAGTGGTCCTTGGGTGGTTTTGATGCAGACACAGGCCTCTCTGGTAGAAAAATAGTTATCGATAATTATGGTCCTAGAGTCGGAGCGGGCGGTGGTTCATTTTCCGGTAAGGACTATACCAAAGTAGACCGCTCTGGCGCCTACATGGCCCGCAGAATAGCTGTGGACTTGCTACGGCAGAATTCTGCGAAAGAAGTCCTAGTACACCTCGCTTATGCTATTGGCCTACCAGAGCCAGTTATGGCGACAGCGTTTTTGGACGGTAAAGAAACTCCAGTTTCGGGATACGATCTTACTCCAAAAGGTATCCGTGAACACCTAGATTTAAAAAATGTAAAGTACGCCGACCTTGCTCGCTTTGGACACCACGGTCGCCGGAATTCTTGGGATTAAAAAAGCCATCCTTGCGGATGGCTTTTACTAGACTGCATCTTCGTACCAGCGTGGTGTATACTCTTTCTCTATTTCCGCTATAGGAATTAGGATAACCGAAACAATTCCGGAAGCTAATACTGCTAGGAAAATCTTCGATTCATCCTTGTTGATGAAGAAATCGAGTGCGACTCCAATCATTAAAAAAAAGAATAAGATAAGTAATAATGCGATGGTGCAAATTAGGATTTTATTGCTGTTTTCCATGGGAAGCTATTTTGGGTGATTGTGAACATTTTGTTAAATATTGGGCTAATAGCCTGTTTTAGTCAAGCTTTTGTGGTAAAATAGAGTCATGAGTAAAAACATTTTTGTAACTCGGAAAATCCCCGATAACGCCATGTCGATTTTAAAAGATCACGATTTTGAGGTTGTCGTTAGTCCACTAGATAGGATGCTGAGCCAAGAAGAAATAATAGATTTCTTGAGCAAGAAAGAATACGACGGCGTGATATCTTTACTGACCGATACTATTGATAAAAACATTTTTGAAAAAGCAAAAAGTGTAAAAATATTCGCAAATTATGCTACTGGTTTTGACAATGTAAATTTAGAAGATGCTAAAGCTTATGGTGTCACTATTACCAACGCTCCGGCACCACTCTCGGCGCTTGCGGTAGCTCAGCACACTATAGGCGTTTTGCTAGCTCTATCTTCTAGGATAGTAGAAGCAGACCACTTTGTACGAAGTGGTAAATATGTTGGTTGGGAGCCTATGCATTTTCTAGGTACTGATTTTCTAGGTAAGACTTTAGGTTTGGTAGGCGCTGGCAGGATAGGTGAGCAAGTAGCTTTTTATGCTAAAGGTTTGGGTTTAAAAATAATTTATACCGATATTTCTCAAAATGAAAAATTAGAAAAAGAATACGGAGCGGTATATGCCCAAAATTTGGATGAAGTTTTAACTCAAGCTGACTTTGTAAGTTTGCATGTACCTCTTTTACCTTCTACTAAACATTTGATCAACAAAGAAAAATTATCTTTGATGAAACCTACAAGTTTCTTGATCAATACTTCCCGAGGCCCAGTGGTGGATGAAAATGCACTGCGAGATGCGCTAAAAGATAAAGTGATCGCAGGCGCTGCCCTCGATGTGTTTGAATTTGAACCAAAATTAGTGGAAGGCTTGGTTGATCTGCCAAATATAATCCTGACTCCGCATATCGCTTCGGCAAACTTAGATGCCAGAGAGCAGATGGCGCAAATCGTGGCTCAAGATATCGTTGATTTTTTTGAAGGCAAAGTACCTAAAAATATTTTGAATAAATAATATGCAAAAAAGAGGAAAACTTATAATTTCTAGGCATCAAGAAAGTGAATGGAATAAAAAAGGACTTTGGACTGGCCTGCGTGATAGACGGCTGACCGAACTTGGTTTTAAAGAGTCCGAAGAAGTAGGTATCTTGATAGAAGATTTAAAAATTGACTATGCTTTTGCCTCAATGCAAGTTCGCTCGATTGAAACACTTTCTTGTATGTTGAATGTTTGTAAAAAATATGAAGTTCCTACAGAGCATTCAGCCGCGTTAAATGAAAGAGATTATGGAGACTATACTGCAAAAAATAAATGGGAGATGGAGCAGATTTTGGGTAAAGAAGAGTACGATAAATTGCGCCGTGGTTGGGATTATCCTGTACCAAATGGTGAAACCCTAAAGATGGTATATGAAAGAGTAGTGCCGTATTTTTTAGATAAGGTTTTGGTAAAAATAAATGACGGGCAAAATGTTTTGGTTGTAGCGCATGGGAATTCTTTGCGGGCCTTGATCAAATACATAGAAAATATTTCAGATGAAGATATCATATATACTGAAATGCCTTTTGGTGTTGTAATTCTATATGACCTAGATGAAAAAGGTCATATGGTAGGGAAAGAAGTCAGAGAAACAAATAGGGCAAAAGACAAAAATACAAAAAATGAAAGACCTCAGATCGTAGCCTCTATCGGTCCAGCTTCTATAAAACATCCAGTACTGAAGGCCATGATTGATAATGGTATGGATGTTGTCCGTTTAAATTTTTCTTGGGGAGATTTGAATACTAGGATGGATACGATATCTATCGTGCGTAAAATGGAACAAGAGTTTGGTAAACATATTCCTTTTATTATCGATTTGCCAGGTCCGAGAGTTCAGGCTAAATCAGGGCATACTTATGATCACGATCTGACTTTGGCTGTCACTGAGCATGACAAAGAATTTATAAAATTTGGTATCGAACACGGGGTGGATTATTTTGCAGTATCTTTTGTAGGTAGCGTCGATGACATCTTGGAGTGTAAAAAAATTATTGGACACTTGGGTGGTAAGCAAAAAGTAATTGCAAAAATAGAACGACAAGTAGCATTAGATAATCTCGAGTCTATAGTACAAGCCGCTGATGCGGTGATGGTAGCGCGGGGAGACTTGGGTAATGAAGTTCCACTAGAGCAAATTCCTTTTATTCAAGAAAATATCATTAAAGTCGCCAAGATTTACAATAAACCGGTGATTGTGGCGACTCAGATGCTTTTCTCTATGGTGGAGCACAATGAGCCTACCAGGGCTGAAGTAACAGATGTGGACACTGCTATACTGCAAGGTGCGGACGCTGTGATGCTCTCAGATGAGACGACTATAGGCCAGTATCCGATAGAGGCTGTCGCTATAATGGATAAAATCATAACCGAAGCATGTAAACACATGTCTCCAGATGTAAAATTAAATCTTTTATAAAATGCCAAAAATAAAAAAAGTCACAGCTAAAGAAGTTTTTGATTCTCGTGGTGTGCCTACACTTTCAGTTTCTTGTGAACTTGGAAGTGGTGTAATCGGTGAAGCTAAAGTTCCATCTGGAAAAAGTACAGGGAGCTTGGAGGCACTAGAGTTGCGGGACTTGGATATGAGTAGATATGAGGGCAAGGGAGTAGATAAAGCTATCGGAAATGTAAATAATGAAATAAATAAAAATTTAGCTGATAAAGACTTTGAGCAAAATACCTTAGATGAATTTTTGATAAAATTAGACGGTACAGAAAATAAACGCAGGTTGGGGGCCAATGCTATCTTGGGCGTGTCTATGGCTTTTGCGCGAGCTTGTGCGAGTGAGAGGGGCCTAGAACTTTATGAATATTTAGGAGATTTGGTTGGGAATACAGATTTTAAAATGCCAGAGCCATTGCTCAATGTTATAAATGGGGGCAAGCACTCCGACAGTGGTCTCGACATCCAAGAGTTTATGCTCGTGCCAATAGGCTTTGATTCTTTTTATAAAAAGATAGAAGCGAGCGGTATGGTGATTTCTAGTCTGCGACAAATTTTATTGGATAAAAAGTATGAAGTGACCTTAGGGGACGAAGGTGGTTTTGCACCTAAATTATCTAGCAATGAACAAGCCCTAGATATTTTAGGGGAAGCTATACAAAATGCAGGTTTTGATAAGGATCAGATAAAACTTGGGCTCGATGTCGCAGCGTCTTCGTTTTATGAAAACGGTAATTATTTTTTCAAAACTTCTGGAACTCAAAAAGATACTAATGAGATGGTTCTATGGTGTCAGGATTTAGTTTCGAAATACCCGATTATTTTTATCGAAGATCCTTTGGCTGAAGAAGACTGGCAAGGATGGAGTGAAATAAATCAAAAACTAGGAGAGAAGATAAAAATCGTTGGAGATGATTTGACGGTGACCAATGTGGCTAGGATAAATATGGCCATTGAAAAAAAGGCTATAAATGCTGTACTGATTAAACTAAATCAAATCGGCACGGTGTCAGAAACAATATCGGCTATTAATTTAACCAAAAAACAAAACTGGGATCCATTTGTATCGCACCGCTCTGGAGAGACAGATGATACCTTCATAGCAGACCTAGCAGTCGGTTTGTCTTGTCCATACATCAAAGCAGGATCACTCACCAAAGAAGAGAGGTTGTGTAAATATAATCGTCTGATAGAAATTGAGAATATTATTAATAATAAAAAAGTATAAACTTATGAACTCATACAACTGGTATTCAACACTCATCAAACCGTCTTGGGCTCCTCCTTCTTGGCTATTTGGCCCGGTTTGGACTTTTCTATATGCTTTAATATTCATCTCTTTTGGAAAAGTTTTTATGATGCTTTATCAAAAGCAGATTCCTTTTGTAGTGGCTCTGCCTTTTGTTTTAAATTTGATTTTTAATTTTTCTTTTACCTACTTCCAATTTGGTTTAAAGAATAATTTACTAGCCGGTGTCGACATCCTCTTGGTTTTGAGTACTTTGATTTGGGCTATGATAGTCATCTTCCCATTTGCGAGATGGATTACTTATATTCAAATCCCATATTTACTTTGGGTATCTTTCGCAACAGTTCTGCAATTAACCGTAACTTATTTGAATCGATAACATGACTCCTCACTTTTTGGATGTAGTTGGACTGTTTGTGATGTTAGCTGGGTTTGTGATAGGCCTAGGTGCGGTGACAGTGATAGACCTGCATGGATTTTTGGGACGCAAGTCCGCGTACTGGACCGAAGCCACTACTCGAACACATAAAGTCACCAAGCCACTGATCTGGATCGGGATGTTTTTGGTTATAGTCGGTGGTTTTGTATTTTATCGAAATTATGGATTAGAAAAAGTCACCCTGATTCATCTTATGTCGGCTTGTCTTATGATCATCAATGGAATTTTCCTTTCTTTTTCCGTGAGTCCGTTTTTGTTGCAAAGAGAAAGGGAAGGGAAGTCGAGCGAACTTTTGCCAAAATCTTGGCAAGTGAAGATAACATTTTCATTTATCATTTCCTTTGTCCTTTGGTGGGGCAATCTGTTCCTAGTTGTATATAATTTGGTTTAAGATATAGATATAGCTATGCTTCGATACATCCATGTCACAGTTACTGCTGGAGCCCGCAAGGAAAAACTGACTGAGAAAAAGCCGGATCATTTTATAATTTCAGTCAAAGAAAAAGCCGAACGAAACCTCGCCAACACCCGCATCCTCGAGCTAATATCCCTCCACTTTAAAATTCCTATCTCCAAAGTCCGTATTGTGAACGGACATACTCACCCCAAAAAGTTGTTGGTGATAGAGGAATAATAGAACATTTTGACTTTTAGTTTTAAAATGGTATTTTGAATTTGGATATAATCCTTTGTGAAATAAATCTTTCAATAGAAAAACCTAATACTATGAAGATATTAAGCTCTTTTCGCTATGCCTTAGGGCCTGCAGTGCATGCTTTTGGAATGGCATGTTCATTTTTTTTAACATGGATTATTTTGTATTATTTGAATGAAAACAAATTAGATATGTTGATGGGTTTTGGAGCAGCATTTTTTGCTTCTCACTATACTGATATGTCCATATTGAATATGTTTCACTATAATAAAATAAAAAATCTTCGTCCTAGTTTATTAAAAAACAATACTGTAAAATTATTGAGTTTTCCAATATATATAATTGTCTACACAGCTTTTATCTTTGGTTTGAATGTTTTTACTAAAAGAGGATGGAGTGTTGAAGTTGGTTTTGTTATAGGAGTGTTAATTCCATTTTTATTACATACATTTATGTTGAAGACATTACCCTGGCGATGGCGTCCGGATAAACAAGATATGTAGAGAGGATTGACCTCTTGCGTTCGTGGCTGTACTACGATACTCAAGAGGTTTTTTTATTTTGTTTAAATTTTGAAATTCATTTTGAAAAAGGTAAAATTATAATATGAATTTGATAAAAGATAATCCAGAAAATTTGTGGTTCAAGCGCAAACTCTATGGATGGGGTTGGACTCCGGTGCGTTGGCAGGGGTGGGTAGTCGTCGGCGCCTATGTACTTCTCATGATTTTATTTTCTTTGACGATAGATGAAAACTCTTCAAACAAGGAAGTTTTCTTTACCCTAATTATCCCAGGAATTTTGCTCACATTCACTATGATCAGAATTTGTTACAAAAAAGGCGAGAAGCCGAAATGGCAATGGGGTCCAACAAAGAGTAAAGAGTAGGGTATTTCAAAAAACATCTCAAAAGTGCTAGAATAAACTTATGAAAGTTATAAAATATGTGGCCATTATTCTGGTCGTCTTAGTTCTAGGATACTTATTTATTTATCAAGACATTGGCTTGGTTGTGAAGTCATACCTACGAAATGATACTGAAATAAAGATTGCCTGCGAGGAAGCAGGTGGTAACTTTTTGCCAAAGTATAACGAATGCGAGTATGCATTTCATATGAGCGAGGAACAATGTGCTGATCTGGGAGGAGAGCATAAGTCATGCGAATCTGCCTGCAGGCACGATAAAGGTTCCATGGCATGTACACAACAATGTGTTCCAGTTTGTGAGTTTTAGTAAATGAAATAAATGAAAAACTATCTTGAAGAAATCCAAAGGTATTATATTGATGAGAATAGCTCTGAGCACTCGTACAGGACTTCTTTTGAGAACTACTTGAAAGAAATTTTTCCTCCGGAAAAAGGTTACTTTACTCAACAAGACCAGAAGGCCATAAATGGAAATAAACCAGATTTTATTGTTTTAAAAAATAAAGTTCCGTTACTTTATATAGAAGTTAAAAAAGTTGGTGAGGATTTAAATAGGATCGAAAAGTCAGAACAAGCTGATAGATACTTCGGTTACGACAATTTAATAATTAGTGATTATATAAATTTCAGATTTTTTCGAAACGGGCAAAGATACAATGAAGAAATATCTCTTGGGGATATAGATAAAAATCAAAGATACATAAAAACCAAAGAAGAAAATTCTGAATATCTAACTAAAACCATTTTAGATTTTGTGGCTTCACACAAAGAGTCAATCAAGAGTGGAAAACATCTTGCACAAATAATGGGAGGTAGGGCTAGGCGTATTCGTGAGAACGTATTAGACATGCTTGTATCTGAATCAGATAGATACGCAGAGTTGTTTAAGATACGAGATGTAGTAAAGGAAAATCTTATCTCAAGTTTGGACGACAATTCTTTTTCAGATATGTACGCACAAACCCTAGTCTATGGTCTTTTTTCAGCTCGATATAGTGACAACACACCTAAAGACTTTTCTCGTGTCGAGGCTAGAGAACTTATACCAAAGACGAATCCATTTTTACGGTCCTTTTTTGACCACATTGCAGGTTCATCTTTCCCAGATAGATTAAGATTTATTGTAGACGAACTTTGTGAAGTTTTTACTCACGCTCATGTTCATGACCTTATGCATGAGTATTTCAAGAAAGAAGATTTATTTGGAGCAATATACGAAAGCCCTGATCCAGTTATACATTTTTATGAAGATTTCTTGCGTGAATATGATGCAAAAAAGAAAATGGAAATGGGAGTTTTCTATACACCCCGTCCTGTAGTAAATTTTATAGTTCGCGCGGTAGATATAATTCTTAAGAAGGAATTTAATTTATTAAAAGGTCTATCTGATAATACCAAAATAGAAGTTGAAAAGTTGGAAGTAGATAAAAAAGGTAAAAAAGTTAAAGTAAAAAAGGAATATCATAAAGTTCAGATACTCGATATCGCTACAGGTACTGGTACATTCCTAAACGAAGTCATTAAGCACATAAATAAAGATTTTATTGGACAGGAAGGTAGCTGGCCTTCATATGTGGAAAATAATCTTTTGCCACGCCTCCATGGTTTTGAACTCATGATGGCTTCATATACTATTGCTCATTTGAAATTAGGGATGACGCTACAAGATACGAAAGCAGGAGAACTAAAAACCAGATTAGGAGTGTATCTTACCAATACCTTAGAAGAGGCAGTGGACTACAGCAATCAAGGCACTTTGTTTGGATTAATGGATACTATTGCCGAAGAAAGTAAAAATGCTTCAAGAATTAAATCTGAATACCCTATAATGTGCGTTATAGGAAATCCACCATACAGTGGAATATCTCAAAACAAAATTTATACTGATAATAATGTATATAAGGTGGAAATTGGTGGTATTGAAAAATTAAAAGAAAAGAAGAATTGGCTTGACGACGACTATGTAAAATTTATCCGTTTTGCTGAAAGTTTAATAGAAAAAAATGGGGAGGGCGTTATTGGAATGATTACTGCTCATGGTTATATTGATAATCCAACATTTCGAGGTATGCGCTGGCATTTAAGAAATACTTTCGATAAAATTTATATTTTAGATTTACATGGAAATAGTAATAAAAAAGAAATTAGCCCTAATGGGTCAAAAGATGAAAATGTTTTTGACATTAAAACAGGAGTCTCCATTATACTAGGTATTAAAAAATTTAATACTGAAGATAAAAAACTAGCATATATTTATAAAGCTGATTTTTACGGAACTAGAAAAGATAAGTTGAAAAGTTTGGACAAGCACGACATAGATTTTATTGACTGGGTAAAACTTCCTGAAGATGCTGATATTTGGGTTTTGGGAGGGGAGGGAAAAAATGAATATAAAAAGGGGTTTTCTGTGGTCGAATTATTTTCTAAAAACTCTACAGGAATTGTGACCATGGGAGATAATTTTATTATTGACGAAAATAAAGATATATTAACAAAGAGAGTTGACGAATTTTTACAAAATAATATCACTGAAAGTGAACTGAAGTCTAAATATGATTTAGGCAAAAATTACCCTAAGTGGATTATAGATAATAAAAAGAAAATCGAAAATGATCATTCAAAAATAGTTTCTTTGGCATACCGTCCCTTTGATATAAAATATACTTACTTTGATAATAACTTAGTGTGGAGACCTCGTACAGAAATAATGCAAAATTTCGTAAACAAAGATAATATCGGTTTGGTTTTTGCTAGATCACAAAGAAGTCCTAACTTTAACGCAGTTTTTATATGTAATTCAATAATTGAAACTAAGTACGGAGAAGCCAGTACTCAATCAGCAGTTGCTCCTCTTTTTTTATACACAGAGCATAAAGAAAAAATTCCGAATTTAGATAAAGATGTTTGGGGTCAAATAAATAAAAAAGTTGGTGAGACAACCCCAGAAAATATTTTAGATTATATTTACGCAGTTTTATATTCTCCAAAATATCGTGAAACTTACAAAGAATTTTTAAAAATGGATTTTCCTAGAGTACAATATCCAAATAATAAGAAAGAGTTTGAGCGACTTGTTAAATTTGGAAACAAACTTAGAGGGTTGCATTTAATGACAGATCCAGAATCTGGAAAGTTGATTACAAAGTTTTCTATACCAGGGGGTAATATTGTAGAAAAAGTTAAATATGAAAAAGGAAATGTTTACATAAACGATACACAATGTTTCGAAGGTGTATCTGAAATAGTTTGGAATTTTTATATTGGAGGCTACCAACCTGCACAAAAGTATTTAAAAGATAGAAAGGGTAGACAGCTAACGAGTGATGAAATTGAACATTATCAAAAAATAGTTAAGGTATTATCTGAAACAGATAGAGTAATGAAGGAGATAGACGAGAACTAGAAAATCCGCTTAAAAGCGGATTTTCTAGTTCTCGGTGCAAAGCTCAGTAGTCCCTACTTTTCTTTATGAAGAAGATCATTCAACGACTCGTAGCCTTGTTGTTCTAAAAGTGTATCGAGGTGCATATCTGATCTTACTCCAAAGTTAACTCCATATTGTTTTTCAATGGTTCCTACGTAAGTATCACCACGCTTTTCACGCAAAGGACCACTGATATTTCGGGAGCGGTGCCCCTTCATTCCTGGTGCATCTTGTGCCATATATTTAAATTTCAATGTTAACTTGCTCAACGGTCATTTTTATACTAAAGTATATGTATGAATTATGAGTTTGCTAATCAGCCGTTCGACCTATTTCCGGACAGGTAATATATTGGTCGGCTTTTAGCATTTATAATCTTGAATTAGTCGGAACCTTTTTGGTTCTGGCTTTTTCAATTAAGTAAATTGTCCCTGAAATCTTCTTAGATCGCAACAAATTTTCCATACTTTTTGTAGTAAAGGACAAAATTTAAAAACGTCAATCTTAGGTTATTAAATTATCTTGATAAATATAGCTAAATTGTTTTTGACAAAGATAAAATATAGTCGTCTAACTCATGTTATAATCTAGTAATGTTGGAATTATCTAACGAAGATCTCAAAATTAAAGAAAACGCTGAAGAATACGCACGCTCTAATAAGAATAGAATTGCAAAGGAGATAATTTCTAAATACCCTTCAGAAACGAATCCTATTTCTGTATTTATGGCCGGATCACCAGGTGCAGGTAAGACTGAATCTTCTAAAAGACTTATCGAAGAATTTGATAGAAAGGATGCCCCAATTTTAAGAATTGATCCAGATGAACTGAGGCAGTACTTTCAAGACTACACAGGTAAAAATTCAACTTTATTTCAAGGAGCCACCTCGATTTTAGCTGAGAAAATTCACGATTTAGCAATTAAAAAGAAGATAAGTTTTGTATTTGATACAACTTTTTCAAAAATTGATAAAGCAAAATCAAATGTACAAAGATCTTTGGACCATAATAGGTTAGTCCAAGTTATCTATGTTTACCAAGACCCACTTCAAGCGTGGGAATTTGTGAAAGCAAGGGAGTTGAAAGATGGCAGGCATATACCTAAAGAATCTTTCATAGAAGAATATTTTAAAGCTCGTACTGTAGTTAATCAAATTAAGATTGATTTTCCTCAAGTGATATTGTATTTATTGGTTAAGAATATACATGGTGCAGTTCAAGATTATCAGGAAAATATTGACAATATTGACAATTATGTTAAAGAAAGTTACACTACTGATACATTAAATAATATGTTATCATAATTATATGTTTACTTTTTTAACTACAAACAAGAAAAAAGATACTGAATTCTCTCGTTTTTTCCGTGAGGCGTCTTCTGGCGAGAAAAAGAAAGTTTTTAAAGAAGTCATACGGAAAGCTACTGAAGATCAAAGAAAAATTTTAAATAATACAGATTTCAAAAAAACCGCTTAATGCGGTTTTTTTTAGTTAGGCTTTCTTGATAAATTCAGTTTTAAGGACGATGCCTTTCATTCCGTCAATGCTACACTCTATCTCACCTTCGTCATCAGTCAGGCGAATACTTTTTGCTTTTGCGCCTCTTTTGATAACAGTAGAACTACCTTTTAGTTTTAAGTCTTTAATGAGGACGATACTATCGCCATTTGCGAGAATGTTGCCATTGCTATCTTTTACCACTATTTCTTCATCTTCATTTTCCATAGAGTGATTATATAATGCGTCGTCAAAATAAGCTATTTATCTATAGAATTATTCAGTTCATTTTATTTGATATAATCAGTATATGCGAAAAATGAATTTAGATATCAAAACTGTAGATGAATATATCAAAGGTTATCCAAAAGAAGTCGGAGAGAAATTGAAAGCTATTCGAGCTTTGATTAAAAAAGAAGCGCCGAAGGCTATTGAGGGGATCAGCTATGGTATGCCAGCGTATAAATTAAACGGCAAGCCCTTGGTTTACTTTGCGGGCTATGTGGCGCATATAGGTTTTTACCCGACACCGTCTGGAGTCAAAAGTTTTAAAAAAGATCTGGGCATGTACAAGACAAGCAAGGGAGCAGTGCAATTGCCGTTAGATAAACCAATACCCACCGCACTCCTTCAAAAAATTATAAAATTCCGAGTGAAAGAGGTTTTAGGGAAATAAAATTATGAAACTTAAGATTGATAAAAAGAAGTTGCGGAAAATTGAGCCGACGAAAAATGCTTTTTTATCTTTGGCCAGGTCAATAATATACCAACAGATTTCTACTAAGGCTGGGAATGCGATTTACGGGAAATTCTTAAAACTTTTCGGACGGAAAAAACCTAGCCCAGAATTATTTTTGAATTTTAGTATTGCTCAACTAAAATCTGCTGGGATATCTCCGCAAAAGGCGGGGTATTTGAAAGACTTGGCGGAGAAATTTAAAAATAAAACTATCAATCACAAAAATTTTCACAAGATGACTGATGTTGAGGTGAAAGAGCATTTGCTACAGGTCAAAGGCATAGGTCCATGGACGGCGGATATGTTTTTAATCTTTGCACTCAATAGGCCGGATATTTTACCAGTGGGGGACCTGGGCACTAAAAAAGGATTCCAAAAAGCTTTTAAACTCAAATCTCTGCCAAGTGAATCGCAGATGTTAAAACTTGCCCTTGCCCACAATGGCGAGCGGACAACACTAACTCTATACCTTTGGGATATCTTGGATAATGAATAATTTATTTGTAGTATAATAAGAGTATGAAAAAAGGATTTAAAGACAATATTGAAAAAATAACTGAAGAGAATGATAATTTTCGAAAGGCTGTATACACTGGCGAGCACAGCCAGCTAGTCTTGATGGCGATACCAGCAGGCGGCGAGATAGGCTTCGAAGTCCACACGGATACTGATCAATTTTTTCGTGTCGAGAAAGGGCAAGGAAAAGTCACCATAAACGAAAGTGTGTATGAAGTAGGGGATGGTGATGGCATAGTGGTACCTTCTGGTGCTAAGCACAATGTGGAAAATACTGGATCAGAGACTTTAAAACTTTACACGATATATTCACCTGCCCACCATAAAGATGGAACTATACATAAAACTAAAGCAGAAGCTGATGCTAGTTCGGAAGAGTTTGATGGACAAACTACAGAATAGGTTAAAGACCCAATTTATATGAATTCTTTTAAGATGTACGATGTTATTGTAATCGGCGGAGGAGCATCTGGGATGATGGCTGCTGGCGTTGCAGGAAATAAAGGTAAAAAAGTTTTACTTATCGAAAAGAATAAAAATCTAGGTGAGAAATTAAAGATCTCTGGAGGAGGGAGATGTAACATTACTAATGCTGAAGAAAATATCAGAACTTTTGTAAAATTCTATGGAGAGAGTGAAGACTTTTTGCGTTCACCATTTTCTCAGTTTGGAAATAAGGAAAGTTTTGAGTTTTTTGAAGGCCAAGGTTTGCCACTCGTAGTTCAAGATCGTAAGCGAGCATTTCCAAAAACAGAACGAGCTCTCGATGTTTTCAATACTTTGAAAAAATATATGGATAAAGGAAATGTCGTGATCAAGAGCAATTGCTCTGTACTTAAAATACTAAGTGACAGTAAAACAAAAAATATCGTTGGAATTGAAACTAAGGACGGAGTATATAAGGCCAAATCTTATATCCTAGCTACGGGCGGAGTCTCGCATCCAGAGACTGGTTCTACGGGGGATGGATTTAAATGGTTAAAAGATTTAGGGCATACAGTCAAAGATCCATCTCCAAATATCGTACCGATTCGAGTCAAAGAACGATGGGTGCATGTGATCAAAGGCGTCTCTATTAAAAATATGAAAATAACTTTTTACCTCGACGGTAAGAAGAAATTTAATGCTAAAGGTGATGTGCTTTGCACGCACTTTGGACTCTCGGGACCACTCATTTTAAACAGTTCCAAGAAAGTCGCTGATCTTTTGCACGAAGGCTTAGTTACGGCAACAATAGATGCATATCCAAGTATGGATATAGGTGAATATGAAAAGAAAATAATAAAAGTTTTTGACGAAAACAAGAATAAAATACTAAAAAATATCGTAAACGAAATAGCCCCGGTTGGCACGCTTAACGGACTAGAGATTTTATTTCAAGATATAGATTTTAATAAAAAAGTGCATTCGATTACAAAAGAAGAAAGAAAATTGCTTTGTCATACTCTAAAAGCAATGCCGGTGACTGTAGAGGGACTAATGGGTTATGACAGAGCGGTGGTTGCGGATGGTGGAGTAGTGCTCACTGAAATTAATACAAAAACTATGCAGTCGAAAATGTATAATAATTTATTTATAACTGGAGACTTGCTTCATATCACTCGCCCCACAGGAGGATTTTCTCTTCAACTCTGCTGGACTACTGGATATATTGCTGGGATAAATACTTAAATTATTAGTGTAGTCAAACTATAGAATAAAAAATAAAAAATCCCCGCGTACCATGATGGTATTCGGGGATTTGTTGTTCGGCTTATGTAAGCTTACTTGGTTTTTACACCATTTGCCTCCATAAAGATAGCAGTGAGTACAGCAATATCGTTGATTTTGTCGCCCAACAATTGTGCTCGCTCCTTGCAAAGGATCAAAAAGTTTCCAGCTTCGTTCATACCAGGGATTATTCCAGTCACCACTTTCTTTGTGGTAGCTTTTCTGGCGCCGGTGCCCTCTCTCCGCAACATCCTCGTTTGAGGTTTCTTCCGCACTCCACTTTTGGGATGCTTGTTTTTATGCTTTGGGTGTTGGGCCACATGTCGAAGTGGTTTTTTGTGGTCTTTGAAAAATGCTTCCAGTCCTTTTACCTCATCAGGGGTGAGTTTGAGAACCTTCGTCATGTTTTTCAAGCGTCTCGTACTTATCCTGCAGCCTTCGAGTTCATATGCAGACATGGTGCTGTCCGGCAATCTCTCTCCGGTAACTTTTTCGTACTTGGCGCAAAATGACTCAAGGCTTTTAAAACCTCTACTAAGCCGCAAGCTTTCTAAGCTGATCGGCTTCACTTTCTGTCTTTTCATATTTTGTTTTCGATTTTGCTGTATTATACACCTTTTTAGTTAAAAAGTCAAGTATGGGAGAGAGGAGAATGCGGTATAATAAAAGCATGAAAATATTTAAAATAAACAATCAAGAGTCTGGTTTTGCACCAATTATTATAATAGCTATTATAGCTGTGCTTGCAGTCGGCGGAGGAGCTTATATAGCTCAAAAGAATAAGGTTAAGAAAGAAATGCAATTAGATGCTAATGTTGAAACACAAGTGAATGCTAATCTAGATGTAGAAGCAAAAGCGAATGTTAATGCTAAGGGTTCACTTCGCTCGCTATTAGCAATCGGGCAAAACACTATGTGTACTTTTACTAGTACTGCTGGCGGGATCACATCTAGTGGTACGACTTATATAGGTTCTAATGGAGACATGAGTGGAAACTTTTCTTCTACCACAAGTTCTGGAACTGTAGCTTCATACATGGTGATGAAGGGTGGTATGTCATACGCTTGGAGTGGAAATCAAGGAGTTAAAATGAATGTAGCTGAGATGAATGCAAATTCTGCGACATCTTCAAATGGTCAATCTGTAAATCTTGATTCCCAGGTGGACTACAAATGTGAACCTTGGGTGCGAGATGAATCCAAGTTTACATTGCCAACAAGTGTTACCTTTATGGATTTGAGCGCAATGATGAAAATGGCTCCAGGTGCATCTACTCCTTCCGGTATCGATGTAAACGCGATGATGAAGTTGAAGGCGCAATAAAACTACTCCTTAATAAAGTACATATTCCTTACTCTTTACAAAAGAGAGCAAGTGTTTTATAATGCCTGAAACATTGTAAACACTGAATATGGAAACTACCAAAACTGTTATTAAAGGAGCGGATGGACTATATCGCTCTAACGCCAACCTGCGATTGCGTGCGAGTGAGAGTAAGCCCGGTAAACAATATCTCAATTTAAGAGACTACGGGATAGAGTCAGAAACTCAAATACCAAGCCAGATTACGGTTCACTTTCTGTTGGAAAAATGCCCAGTAAAGAACCACCGTTGCGAAGTATGTAACGATGCACGATATTCCTTTAAAAGGAGGATGAAAATCCTGAAGGTGACTGACAATTCAGGTCGGATCATCCATCCTCGGTATGCCGAGGAAAGGAAAATTTTCTCCGAAATTATCGGAAAAGTGCGAGAATTGTTCCACCACGAGACTATCGTGTGTGAAGCCTGCTACTAAAGATTGTTTTTTGTTTTTAGATTTGTGAGTGAATGATTGAGGATCCTTAGGGATCCTTTTTTTATTTTAAGAAAAATAACTAAAAATGTGTTATACTATCTGCCTATGATCACAAAAGAACAATTTATCGCAAGTTTACTTTGGGAAATAAGCATTATTAAGCACCTATGGGAGAAGATCGACGCTTCTAAGCTTGATTACAAGCCTACCGAAAAACAACGCACCACCCTTGAGCTCTTGCAGTACATGGGTCAGATGATTTCGACTGGGGTCTTGGCCCATATCGCTGGAAGCCAAGATATGTATATCGAACTTTCTAAATCCAAAGACTCTATCACTTATGAAAATTTTGTAAGCAAGATGGATGAGCAGGCAAGTGTAGTTACAGAAAAAGTCGGAGCTTTGACTGATGAAGATATGAAAACCATGGCGACTATCTGGGGCAACACTGCACCACTTTCCGAGAGACTTATGGGAGTTTTGAAAAATGCAGTAGCATACAAGATGCAACTTTTCTTGTACATCAAAGCATCTGGTAATGATGCTATCGGCACTAGCAACCTTTGGGGTGGTAGAGACATGCCTAATGCTTAGAACTCGTGCTACAATATAAGTGTAGACTATTAAATTTTAGTCATTTTTTGTAGTCACTTATTAGTAACTTAAAAATTAAATTATGAAGAAATATTCAATTATATTTTTCGCGATAGCACTTTTAGTTTTTGGTACAGTTGGAATTAAAACATTTGCAGAATCAATCAATTCTGGTTCCGGATCTTTTTCTAAAGGAGATCCAAGTCCGATGATGGTTAATATTGGACCAAAAGGGACTGTGCTCATGAGAGGTATTGTAGTTGGTGCACCTAGTGCTGACTCAATAAAAGTAAAGAGCTGGGGTGGTAGCTGGGAAGTAAATATATCAACAGCTACAAAACTGATGAGCGTAGGCAATGTTATTGCTGATTTTCAAGATGGAGATTTTGTGGGAGTACAAGGTGTAATTTCAACAGATGGAAGTTTTGTAATTAATGCAAATATAGTTCGTGAGTGGAGGCAAAAAGTAGTTCAGGCTACTATAGACTTTGATCATGATGGAATTTTAGATGTTGAAGATGCTGACGATGATAATGATGGAATTTTAGATGTGAATGAATCTGGAAAATCAAAAGATCATGACAACGATGATATACCTGATGCGACCGATACTGATGATGATGGAGACGGCATATTAGATGTGAATGATAGTCATGATGATGATTTCGATAATGATGGTATTCGAGATACACGAGACCACGATGACGACGACGACGGTATAGATGATAGGAAGGATTCTAGTCCGCATGATTCTGACAATGATGGTAAAGACAATGACGATGATATGGACGATGACAATGATGGAAAGAATGATGACAAGGATAGCGATGATGATAATGATGGGCACGATGATGACGAGGAGGATGATGACAGTGAAGATGACGACAATAGTGGACATGGAAATTAATTAAATAATTTCGAGAAAGACCATCAGCGATGATGGTCTTTCTATTTAGTCAAAATTAATGTAAAGTAAATATTCTATGGCAAAAGGAGAAACAATACTTAGATTTGAATCCGTTTCTTTTGAATACGGACACAACAAGCCTATCTTAGATGAGGTTTCTTTTTCTCTGCGTCGTGGGTCCAAGGTTACTATCATGGGACAAAATGGTGCTGGTAAAAGTACTATCTTTGGACTTATCACCAAAGCGCTCGAGCCAGAATCCGGTACAGTCGTCACTGATAAAAATTTGAGTATTGCAATTTCTAGACAAGTAATTCCGAGACCAGACCTAGAGCTCACTGTGCGAGAATTTTTTGAGAAAGCCATGCTCGCCGTTACTGACAAAAAAATATACGATATAGATCCGAAGATTGATGATGTCTTGGAGGTGGTGAATCTGGTAGGTCACGACAAAGTTCATGATCGAGTTTTGAAAACTTTCTCTGGCGGTCAGCAAGCGCGAATATTGCTCGCTTCAGCTTTGATTCAAGATCCAGATTTATTACTACTTGATGAGCCAACAAACAATTTGGATAAAGCCGGTATCGCTCACCTGACAGATTTTTTAGTGAACTATCCAAAAACTGTGATGGTTATTTCGCACGATGCAGAATTTTTAAATGCCTTTTCAGATGGTGTGCTATATCTAGATATTCATACTTTGAAAGTCGAGCAATACGCTGGTAACTACAAGAATGTGTTGAAAGATATCACAGCTCGAGTGGAGCGAGAGAATGCCAAGAATGCTCAACTAGCTAAAGAAATCCAGGCCAAGAAAGACCAAGCCAATGTCTTTGCTCACAAGGGTGGAGGACTGCGATTAGTAGCTCGTAGAATGCGAGAAAAAGCTGAAGAGCTCGAGGATGAGATGGTGGATGTGCGCAAAGAGGACAAAACGATTCGACCTTTCGTGATTCCATGCCAGCCAGATCTCCAGGGTGAAATTGTAAATATAAAATCTTTTTCTGTGGTCAGTCCTAAAACACACAAGATTGTAGAAAGAAAAGCAGAAATTTCACTCAAGAAAAAAACTCATTTATTGCTATCAGGTCCAAACGGTATCGGCAAGACCACACTCTTGGAATCTCTAGCTCGAGGTACAGCCAAAGGTTCAGTGATAGCTCCAGGTATAAAAGTCGGCTACTACCGCCAAGACTTTTCGACACTTGATTTTGAAGATACAGTACTAGGATCACTTCGCAAAGTTTTACTCGCGAACACTGGCAGGATTGACGAAGAATATCTGCGCTCTGTTGCGGCGAGTTTCCTTATCACTTCAGATGTTATCAATACTAAAATAGGCAGCCTATCAGAAGGGCAAAAGGGATTAGTAGCATTTGCGACATTAGTTCTAGAACGCCCAGGACTTCTCATCTTAGACGAGCCGACAAACCATATAAACTTTAGACATTTGCCAGTGATAGCGAAAGCCCTAGATCAGTACGAAGGAGCTATGATCTTGGTATCCCATGTGCCAGAATTCGTAAGCCAAATTCGAATCGATGAGACTTTTGATTTAGAAAAATAATTCGTGTTATATGGATTACCATATAGCAATGGTACTCGGACATTAAACAAACAAGCTTGTTTATGCTCCTCGCTTATTGCTATAATATTTATATATGGCAAAAGGAAACAATAGTAGAAGAAAAGAAGTTAAGAAACCAAAGAAGAAGAAATAATATTTATGGGCTTTATAGGCACCTGATGGAAAACCATTTGTTGCTTTTTGGTGCTTGTGTGTTATACTTTTTGCGTAGTTTCTCCATAGGTGTTTAGTTTTCATGTGAGCCTTTAGGCTTCGTACAAGACTTACGACGAGGGTTTCTACGCTCGAGACGCGAAGTCCGAGCATTATAATAAGTTTTTGTCCTTTTTAGGAAAAAAGGAAGAAGTATAAAGTATGGCTACAAAGCTATATGTAGGGGGACTCCCTTACTCAACTAACGAAGAAGCTCTACGCGAGCACTTCGCACAAGCAGGTAATGTTACATCTGCTGTGATTATCATGGACAAGATGTCCGGTCGCTCAAAAGGTTTCGGATTCGTTGAAATGAGTTCAGACGAGGAAGCACAAAGTGCTATCTCTATGTTCCATGACAAGGAATTTGATGGCCGAAAGCTGACTGTAAACGAAGCTCGACCTATGGAAGCTCGTCCTCCACGACAAAACGGTGGTGGTGGATACGGTGGTCGCCGAGAATACTAATTCTCTGGCTCTAACAAAAAAGCACTTCTTGAGAAATCAGGAGGTGCTTTTTTGTTTGCAGATGTTAGGTTTTTTTGATATAGTTTTTGAATTAGAAATGAGCGTGTAGTTCAGTGGTAGAACGCTGTCCTGATAAGACAGAGGTCGATGGTCCGATTCCATCCACGCTCACCCACCTGTGGAAGAAGAGAAAAAACAAGTCAAGAGAGAGGATTATAAATGGCTACGGCCGGTTTTGGCGTTTTATGCCAAGATCACAGGGTGGATCGCTGGGCCGGTGGTTATAGCTATGCTGATTGGAAACAAGCTTTTACTGATACCAGCGTTTCTGATTTCTATATACGGAATTTATCGAGAAATTAAAATATATCAAAAGACATTAAAATAATTTATGGCAACAGAGAATCATACAGAAAATAATATTGAAGAAGCTCACGAGGAGGTGGCACACGAAGTGACTATCTACGCCGAGCCGATTTTTCATATCGGCAAATTTCAAATCACAAATTCACTTTTAAATTCTTGGCTCGCAGTTTTAGTCATTATCGTTCTTTGCGTAGCCCTACGATTAAGTCTTAAAAAAATTCCTGGCAAGATCCAACATATTTTTGAATTACTTTTAGGAGGTGCAATTTCTTTGGTAGACCAAGTTACCAACGACAGAAAGATAACAAATAAAATTTTTCCGCTAGTATTATCACTTTTTGTCTTTATTCTCATCAACAACTGGCTGGGACTACTCCCGATAGTTGGTTCTGTCGGTTTTTACGCAGTAGAAGATGGTCACCAAGTGTTTTTACCGTTGTTTCGAGCAGGAACTGCGGATATTAACACTACTTTGGCTCTATCCATAGCTATGGTTATCGGCTCAAACATCTTTGGAATTATCGCTATCGGCGCTTGGAAAACCTTCAATAAATATGTTAATGTAAGTGTACTTGGATCTATCTTCACTAAAGTGAGGAAAGACCCTAGTATTTTGATTGTGGCGCCCATAACCTTCTTTGTGGGGATTTTGGAGCTTATCGGAGAATTTGCAAAAATTGCATCTCTCTCATTCCGATTATTCGGAAATGTGTTTGCAGGAGAAGTTTTGCTCGCCTCAATGGCGGCAATCTTTGCGTATATTCTCCCTGGACCATTCCTATTCCTCGAAGTTTTTATCGGACTTATCCAGGCGCTCATCTTTTCACTTCTTGCAACTGTGTACTTCACGATCGCATCGCAAGATCACAGTGAGCATGACGAGCATGAACACAGTCATGGTGAAGAGTTGGTTAAGGTTTAAATTATTATAAAGTTAGTCGAAAAATTATTAGTTTAGTCAATCCGCCTTTGCGTAAAGCTTCGGCGGGACAAGAAAAATATTATGGAAGAAGTAATGAATGTAGTAAATTTAGCACCCCTAGCAAAGGCTCTAGCGATAGGTCTTTCAGCAATCGGTGCAGGTCTTGGTATCGGTATGATCGGTGCGAAAGCCATGGAAGCTATCGGACGAAATCCTGAAGCTACTGGAAAGGTTTTGGTTCCTATGCTTATCGCCTCTGCTTTTGCCGAAGCTGTAGCTATTTACGGTTTGGTTATCGCATTCTCTATTAAATAAACTACCAAGGACAGTCCTTGGGAAACTCTCTTAAGGACTGTCCTTAAAGTATAAAAATTATGGACGAATTCGTAAAAACATTTCACATAGATTGGATGCTGATGCTTTCGCAGGCCGTAAACTTCGGTATAGTTTTTGCTGTATTTTATTTTTTAGCTGCTAAACCTTTGAGCAAGCTTATGAAAGACAGAACCGACGAAATTGAAGGTGGGTTAACGAATGCTAAGACAAACGAAGAGCTTTTAAAGGCAACCAAGACGGAGTATGAGTCTGCTTTGACTAAAGCTCGAGTAGAAGCCAGCGCCATCTTTGATGAAAGTAAAAAAGAAGCTAATAAGAAGCGAGAAGAAATGCTCGCCAAGGCCAAAGATGAAGTCACAGCTATGATTGATGCTGGGAAAAAGACTTTGGAACAAGAAAAAACCAAGATGGTGAATGATGCTAAAAAAGAAATCGTTGACTTGGTGGTGAAAACTTCCGAGAAACTCCTAGGATCATCAGTAGATAAGTCTTATGAGGATAAGGTGGTGAAAGAATTGAACAATATATAAAGAGATGGCAAAAATTTCAAACAAAGACATAGCTTCTGCAATCTACCTGACTCTCCAAGGAAAGTCAGGTTCTGAGCTTGCTCAAGGTTTGAAGGATGCCACTAAATTCTTGGCTCGCAAGCGCTTACTCTCGAAATCTCCGTATATTCTTACTGAGCTTGGCGATATCATTGATCAATCTGAAGGAAGAATTAAAGTAAAAATCAAAAGTGCAACGAAAATCGGAGATCACGCTATGCACGACATCAAGAAAGAATTACTTCACAAGTATCAGGCCAAGGAAATACAAGTTATCGAAGAGCATCATGAAAAGTTACTAGGAGGCATGAGAATAGAAGTGAACAATGAAGTTATAGACCTTACCCTTAAAAACAAAATCACCCAATTACAAGAATATTTAATAAGCGTATAAATTATGAGCAACACAATAGTAGAAAACTTAAAAAGAGAAATAGAAAACTTTAATGCTAGTGTCCAAGTAGAAAAAGTGGGCTCTGTGCTTGAAGTTTTTGACGGTATTGCGAAAGTTTCAGGACTTTCTGATGTGAAGTCATCTGAAATGGTGACTTTCGCCAACGGAGAAGTGGGTGTTGCTCTAAACCTTGAAGAAGATGCAGTGGGTGTCATCATTCTTGGAGACTTTTCTAAAATCAAAGAAGGGGATGAGGTGAAATCTACTGGTAAGATTTTGGAAGTACCTGTGTCCGATGCAATCATAGGGCGGGTAGTCAGTGCGACCGGCGTACCTATCGATGGCAAGGGTGCTATAAAAGCTGATAAGGCTTATCCTATCGAGCGAGTAGCCTCTGGAGTGGTGACTCGTCAATCTGTGGACCAGCCAGTTGCAACCGGTATTAAAGTTATCGATGCGATTATTCCTGTTGGCCGTGGTCAACGAGAACTTATCATCGGTGATCGTCAGACTGGAAAGACTGCTATTGCTATCGATGCTATTTTAAATCAAAAGGGTCAAGATATGATCTGTGTGTATGTTTCAATCGGACAGAAAGATTCCAAGCTCCGAAAAATTCAAGCTCGACTCGAAGCAGGCGGTGCCATGGCTTACACTGTCATCGTATCTGCTGGAGCATCTGAACCAGCACCTATGTCTTACATCGCGCCGTATACCGGAGTATCTATTGCTGAATACTTCATGGATCAAGGTAAAGATGTTTTGATAATCTACGACGATCTTTCTAAACACGCTGTGGCATACCGAGAAATTTCTCTTCTTCTTCGCCGACCTCCAGGTCGTGAAGCTTACCCTGGAGATGTTTTCTACTTGCACTCCAGATTACTTGAAAGAGCTTGCCGAAAAAATAAAGAATACGGTGGAGGATCTATCACTGCTTTTCCAATTATTGAAACTCAAGCTGGAGACATCTCTGCATACATTCCTACGAATGTTATTTCTATCACAGACGGACAAATTTTCTTGGAAACTGATCTTTTCTACAAAGGTATTCGCCCGGCGGTGAATGTGGGCTCATCAGTGTCTCGCGTGGGTTCATCTGCTCAGATTAAGGCTATGAAAAAAGTGGCCGGACCTTTGAAACTTGAAATGGCTCAGTACCGAGAACTCGAAGCTTTCGCACAGTTCGGGTCAGACTTAGATGATGCTACCAAGCGCCAACTAGAGCGCGGTAAACGCTCTGTAGAGCTCCTAAAACAGCTTCAATACTCTCCTATGAAGACTGAGCACCAAGTAGTTTCCCTCTACGCTCTCGTGAAGGGACACATGGATGATATCGCGGTTGAGAAGATTAAAGAATTTGAAGCGGGGCTTATCGAATATTCTGAGCGAAATGCAAAGTCGTTCTATAAAGAAATCTCAACTGAGAAAATGTGGACTGATAAAGGCGAAGAAGAACTTAAAAAAGCAATTGCAGACTTTAAGACAAGTTTCGTGAAATAAAAATTAGTTTTTATGGCAAATAGTAAGGCAATTAAAAACCGAATAAAGAGTGTGAAGAACACCAAGAAGATCACCAAAGCTATGGAGCTAGTAGCTGCATCAAAGATGAAGCGCGCGGTTTCTAGTACTTTAGCTTCTCGAGTTTATGCCGAATACTCTTGGGATATTTTGACTTCTATTGCCAACAGTACACAAGAGATAACTCATCCGCTTTTTGTGCAAAGAGAAGTAAAGAATACTTTACTTGTGTTGATTACTTCCAACCGTGGACTATGTGGAGCATACAATGCACAAGTAATAAAAAAAGCTCTTCAGTTTTTGAAGAGCGAAAGTGGAAATGTTGATGTTTTGACTATCGGAAAAAAAGGCGATGCTGGTATGCGCCGAATCGGTAAGAATGTCATCGCGAGCTTTCTAGAACTTCCAGACAATATTTCTACTCGCGATATTCTACCAGTCGCAAAGTTGCTGACAGATGAATACACTAAAGGCACTTACGACAAAGTTGTCGCAGTTTATACAGATTATGTTTCTGCACTTTCTCAGAAGGCAAATGTAAAACAAATCTTGCCAGTATCTAAAGAAGCTATCAAGGAATTAATTGCTGAACTTACACCGACAGAAACTACTGCTCAAGATAAGGTTTCTAAAAAAATTGATTATACTTTTGAAGGAGATGTCAGTGCTCTCATTGGTAGTCTCGCTCGTAAACTAACTCGCATGCAGATATATCAGATGATGCTCGAGAGTAATGCCTCAGAGCAGTCAGCGAGAATGGTGGCCATGAAGAACGCGAGTGAAGCATCAGGAGAAATGATAGATGATCTGACATTAGTATTTAACAAAGCCCGACAAGCCGGTATTACGCAGGAGATAAGTGAAATTTCGGCTGGAATGGTTTCGTTAACTTAAATTATTATTAAAATTTATTAATTAAAATTATTATTATGCAAAACACAGGTACAATCAAAAAAATTATCGGTCCGGTCGTAGATGTCGCTTTCGAAGGATCTCTTCCAGCGGTTTATAACGCACTTCATGTAAAGAATGGAGATAAAACTCTTGTTCTCGAAGTAGAACAGCATGTCGGCTCTGGAGTAGTCCGTGCGATCGCTATGGACACTACAGACGGACTTGCTCGCGGAGTGGAAGTCACAGACACTGGGGCGCCAATCTCTGTACCTGTGGGTGCGGGAACACTCGGAAGAATCTTCAATGTTCTTGGAGATGCAATTGACGACGGCAAGGCAGTGGATGCCAAAAGCCGACTTCCTATCCACCGCAAAGCGCCAGAGTTTACTGAGCAATCCACCAAAGTTGAAATTCTTGAAACTGGTATCAAAGTTATCGACCTTATTTGTCCTGTGCTAAAAGGAGGAAAAGTCGGTCTATTCGGAGGAGCGGGAGTTGGAAAGACTGTGGTCATTCAAGAGCTCATTCACAATATCGCGTCTAATCATGGAGGATATTCTGTATTCGCAGGAGTAGGAGAGCGAACTCGTGAAGGAAATGACTTGTGGCATGAAATGAAAGATTCTGGAGTTATTGATAAAGTTGCCATGGTCTTCGGACAAATGAACGAACCGCCAGGTGCTCGTATGCGTGTGGCTCTTTCAGGTCTTACAATGGCAGAACACTTTCGTGATGCTGAAGGTAAGGATGTGCTTTTCTTCGTAGACAACATTTTCCGATTTACTCAAGCCGGTTCTGAAGTATCTGCTTTGCTTGGCCGTATTCCTTCTGCTGTGGGTTACCAACCGACTCTTTCAACAGAAATGGGTATGATGCAAGAAAGAATTACTTCTACTGATAAAGGTTCTGTTACTTCTGTGCAAGCCGTGTATGTGCCAGCCGACGACCTTACCGACCCAGCGCCAGCAAATACTTTTGCTCACTTGGACTCAACTGTGGTCTTGAACCGTTCACTTTCTGAAATCGGTATTTATCCTGCTGTTGATCCACTAGACTCTTCTTCAACAATTCTTGATCCAAATATCGTCGGAGCTGATCACTACAATACTGCTCGTGAAGTGCAAAGAATTCTACAGCGTTACAAGGACCTACAAGACATCATTGCAATTCTTGGAATGGAAGAGCTTTCCGAAGCAGACAAAGAGCTAGTAGCGCGTGCTCGTAAAATCCAGAAATTCCTTTCTCAACCTTTCTTCGTGGCTGAACAATTTACTGGAGCAAAAGGACAATATGTTCCACTTTCTGAAACTATCCGATCATTCAAAGAAATTTTAGAAGGTAAGCATGATGATAAAGCAGAACAAGACTTCTACATGAAGGGCGCGTTGTAATTTGCAATTATGGCAAAAAAAATAAATTTAAAAATAATAACTCCAGAGAAACTTGTTCTAGAAGAAATTGTAGACCAAGTCACTTTGCCGACCTTGGAAGGTGAGATAACTATCTTGCCGGAGCATATTCCAGTAATCGTTGGGCTTAAGTCTGGCGACATTGTGGCCATGTCCGGAGGTGAATCTGTACCTTTCGTTGTTTCTGGCGGATTCGTAGAAGTAAAGACTGGAGTGGATGGCAATACTGAAGTTGCAGTACTTGCAGACTTTGCTGAGCATGTTGCCGATCTTACAGACGACGCCATAGCTAATGCTCGTGCTAAAAGTGAAGAGCTTAAGAAACAAATGGAAGATAAAGGAGCTGTGGATTTCGAACACTTTGAAGCTGAGCTTGAACGATCACTTACTCGAGTAAAAATCGCAGATAAGTGGAAAACTAAAAAATATAGAAAATAAAGTGATATAATACTCGCATGTCTATTCACGAAAAATTATTAATTTGCGACGATAAAATAATCCACTCATGTCGAAACTGGGTAATGCCTTTTTCTCGTTTCGCAATTTTTCTCGTTTACTTTTGGTTTGGGATGTTGAAAGTTCTAGCCCTTTCTCCAGCAAGCCCGTTGGTTATATCACTTCTCGAACGAACTATGCCTTGGATAGCTCCAGATGCATTTTTACTAGGATTTGGAATCGTCGAAGTTTTGATAGGCTTACTTTTTTTAATACCTCACCTGGAACGATTAGCAATATTTGCTCTTGTGCTTCATCTAGTTACCACTATCATGCCTTTATTCTTGCTTCCACAAATTGCATGGAGTGGTTTTATGGTACCGACCTTAGAAGGTCAATACATCATAAAAAATGTATTGATTGTAGCGATAGCTATCGGTATTTTAGCTCATCTTCATTCTGACAAAGAGCAATCTTTGCCAAAATTGCAATAAAAAAAGCCATCCGAGCGGTGATGCATGCGGATGACTTATCGAAATATGGGGGAGAGTATCCCGAAACACAAATTATTCTTGAACTAAGAACTTAGTGGGGCCGGATAAAGCCAGACCCCAACTAAGTCAGAACACACTATGAGAACACCATCTTTAGCTACTTAGTAGCGATATCTTTTTCGTTGTTCCACTTGTATAGTAGACGATTCTTTTGTCCAAAGTTGGAATGGTAGCCAATTTTAGCCCCAGAGCCTGCTAAGGGAATGAAAGAAGCATCTCCACCAAAGGCTCCGATATTGACATCGTCATCTTGAGTAATGGTGCCCGTAACTGTTACGGAGATAACCTCTCCTGCATGCTGGGATAATCCTCCACTAAATCTCAAGTTCGTGTAGGAGTGTCCGTTGCAGTAATTGTTGCCACCGACTAGGTTCACTCCATCCATGTTGATGGGGAATTCAGCTGAATGACCTCCTGGGTTATTCCAAGTGTCAGTAACTGAAGTATCTTTAACGAACCTTACGGTTCCGCTAAGATCTTTGTCAGTGATTTCAAAGGATTTTTCCCCTATCTTAATTGTCACTTTCGTTGCATAAAACTCATGATGGCTGCTGCCGACATAAATTCTTAAGGAGTCAAACCCAGCGGGGATCGGTGCACTCAGTGTGTAGGTTGCAGGTATCTCATCTTGTTCAACAAGCAGGGCTTGTGAGTTGTCAGCGATATTGATGTGGCTAGCGTCACTCTTGTTGAGAGATATAGTTTCGATACCTTTTATTTCAAAAGATATCTGTCCTGGCATTTCATCACCATAGTAGATGAACGGACTTGCGGACGCAAGTTCTACTTGTGGCATGACCATTTCATCCTTTGTGCAACTCGTTACTAATGCAACGATAGAGATAATCAGTAATACATTTGGCGTTTTCATGTTTTAGATTTATTGATGTGAGTAGATTAGTTATTTCAAATCCTTACTTTCTTACTTAAGGTAGGGGAGCTGAAATCACTAATCTTTTCAGATCTTAAAATCAATTTTTTCAAAAAACGAGGTACCTATACAGTATAGCATATCGTTGACAAAAAGTCAACTAAAGTGGAAAAAGGTGTGGAAAAATAAGGATATTTTAAAAACAACATGAATCTTTCCAACAATAGAAAATCTCAAAATGTGCTTTGTTTTTAGACTCTTACAAGATTACCTAACTCTACCGGCCGCAAAAGTTAGGTAATTTGATAAAAATATGTTAAGGTTGACATGTGAATAAATTAGAGAAAGAACTTGAACTCCAAGACAAACGGAAAAATATTCAAAAGATAATACTCCGCAGTATTTTTGGATTAGGAATGCTTAGCATGGCTGCAGTAGCTCCGAATGTCGTCTCGATAATTAAACTCTTTGAAGGTAAGGATGAGAGAAAGAAAAAATTAAAGTATTCGATCAACCGTTCGCTCTTACGACTAGAAGAGAAAGGGTTGGTTGAAATTATAGAGCTAAAAAACAAAAAGTTTGTCCGATTAACCAAGAAAGGAGAAGCTACTTTAGGATTTTTAGAGAAACATAATTTTAAGTTAAAAAAGCCGAAAAAGTGGGATGGGCGTTGGCGAATCGTGACTTTTGATATCAGAGAGCGACGCAAGAAAACTCGCTTTCTCTTGAGGAAGACTTTGAAGGAAATAGGTTTTGTAAAACTTCAGCAAAGTCTCTGGGTGTATCCTTATGATTGTGAAGAATTAATCGCACTCTTGAAAGCTGATTTCAAGCTAGGTAAGGAAGTTTTATATATGATAGTAGACAAGCTTGAGAATGACTGGTCTCTGCGTTTAGAATTCAAATTACCTAACTCTACCGGCCGCAAGAGTTAGGTAACTTGGAAATGTGTTCTGGATTTATTATTTCTAATTTTATTATTTGGTGCTAGAGTATATTTATGTCTAAATTTTATGTAGTGGCTACCCCGATAGGCAATATGGAAGATATCACTCTTCGAGCACTTCAAACTCTGAAGGAAGTCGATTTGATTTTATGCGAAGATACCCGGGAGACTGGCAAGATTTTGGCTAAGTATCAAATCAAAAAACCAACCATGAGCTACCACGCTCAGAGTAAACTTGCCAAAACTGATAAAATTTTTGAGCTCCTGAAGGAGGATAAAAATTTAGCTTTAGTGTCCGATGCTGGGACTCCGGGAATATCTGATCCAGGAGCAATGTTAATTTCAAAAATAAAAGAAGAATTGCCAGAAGTCACCGTCGTACCTATTCCTGGGGCCACAGCTCTCATCACTGCGCTTTCAGCTTCTGGACTACCTACTCATGAGTTTACATTTCTGGGATTTTTACCACACAAGAAGGGGCGAGAAACTTTGTTTAAAGAAATTGCAGAATCCAAGAGAACAATGGTTTTCTATGAGTCACCTCACAGAATTTTAAAAACCCTAGAAGCACTAGAAAAGTTTTGTCCTGACAAGAAAGTTTGCTTGGCCCGTGAACTTACTAAAATGTTTGAAGAGATCAAGACTGACAGTGCAAAAAACTTGCTAGACTATCTAACTAAAAATCCAGTTAAACAAAAAGGAGAATTTACTGTATTGGTGTCGTAGGCTTCTTGGTAAATCTATTGACTATACTCTCAGGTATGGACTCAATAAAGAGAGCGATAGATCCAGTCAGTATAGCGATGTCTCGCACAGTAACTTCAGTTATACCAGAAACTACTAGAACCACTATCAAATGAAGCGAAGCGAGTAAGGTTGCAATCCATAAATACGAATCAATAAGGAGCAAGAATCCTACTATCACATCGAATACTGCTGTGGTTAACATAATTTCTTTACCACCTAAAGGTAGTAAATCATACGCCCAAGGTTGGATGTAACCACCCCAAGCTTCCGGGCTTTGGAAAATCAGAATTCCCACCCAAAGGAATGTTATTGCGAGTCCTACTCGGAGAGTGTGAAAAGATGCGTCTTTCATAATTTCATTATAATAAATTAACTATTAAGATAAGCGACATCAGCCCTATGGTAGCAGCAGACATGAGACACCAAAAGCACCAAGCTTTAATTACTTTCCATTGAAGGTAAGTAAAAAGTACTGACATGAGGAGTCCAACTCCTACCAAGAGGTAGAGTAGAATCTGCCAAAGCAGAGTAGGAGCTATTTCTAAAACCAAAAATGCAGATAGGGTAGCAATAGCAATATAAGCCATAAATCCCAGAAGATCGTTTGGTAGAAAAAATATTTTGTTATATCTACTGTTGAGTACTTTTTCACACCCTCCACCGATCGGGCAGATAGGTTTCTCCGACGCTATTCTTTTACGAATCAAGTACATAGTCTCACTAATACCAATACAAGCGAGAGTGAAAAGTAAAGCGAGACTTGTCATATTTTAGACAAATTCTACTTTCGGCACATAGTTCTTTCGACGAATACAAAGCCAAAGTATTATTACTAGGATGATGATTACAATAGTTGGGTGTACTGGTGAGAATACTTTTAAAAGATCCCAGATGTTGATCCAGCTTACACTTATAAATCCGTTTACGGTTTCTATGTTATCAGTGAATAAGACATCTTGCTTTCCAATACTCGCTAGATTAGTGTTGGCGGAGTTAATCTCATTTTGAGTACTTTGATTCAAGTAAGCATAGTTAGAATTTTCTAAGGCTATTTGTTGCTGGATAGAAGTTTCGCTTTTTACGAGTATGGTTTCTTGTGCCTTTAGATCGTTGCTCGGAGTAGCTGCATAGTTTGCTCTAGTAGTAGCTAGATCTCGCTGTGTCTCCTTTAGTTGTATTTGGAGATCGGCTATTTTTTTGTTGTGAGCGTTAGTCTGAGTCTGTTGTTTTGCCTGTAGTTGAGAAAGGGTATTACTAGCACTACTTGCACGCTCTTCGATGGATTGTTTTTGATCTAAAAGATTTTGAGAAGTAGTAGTGTGGGTATAGAGTTTCTTGTGAGTCAGCGCCTCTATCTCTTCTTTAAAAGTTTCAAAATTTGATTTTGGAATTACGAAAGTCACCTGACTATACTTGGTGGATTCGTTTAAGTTATCGATTCGTCCTTCTGCTAGCTCTATTTCACTCTTAACATCATGCATTACTTCTTCTACTTTTCTAGTTTTAAGATCAGCACGGTAGCCAACTTTCATGAATTCTCGAGTGTCATCTACGCTACTTCGGCCAGTATTTGCAGAGTTACTATAATTTTTGCTAGAACCTCCACCACAATCCACTCCGGCTCCAGGGATACACGGTATTTGAACTGAACCTTGCGAGTATCTGTCGCTGTTAGTTCCAAAGGTTTGTGTTAGGATTTTAAATCCTGCGTAAGCAAGAAAAGCAACCACGATTAGAACCACAATCCAGATTGTTAATTTTTTTCGAGATACTCTGATAACTTTTCTATTACTAGATTCTGTAGGAACACCTTGGGTATTGTCCATAAAATTAAATACTAACATTTATTACTTATATGGACATATTATACTATAGTAAATTTTCGGGGTCTATGTTGACTTCAAATGTTTTTGGCAGACTTCTGACTTTTTCCATAACTTCTTTATCGATACGCCCTCCTAGAGATAGAGATGGGAGTGACCAGTCTTTACGGTCAAGTTTCACTAAGGCGTTCATAGTGTACTTGTCTTTATGAGTAGCGCTATTGCCGCCAAATATATCTACTTCTTGGTTTGCAAAAAGTTCCCGTAGATAATTTTTTACTTCAAGGGCTTCGTCTTTGGTTCCGGTGTGAGTTACTTTGATAAAGCGCTCGTAAGGTGGGTAGCCTAGAGTTTTTCGATCAGAGAGTTCGCTCCTAACATACGAAAGTAAATTTTCATTTTTTATTGCGCGTAGGGCAGGATCGTCAATATTTTTAGAAATTATCATCAACTTCTTTTCAGTTTTAGCCATGAAGAGATACAGTAATTCTATTATTTTTTCGCCCATCAAGAAGTTTGGAATACTCCAGAGAGTGTCGAAGGATGCGATCAAGGACACTGGTACCTTTTTGCGTAGGTAAAACAAAGATAGTTGAGTGCCTAGGAGAATACCACCTTTTCCTTCTTCAAACTCTTCTACCAAGGCCATAGCTTCCTTGGCATTTTTGACTGAAGTTTTATCTAGCTTCCAGATTTTTGTTTTTGGAAAGTGAGCTCGCAATTCTTGTTCGACTGTATCGGTCCCTATACCCAAAGGTAGTAGGTTCCAACTACCACAGAGAGCACAACGAGTATCCGGATCTTTCTGGGTTTGGCAACGGTTACAGCTGAAGATTCTTTTTTTACCATCTCGAGATAGGTACAAGACTACAGGAGCGTTGCAAGTGTCACACAGTACGATGTCGTTGCAGTCGCGACAGACTGTATAAGTCGCTAGCCCCTTACGAAGAGCAAATACAAATATATTTTCTTTTTTATCGAGCACTTCCTTGATACTTTGGATGTTGCTTTCAGTGAGCACAGAGAAACTTCTCTTATTTCTCTCTGTTTCTCTTTCTATCATCTCGATCTCACCTTCGAAGTTGCTTCTAAAAGAGAGTGGTGAAATATCTCCCAAGTCATCTAGTTCTTTGCGGGCATAAGTCTCAAAGCGGAGCAATGTATCAGCCAAGATCAACCGAGTTCCTAGGAGTGATGCAAAGACTTCGACAAATATCCGAAGATCGAAAAAAGGAGTGAATTGCATTTTGTAAGCGCTTGATCGTTCGCTTTCTAGAATGATAGTTTTTAGATCTAGTCGGGGTAGGGAAAGGTATTGCGGAGTGCCCACTAGGAGAACTGGGTGTTCTAAGGCCAGCATATTTTTTATTTTATCTAAGGATTTTTTTGAGGTTAACCCACCATAAAAAGAAAAAGTAAATTGTTCAATACCCTTGGAAAGGAGAGTCTCAAAATTCCTGACTTCTGCCTCGGTAGGCAAAATGATAAAGATGGATTTTTTTTCTGCGAAGGAACCTCTGATTAAAGTTTTATAAAAAGAAATTCTGTCTTCAAAACTATTTTGAAGTAAAAGTTTTTCGGTGCGAATATCTGAAATGCGTTTTGAGCTTAGAACAGCTTCAACTTTCTCTGGGATCCATTTTGCTATTTTGTCGTGTTCTTCTTTTAAAATTGTCGGAATCAAAGCAGAAACCGCGTCATTTTTTCTAGCAGCAAAGTAATCACTAGTTTGGAGGATGGCATCTAGGTATGTACCTTGAAATATAGAATTTTCTTTCACTTCCAGAATCTTTTTTAAGTTAAAGTCGAGTTCTTTCAGTTCGCCCTTGGCGCTAGCCGCATCCTCTGTTCCCACCACGAGTGCTAGTAGAACTCGTCCTCGCAAAGTTACATTTACGATTGAGCCTAAGGCAATGTCCTTGGCCGAAAAATAGGTCAAATTCTCGCCAAATGGCCTTTTTTCAAAAGGAATAACGGTCAAAATCTTCATGTTTTTTATTCTAGCACAATGTGATATAGTTGGGGCATATGGGAATATTCTCAAAGAAATTGGGTATCGACTTAGGTACTGCAAATACTCTGGTTTTCTTGCCTGGCCGAGGTATCGTTTTAAACGAGCCTTCAGTGGTGGCCGTTTCTGAACAGGATAACAAAATCCTGGCCATCGGCCTTGAAGCTAAAAATATGATTGGCAAAACTCCAGAATTTATAATCACTTATTCTCCGATGAAAGATGGTGTGATTGCGGATTATAGAGTGACTGAAGCTATGCTCCGATACTTTATCAATAAAGCCATGGGTAAGTGGAATTTCTTCAAGCCCGATGTCATGGTGTCGGTGCCTGCAGGAGTGACTTCGACTCAACGGAGAGCTGTGGTTGAAGCTGCGATTCGTGCTGGAGCTAAGAATGCATATGTAGTGAAAGAACCTATCTTGGCTGCCCTCGGTGCAGGTATTCCGATTCACGAATCTAAAGGCTATATGGTGGTGGACATAGGTGGAGGCACTACCGATGTCGCGGTTATTTCACTCGGCGGTATCGTCTCTTCAACTTCAGTAAAGTGTGCCGGTAATAAAATAGATGCTGCTATCGCGGACTACATTAAAAAAACTTTCAACCTTGCGATAGGTGAGCGTACTGCTGAAGAAGTAAAAATAAAAATTGGTGCGGCAGTACCACTCGAAGAAGAACTAAGGGTCACCATCAAGGGGCGTGATTTTATCCAAGGTCTACCTCGCTCTGCCCAGGTTGGCACTAACGAGATTGTCAAAGCTATTGATGCAGAGCTAAAAC
>CAZAFG010000001.1:0-24793 GCA_964484865.1 uncultured Candidatus Saccharibacteria bacterium | reverse complement strand
GCTATCAAGACTGTGCTCGCTGAAACTCCACCAGAGCTGGCGTCAGATATCATCGACCACGGCATCATCATGACTGGAGGTTCGTCACAGCTTCGTAATCTAGCTGACTTGGTATACCGAAAAACTGGAGTCAAAGCAACCCTCGCGGATGATTCTCTGTACTGTGTTGCCAAAGGTACTGGTATCGTACTCGAACATTTGGATATGTACAAGAAAACAGTCCTAAGTAAGAAGTAAAATGGATTTATCTTTTCATTTACAAAAAGAAAATTTGCATCACGCTTATCTTATCGAAGGCAGTAAAGAAAATATTCTGCCGGCGGTAGTTAGCCATTTAGAAACCTTAGGAATACAAAAGGAAAGTAACCCAGATTTTTACGAACTCTCTTATGGATCTCTTAAAATGGCCGATGCTTCATACCTCCGGTCTTTTAGTGATAAAAAAAGTATAACTGGTAGTAAAAAAGTATTTTTAATTTCGGCGGACTCCATACTTGCTGAAGCTCAAAATACCTTACTTAAACTTTTCGAAGAACCTATTTTAGACACTCATTTTTTTATTGTAATTCCAGATACTAATGCGCTTTTAGCAACTTTTGTTTCTAGGTTTTATACCATTAAGGGCGGTGAAAATAATAAAGAGGAATTTCAAAAAGCAAAAAAATTCTTGGCAATGAACCGTACTGAGAGAATCTCTTTTATTCAAGAACTTTTATCTGAAGCTGAAGTTGAGGACGAAGAAGATGTGGAGGAAGCTGGAACTGTCTCTGTGGGCACCAAGAGTGCTAAGGCTCAAACTTTTTTGAATGCTCTTGAGCACGAACTTCACGAAAAGTTTTTTGTTAGTGGAAAAGCACAGCAAAACTTAGAATTTTTAGATCATTTGTTTAAAGTTCGAGTGTATCTGCGTCAGCCCGGATCTTCAGCCAAGACCTTACTTGAGTCGTTGGCCTTATCGATACCAGAGAAAATTTAGGTTTATTAAAAATTATGTTATAGTAATACCAATATGCAATACAATTTTGCGGAGTTTAAGACCGAACTAAAAAAAGTAGAAGATTTTTTAACCAAAGAATATGGTAGCCTCAACATCGGCCGAGCTTCACCTATGGTTCTCGATGGTATTTCAGTTGAATCTTATGGATCTTTTACTGATTTAAAGAATGTAGCCTCTATCGGGATCGAAGACCCAAAGACTTTAAGGATTGCACCTTGGGATAAAACTCAGATTAAAGGTATTGAAAAGGCTATCCAGGGAGCAAACTTGGGACTGTCTTTAGCCACTGATGAATCTGGTATCCGAGTTATTTTTCCTCAACTGACCACAGAAACCAGGCAGACTTTAGTTAAAGTTTTAAAACAAAAAATGGAAGACGCTCGTATCGCTGTACGCAAGGAGCGTGAAAATACTTGGGATGATGTTCAAGCAAAAGAAAAGGAAGGAATCTTAACTGAAGATGAAAAATTTCGAGCTAAAGAAGAACTACAGAAACATGTCGATGAAGCTAATAAAAACTTAGAAGCTATCTTTTCTAAAAAAGAAAGCGAAGTTTTGGGATAAAAATAAATGAGCGTAATCATATTTCTTATAATTTTACTAGTTTTAGTTTTAGTTCATGAATGGGGACATTTTTTTTCAGCTAAGAAATTTGGAATCAAGGTTGAAGAGTTTGGTTTTGGTTTTCCACCAAAGCTATTTGGTAAAAAATACGGTGAGACTGAGTACACTATCAACGCGTTACCTTTTGGTGGTTTTGTTAAAATATTTGGTGAGAATCCAGATGAAGCTAGTATTTCCGGACCTGAAGCAAATCGAAGTTTTATAAGTAAGCCACGATGGCAGCAAGCTATAGTGCTCTTTGCTGGTGTATTTATGAATTTTGTTTTAGCTTGGGTACTTTTTTCTATAGGTTTTATTTCGGGGATGCCAACTTCGATGAAAAATATCCCTGACGGCGCTAATGTACAAGATGTAAATTTGATACTTCTTTCAGTAACCAAGGACTCACCAGCATCAGCTGCAGGGCTCATGCCGAAAGACAAGATCGTGTACTTGGAAAGCGGGAATAATTATATCTCGGCTCCAAATATCACCCCAGAAGCTCTCCAAGAATTTGTAACTAAAAATGGTAGTGAGAGTTTAACTTTCACATATCTTCGTGGTAAAGAAAATGAACTGCATACGACTTCACTTACGCCTACAAAAAACGATGTTGGAGCTCCAACCATAGGCATAGGTATGGATCAGATTGGTACCCTTAAATTGCCGTTCTTTAAAGCTTTAGGTGAGGGAATGAGCCTAACCCTGTCTGTCACTAAAGGAACTGCTCTGGGTCTCTATAACCTCGTTGCGGATGGTATCCGAGGCACCGGAAGCTTTGCTGCTGTCACCGGCCCTGTCGGTATAGTTGGTATCGTCGGTGATGCTGCTTCGTTTGGTTTCGTATATTTAATGTCTTTTGCAGCTTTGATTTCAATCAACTTAGCGATAATTAACCTCATCCCATTTCCAGCACTCGATGGTGGTAGACTTCTTTTCCTTCTCATAGAAAAAATAAAAGGTTCTCGGATCAGCCCAAAAGTAGCTAATACTGCAAACTCGATTGGCTTCGTGCTACTAATTATACTTATGTTAGTGGTGACTTATCACGATATTGTGAAGTTGCTATAGTTTGAAAACTTTCTGTCCCTCATCTGTATCCTTTACCTCGTAGCCCAAGGTGGCGATTTTGTCGCGGAGTTCATCGGAGAGTTTGAAATCTTTCATGGTTCGAGCTACATAGCGGGCGTCGACTAGTTTTTGAATATCATCTGTAATAGCTTCTTCTTTTAGGTCTGCAAATCCAAGGCCGAGAACTTTATCAAAATCTAAAATAGTAGCTTTTCGGTCAGCTTTAGAGATATTTTCATTAGCGATCAAATCCCATAGCACTACTAGGACTTTTGGTGTATCTAAATCATCTGAAAGGTGAGTAATAAATTTATTTTTGTATTCTTCATTTACAACACCCACTTCATCTCCGAGATTTATAAAAAGTCTTCGCAAACGATTCAGGGCAACTTCGGAAGCTGTCAGAGCATCCCAACTAAAGTTTACCTTAGTATGGTAGCTCGCCATTAAAAGCCAAAATCGGTAGGTGATCGGGTCAATATCTTTTTCAATCAGTGTATTTAATTTTAAAAAATTATCGGCAGATTTAGCCATCTTTTCACCACCAGTATCTACAAACTCGTGATGCATCCAATATTTTACAAACGGAATTTTGCCAGTAGCACCTTCGGATTGAGCGATTTCGTTAGTATGGTGAATAGAGATATGGTCTATGCCACCAGTATGGATATCAAATTGTTCTCCTAGGAACTTCATACTCATAGCTGAACACTCGATGTGCCAGCCAGGGAAACCTTGACCCCATGGGGAGGGGAATCCTAGCGAATCATTGAACTTCCAAAGTGCAAAGTCTTCGGCGTTCTTCTTCTCACTGTCTTGGTTCACTCGTCGATATTCTTCATCAGTAGTTCGTTTACCACCCCAGAGAACTCCATACGAAGGAAATTTTTTTGTGTCAAAGTAGATACCATCACTTATATTGTAGGTAAGTCCATTTTTTTCTAATTTTTCGATCAGTTCGATATTTTCAGGTATATGGTCACTAGCAAAGCACATGGTATCAGGCGGGAGAATATTTAAATGCCGTAGATCTTCTCGAAACTTTTCTGCATAAAATTCTGCGAGCTCACGCATGTTTTTAAGGTTAAGTTCTTTTCCTTCACGCAAGAGTCCTTTAGTCATCTTGTCGTCTCCAGAGTCTGCGTCACTCGCCAAGTGTCCGATATCAGTGATATTCATAACTTGATTTACAGGATATCCTAAATACAACAAAGTTCGTCTTAATGTATCTGCAAAAACATATGAACGGAGATTACCAATGTGGGCATAGTTGTAAACAGTTGGCCCGCAAGTATACATGCCAACTTCGCTTGCGTTAATTGGTATAAATTCTTCTTTTTGACGAGTTAGAGTGTTGTAAAAACGAAGAGACATAAATTTTATTCTGCTAGTGGCACATCAGATCGAAACTCGTTTTTGTAAATTGAAATTAGTGCGTAAAGTAGACTTATAGTCAGAGGTCCAACCAAAATACCGATAGGTCCTAGGAGCGATATACCGCCCAAAACCGCAAAGAGAATAAGGAGTGGAGGCACATTTATTTTACCTCCGATAACGATTGGGTTTAAGAGATTATCAACTAAGCCGACGACTATTACTGCCCAAATCAAAAGTCCGATAGCCGCAGGTGTATTTCCAGAGATGAGAAGAAAGATTATTGCTGGTACGGAAACAAAACTTGTACCGATCATTGGGACGAGTGACGCGATAGCTGCCACCACACCCCAAAGTGCAGCATTCGGTACTCCAAAGATCGAGAGGCCGATACCCATCAAGGTTCCTTGTACGATACCGATCAAGAGATAGCCTTTGACGACACCATTGATAGCAAGGATGAGGCGACTGATTATCTTTTTGTCATCAGCGTCAGAAAGAGGACTTAAGTTTACTAAATAATTTCTCCAGCTGGCACCGTCTTTTAAGAAGTAGAAAATTGATAGAAGCATTAAAACGAAAGCGAGAAATGTTGAGAGTGTGGCGCTAAAAATTCTACCAATATTTGAAGATATAGAGAAAGCTAGTGCTGAAAGTTTGTCTTTGACATTAAAGGTAAATCCTTCTGGAAGTATTCGTTGTACGCTCTTGTCTACGGAGTTTATGTAAGGGGAGATATTGTGACCTTCGATAACTTCTTGATACACATTTTGACTTTGTTTGAACACTAAAATTCCGATACCAGATATGGGTCCTAGAACGATAATAGTGAAGATGATTACAGTCAAAATACTGGCTAACCACCTAGGAGCGTGATATTTAGTGAACCAGCGAAATAGTGGGTAGAGAACTATTGAGAAGGATATTCCCAAGAGCAGTACTACCCAGAAAGGCTTGAAAATCATAAAAGTGAAAATAAAAGTAGCCAAAAGGAGGCCAAAAAAGAAATACCTCTCAATCATTTTTGTTTGCATATCCTAGATTATAGCAAATAGGGGTAGTAGAACAAGGGATAAAGCCTCATAAATATTGCCCCTTGCCTTTTTGCCCGGAATCATATAATATAAGACCCATGGAATTTGCAGTCATAAAAACAGGCGGAAAGCAGTATAAAGTCTCTGAAGGAGATACTGTTTCTATTGAAAAAATAAAGGGTGAATACGCAAAAGGGGACAAGCTCACTTTTGATGAAGTTCTCTTGGTTGATAATGGTAAAGATACTACTATCGGTACTCCTTTTATAGCAGGAGCGAAAGTAGCTGGTGAAATCGTTGAAATCGGCCGCGGACGAAAGCTTTTGGTTATGAAATACAAACAGAAATCTCGCTACCTAAAACGAAATGGTCACCGACAACCATTCTTTAAAGTAAAAATCACTTCTATAAAATAATCTCTAAAAATAACCTTCGCTCGAGGGTTATTTTTTTCTCACTTCATCTTTTTTCCTTGTCTCATAATAACAGCGGCCGCTGCCATTATGAGACACACTGTTGGGTCATTACAGGTACATTATGGGTAATTGACAAAGTAAGTAATTTGTACTAAAGTAATAAGGAATAATTTCATTAAAAACCACCTCGTTATGAATACTGGGAACTTTTTTCGAGTCAAGGAAGATATGAGGAAGATTGATTACATTATCAATAATTCTGATATCACGATACAAACTATTGAGAAAGCTGCTGGCGTTTCAGTAGCAAATCCGTACCACAACTTTGATCACGGGTTGGGGGTGTCAGCTCAAGCTATCAGGCTTGCCAAAGCAGAACACAGGCGTAAGGCCGAAGTTAACCTTGTTGGGACTGTCGGATTATTTCACGACTCAGGATACAGACTTTCAGAAAAACCTTTTCCTGAAATAAAATCCTTTGAAGTTGCAAAAAGAGTAATCGACGAATCTGATACGAGATGTATATCTCTCAATCACGAAGGAGTTTTACTTCAGCTGATAAAGTACATAAAAGCTACAGCTTATCCATCGGCTAGAACTCCTCAAATGAGACAAGATCCTTTGAAATGCATCATTCAAGATGCTGATCTAGGGCACTTAGGCCAAGGGCCATTTTACTGGGTCTGGGCTTCTATGGGGTTGCTTGATGAATTTAATCAAGTGCGTGAAGAGCATGTCTCTCCAGAGTACTTTATTCGCACTACCCAAGAGAAGTTTGTTAAATCTTTGCGTGAACTCCAAGAAGGTGAGGTTTTTGTATCAGAAGGTTCTAAGGAGATTTACCAGAATCCACTTAAAAGCATGGAAGAGGTGAAGAGGTGGCCACTCGAAGCCATCAACTTTGCTTACGGTATGAGAAAAATGGATATAAACATCCATGAGTTTGAAACTAAAATAATCAACAGATTTCTGTAAAGACGGGGCTCCGGCCCTGTTTTTTTATTTTTAAATAGCGTAAAATATAAAGGCAAAGGGGGGATAGCGTCTATTGACTTTAGGAGTAAAAAGGTGTATAATATACAGATAACATGAAAAAAGTATTGAAGTGGTTTAAAAAATATTTCATACCGCACGAGCACAACAATCATCAGCCGCATTTCTTGCGACATGAGTCTATGCTTTTTTTGTTTCTCCTGATCATAATGGTAGAGGTGGGGTTCTTGGCCCAAATCTTTTTAGTGTTTGATAAAACCAAATTTCTGGCTGCAGTTTTGCCGGGCGTACTAACACAACTCACTAACCAAGAGCGCGAGGCTTATGATGCACCGGAACTTAAGGTAAGTGATTTACTGACTCAAGCAGCTGAACTAAAAGCACTCGATATGGCTGAGAAAGGATATTTTGCTCACACTAGCCCTGAGGGACGAACTCCTTGGTATTGGTTAGAGCAAGTTGGGTACAAATATTCTTCAGCAGGGGAAAACCTAGCAGTAAATTTTTATGATTCAGAGGATGTGGATCAAGCCTGGATGAATTCACCGACTCATAAAGCTAACATAATCAAAAAAGAATATACCGAGATTGGTATCGGGGTGGCTCGTGGTACCTACCAAGGCAAGAGTACTATTTTTGTCGCGCAATTTTTCGGTAAACCTTATTTATCACCTGTAGTTTCTGCTCCGATAGAAAATGAAGTCGCTAAAACTCCAGCTCCAAAAACAAGTCCAATTAAACCAGCAGTAAAACCGACAACCATAAAACCTGTAGCTCCAAAAGAAACTCCTGCAAAAACAGAAACTCCTAAACCAGTAGAGACGACTCCAGTAAATACCACACTTGCGGTTAACAATCCTACTACTGTGCTGGGTGAAGAAACTGTATTCGCTACATCATCTAAAACTTTTGCCCAAAGTGTAAAATCTTTTGTGGATCGAGCACTGACTTCTCCTTCACAATCTGTAGCATTATTCTATGGTGCTTTAGGAACACTCATTACTTTGGCTATGCTTATCGTCATGTTTATCCGATCTGAGATCCGGCATCCAAAAGTTATGGCTCGAGGATTAGCCTTGATGGCAGTCATCGTGCTTCTCCTTTATGTAAATGTTCGAGTACTCGCTGTCGAGACCTTGGTGCCGGGAGATGATTCGAATACCTCATTTCTAGCCTCTTAGTCAACAATTGCATACAAGCCCTCTAGTTTGTATAATTAGAAATATGAATAAAGCACGCATCATGTTGGGTTTGGGTATTTGGGTAGCAATTCTACCATACCTCGGTTTTCCTTATTTCTTTAAGAGTCTACTATTTGTAGTGACTGGGCTTGGTTTGGTTTATTTTAGTTTTTTACTTTACAGAGAATCAAAGGCTGAGAATGGTGGAGAGAAAATTTTTGAGAACTTCTCTGAAAATTTAAACTTTAGCGAAAACGAATTATAGGATGAATTGGAACAAGAACAACACCATCAAAATAACCACGGGCGTTTTATTTGTGCTTGTAATTTTTAGTGCCGGCTTTTTTCTAGGTTTTAATAAACAACTAAGCTCCGAAAAACTTTCTGCTTTCTTGGGTAAAGATACAGGTTCTGAAAACCAAGCCGACTTTGCTCCATTTTGGAAAGTCTGGAATACTATCGATCAAAAATTTCCTGGTGCTGATAAAGTTGATTCAGAGAAGCGCATTTACGGAGCCATCGAAGGACTCGTAGCATCTCTGGAAGACCCTTACAGTCAATTCTTTGAACCAGATCAAGCAAAATCTTTTGAAGAAGAGATAGCTGGTAACTTTATCGGTATTGGAGTCGAAATAGGTATGAAAAATGGTGCTTTGACTGTTATTTCACCTCTAGTGGATACTCCAGCAGACAAAGCTGGGGTTCGTTCTGGAGACATAATTCTAAAAATAGATGACAAGAGTACTGCGGGGCTCACCATGGACGAAGCTATTAAATTAATTCGTGGAGAAAAGGGAAGTACTGTAACTGTAAATCTAGTTCACAAAGGGGAGAAGACAGCGGTAGATATAAAAATAGTTCGCGATACGATCAATATCCCAACATTGGATTACAAGCTTCGAGACGATGGAATATTTGTAGTTAGCTTGTATAATTTTTCTGCAAACTCTGCAACATTATTTAAAAACGCGATGAAAAAATTCACTGCTTCTAAGAGCAATGATCTAGTGCTAGATCTACGAGGTAATCCAGGAGGATACTTGGCCGCAGCGGTAGATATGGCATCATGGTTTTTGCCTGGAGGAAAAACTGTAGCGATCGAAGACTACAGCAGTGAAAAAGAAAAAAAGACCTACCGTAGTGCAGGTTACAATCCTTTTGGAGACAAACTCCACATGGTGGTATTGATTGATGAAGGCTCGGCTTCCGCTTCTGAAATATTGGCAGGTGCTCTTAAAGACCACAAACGAGCTATTTTAGTAGGTGATCAGAGTTATGGTAAGGGTTCCGTTCAAGAAGTAGTCAAAGTGACTCCTACAACTCTTTTTAAAGTAACTGTAGCTAAATGGTTGACTCCACTCGGTACTTCGATATCTCTCAAGGGTCTGACTCCGGACTATGTGGTTAAATTTACTAAAGATGATATAGCGAAAGCTAAGGATGTCCAGATGGATAAGGCTGTCGAACTTCTAAAAAACTGGCCTGGTATAAAATAATCGATAAAACAAATGAAAGTAATTTTCTTACAAACCGTACCGCGAGTCGGTAAAAAAGACGAAATAAAGGAGGTTAATGACGGATACGCAATTAACTTTTTGTTCCCTAAAAAACTAGCTGAAGCAGCTACTACTGCGGCAGTGACTAAACTCACTCAAAAACAAAAAGAAATAGTAGTAGAGCGGGAAGTTCAGATGGATTTACTTATGAAAAATCTAGAGGAACTTAAGGGCAAAAGTGTAACTATCGAAAGTAAAGCCAACGACAAGGGGCATCTATTCAAATCTATTCAGAAAAAAGAAATCGTAGGAGCACTTTCTAAAATGCATACAGCAGAGATAGGTGAAGAATATATAGATCTACCAAAACCAATCAAGGAGGTCGGGGAGTTTGATATCCCGATAAAGATCAAAGGTCAGGAATCTTTCTTCAAGCTTATTGTGAAAAGCATTTAGGCAATAAAAAAAATCCCCTGAATTAGGGGATTTTTTTTATTTTTATTTATTAGATTACATTTACCACTTTCATAACCTTTGTCTTACCGTTGAAAGAAATTTTTCTTTTTGAGCCGAATTTAACAGTTCCTGGTTTGAGGGCAAATAGAGTGTGATCTTTACCAGTACTTACATTTTTACCAGCGATGATCTTGGTGCCGCGCTGTCGTACGATAACTGACCCAGATTGAGCCTTTTGGCCGTCAGCAAGCTTGGTACCGAGGTACTTTGGGTTAGAGTCTCTTAAGTTTTTGGCGGTACCGCCGGCTTTCCTATGTGCCATATTGTTTTCTTAGGTTTAAATGCTAAAATTTGTATATAAAGTTGCTAGATGACTAGTATATATAACTCTATGGAAAAAATCAAGCAATTCACTGAAAGCAACCTCGGTAAGGATGTCTTAAGCATATCTATCATTATCTTGGTGGGTTTGGGGTCATTTGGCCTAGGGAGGCTCTCAAATGGGGTCTCTGAGCCCGGGATAACAGTCACTGAGTACAATCTAGCCAATGTAGAGTCTGCTTTAGCACCAGCTTCCATAGAGACCGTAAAAAACCCTACGAATCCTATCGTAACCACCTCAAAACCTAGAAGTAAGCCAAGTGTGATCAAGACCCCTAAAAACTACTTTGGCTCGAGTAGGGGAAGTAAGTATTACTCAATAGGATGCACTGGTGGTAAAACTTTGAAAGAAGAAAATAAAATCTGGTTCGCGTCTAAAGAAGAAGCAGAAAAAGCTGGTTACGAACTATCTAGCACTTGCAAACAATAATTCAAACCCAAGATGAAGGGGAAGGGCTTTTTTAGTTCTTATTCCATATATCTATTTTATAGCACCGTGTCGCACAATATATGTTTGGTGCCAGGCACAGGTAACAAAAAAGCCCCGCGTGACCGAGGCTTCCTGACTTCCTGTATGGCTTAGAATACACTTACGATTAGATTCCAAAGCCAGTTCCAGATTCCACTTAGAGTAATACCAAAATAGTTCATGATTAAAAGTATCACCACGATTAGGACGATTGTCCCGATAAAACCACCTTGTAGATTTTTTAAATTATTTTTCATAAATATATTATAACAAAATTATATCTTGTACGGAGGTAAATATGTCATCGGGTCTAGATAAGCGTTCACGGCCGCAAATGGTTGAGTCAGGTTCTTTCCAGGGCAAGATTTACTAGGTATAGTGTCCACTTTGACCGCGTCCGCAGCGTATATGGTCACATGGAGGTGCGGGCCAGTCACATGGCCAGTACTACCACTATAAGCCACGACTTCGCCACGGCTGACCCTTTGACCCTTGGAGACCTTTATGAGTGATAAATGTCCAAATGTACTAGCCAAGCCATCTCCGTAGTCAATAAGAACCCATTGGCCAAAAGAAGCCCCAGCACAAGTCAGATCAGTATTACCGGTACCTGTGACCACTCCATCGGCCATAGCTTTGACTGGAGTCCCTACAGAGGCTCTGAAGTCTACTCCACTGTGTGAACCTGAAGCGTATAAACGCTTGGCGTCGACAGTTTTACCAAACATCTGAGTCACAAACACACTATCTAGCGGCCAAGCCAAAACTCCGCCACCAGGCAAAGTCTTTGGATCCAAAATATATTTTAGTTGAGACTCGTAGTCACGGAGTTCTTTTTCAAGTGCATTCTTTTTAGCGGTTTGATCAACTAAAAGCTTTTGATATGTAGATTCGCTATTTTGAGTTTGTTTTAATAATTTATTTTTTTCCGCAGTATTTTGTTCGATAATTTTTTTCTGGTCAGAAAGTTTACTCCTTAGAGCTGTTAACTCATTTTTCGCTTCAATTGAGACTTCCCTAGTATCCTCTAACTCCCCTTTTGATTTCTTTAAATCGGCGATATGGTCAGTAATTTGTTCACGGAGGCTCAACATATTGTCGATATCATTCCATATATTTGTGAAATCTTTTTCTGTAGAAAGAATAGTCTCAGTCAGTCCACTTCGCTCATATTCATCGATAGAGCGCAATTGAGTCGAAATGACTTCCCTATTATTATCAATATTTGTTTCGTGAACAGAGATATCAGAACTTAATCCTTGGATTTCTAAATTCTTTTTATCAATTTTATTTTGCGTTACAGAAATATCTGCATTTAATTTCTTCTTTGTTAGGTCAAGTTCTTTGATCGAACCAGCTAGGGTACTTTTTTGTTTACCTAAAGTATTAAGCTGGGATTGAAAAGAAGCTATGTCTTTTTCTAATTTTTCTATTTCTGAACTTTTTTGGTCAATTTTATTTTTTAGCTCATCCGCAGTTTGGGCATGCAAAAAAAGCATTGGTAATACCAATAACGCAAAAAATACTATGAGCTTAAAAACTGACAGCTTTTTGTAATCTGTTGATTGTTTCATTTTTTCCTAAAATCGAAGCCACGGTAAAAGGGTCTGGGGATTTATCGAGTCCAGTCAGTGCATAGCGCATCGGGTGAAGCACTGCTCCCCTGCTTTCAGCCTGGTCTGCTATAGACATAACTGCAGTTTTAATATTTTCTAGATTGAAATCTGCTTCTTCGATGGATTCTAAAGCACCGATAATTAAATTTAAATTTTCAGAAGTTTTTTCTACTGTTGTGTCTTTGTAGTTTAACTTTTCTTTTAGATACTCTGGAGTATTTACGAAATAATTTAACTCACCAGAAGAAAGCATGGTCTCAACATCACTCCACTTTACAATGCGTTCAAAAATCATAGGAACAATCTTTGGGTTTTTAAAATCATCTGGAAGTCTTTCTAAAATATTTTTTTCAACTTCTTCTTTTGGTAATAACTTCATGTGCTCCTTGTTCATCCAATCGAGTTTTTCTAAATTCATCTGGGCACCAGATTTTTGAATACGGTCTATTTCAAAAATATTTATTAACTCCTCTCGAGTAAATATTTCTTTTTCTCCACCTGGATTCCATCCCAAAAAAGACAAGAAGTTAATCATGGTTTCTGGTAAATATCCCTCATTTCGGTAATCCAACACATCCTTTGCACCATCTCTTTTACCTAATTTTTTCTGCCCCCCTGGTGCTAATACATGAGGCAAACAAGCGTACACGGGTGGTTTTATACCAAGTGCTTCGTACATAGCTAAATATTTAGGGGTAGATGAAATGTATTCTTGTCCTCGCATCACAAGAGTAATACCCATCTCAGTATCATCTACAATATGTGCAAAATTGTAAGTAGGATAACCGTCACTTTTAATCATTATAAAATCATCCAGTGCCTCCGGGCCTGCTGATAAGTCACCGAAAACAACATCATGCCAATGATAAGTTTTGATTTCTGGAATCTTGAATCGAAGTGGTTTGGTGCCATCCCAAGTCTCAAAAACTTCTGGACGATGATCTCTGTATAAAAATGGTCTCTTTTCTTCTTCTGCTTTTTTTCTAAATTCCTCAACTTGCTCTTCGGTATAAGGATCAGGATATGCCAGACCTTTATCTATAAATATTTGGGCGTATTTTTTATAAGTATCCAATCTCTCAGATTGCAAGTACGGTTTATTTGGCCCATCAGTACCAGGACCTTCATCCCAGTCTAACCCAAGCCATTTTAAAGATTCGATAATGTGCGCAATGGATCCTTCAACTTCTCTTTCTTTGTCAGTATCTTCAATACGGAGAATAAAAGTACCGTTGTTCTTTTTTGTCCAAAGCCAAGCATACAGTGCCGCCCGAACATTCCCTACATGTATAAAACCAGTAGGACTGGGCGCAAAACGCGTTACAACCTTTGTATTTTCTGACATAAGGCTATTTTAGCATTTTAAAATTGATTTCAAAAGAGCTTTTATTTTTCGTGAGTGAGGGCGAGGTTCACAATTTCTCGAGCGATGGTCTCTGCGGCATGGGGTTTGTAGAAAGCCTTAGCACTTGCTGCCATCTGATCGTAATTTTTCTTGTTATCTAAAACTCTTTTTATTTCAGAATACAAAATATTTGCAGTCATGTTGGATTCTGAAATCACCGAACAAGCGCCAGCTCGAGCGTAAGCGAAAGAATTTTTTCTTTGATGGTCACCATTGGTTTTAGTTATAGGTATCAAGAGTGCAGGCACACCCCAAGCAGCAATTTCAAAAAGTGATGATCCAGCTCGTGAGATCACCAAGTCCGCAGCACCGGCCGCATTCTTTAATGCCAAAGCATTTAAGTACGCCATAGCATGATATCTATTCTTGTGTGGGTGATCTTTGAGTATCACTTCGGCCCGGCCTTCCATTTCTTTTACATTGTTAATACCAGTCTGGTGAATGATTTGAAATTCATTTACTAATTTATCTATACCATCCATGACAGTATTGTTTATAAGCTGAGCTCCTTGAGAACCTCCAATGACTAGGAGTACTCGAACTCCTGGCTCAAGATTAAAATATTCATAAGCCTTCTCTTTATTTGCGGGTACTTCTATCTCACTTCGTACTGGCTGACCCGTCCAAGCGATTTTACTTTGATCAAAAAATAAAGCTGCATCCTTGAAAGAAACTGCAATCCTTTTAGCAAAACCTCCGGCCCACTTGGTGACTCTACCAGGACTAGCGTCGGATTCATGGATTACAACTGGAATACCTAGAATTTTAGCAGCAAACAAAGTTGGAAAACTAGCATAGCCACCTTTACCAAAAACTACATCTGGGTATATTGAAAAAAGTTTAAAAACCGCTTTGATGACTCCAAGCGCCACCTTAAACAAATCAAAGAAATTTTGAATCGAAAAGTAGGTTCGCATCTTTCCAGCGTTCACTTCTTCGTAAATAAGGCCGTGCTGAAATAGCGCCTCTTTGTCATAAGGATCGTTTGAAAAATAATATAACTTAGCACCAACGATTTTTTCTTGATCGATGATCTCGTTAGTTTTTTCTGCTATAGCAATGATTGGAGTAAAATGTCCGCCGGTTCCTCCTCCTGTAAAAACTATTTTCATAAATTAATTTCGGTTATTTTTTACTTGAAATTTTGATATATGTAACACTATGCCCACAGCTCCCAAGTACACCATGAGTGATGTTCCTCCATGACTCATAAATGGCAGTGGTACACCGGTCAATGGAAAGAGTCCGATAATTGATGCGATATGCATGAAAGATTGGGCTCCAATCAGTATAACAATTCCCATAACTAGTAGTCTACTAAATAGGTCTGGTGAGTTGTTAGATATCCGAAGACCTCGAAGCACAAAAAGTAGGTAAAGTATTATTACGGAAACTGTTCCTATGAATCCAAGCTCCTCACCCAAAACTGCAAATATAGAGTCACCATGAGCTTCAGGTAAGTAACTAAACTTTTGGATACTTTGGCCATAGCCTCGGCCAAATATCCCACCTGAACCGATGGCAATCATGGACTGCCTGACCTGGTACGAAGCACCTTGAACATCTTGATCAGAATTAATGAAAGTACTTACTCTTTTTTGCAGATATGGATTTATAAAGATCAAAGAAGTAAACAAAACAAGAGAAAGCATTAAAATACCTAAAAGTTGTTTCCATGGAGCGCCAGAGACAAAAAGCATGCAAAGTCCAGTGATTGTAATCAAAATAAAGTTCTTGGTGTCAGGTTGATTCAAGAGAATAGTTGCGATGACTATGAGCATGACACCGAAAGGCATAATTCCATATTTAAAATTTTGCACTTTGTCTTTAACAAACGAAAGCCAGGCTGCAAAATATATCACGAATCCGAACTTTAAAATTTCTGCTGGTTGGAAAGATACAAAACCAAAATCCACCCATCGTGAAGCTCCACCATGACTCCAGCCCAAAGACGGTATAAATACCAACAAGGTTAAAAGCAACGATCCGACAAATATGTATAGCGCATTTGTTCTCCAGAACTTGTAAGGCACTCTTGCGGCGATGTACATACCAATTAGTCCAGCACCGAGTCCAAACAAAAGCTGACTCTTTAATATAGAGTAAAATAGGGTTTCATTTTTAGCTAAAGTTCCTAAAGAAGCGGAGATAAAAACAAGAAGACCTCCGACTACCAAGAGCAATACTGTTATCAAAAAAAATCTATCGAATTTTTCTAGCTTTAACTTCATCTGCTAATTATCACTAAAATGATACCGATAATAGCAAACATAACGGAAAACACCCAATAACGCATGGTAACTTTTTGAGATGGCCATCCAATAGCTTCAAAATGGTGATGAAGTGGTGCCACTCTAAAAACTCGACGACCAAAAAACTTTTTCGAAAAAATCTGAATAGTAGAAGAAAGTGAAGTCAAAGTTAGCGGCAATGCGATGATCGGTAAAAGTAGTACTGTATCGGATAAAAACGCTACAGCGGCTAAGGTCACGGTCAGTGGCATGATTCCAACTTCACCCATATAAAACCTGGCTGGTGGGATATTGAACCACAAAAATGCTAGTATGGCTCCAGCAATAACAGCACAAAATACAGCTAAATCAATTTGATTGTCAGTGAAAGCAATTACAGAATAAGCTCCAAACACCGCTGCGAAGACTCCACCAGACAGTCCATCGATACCATCGATTACTCCTGAAGAAAATGTACCTAGTATAACAACTATCACTAAAGGAATGAAAAATATTCCGAGTTCCCACATCCCATCAAACGGAATATGGATGGCGTGCATATCAAGTTTAGTGAAAAACCAAACTCCAGACAAAATTCCAAACAAAACTACGGCAAATATTTTACTCTTGGTGTACCATGGAGAATTTCTGGTTATATAAGATTTGCCACTAATTTCCAAAAAGTCATCTAAAAGTCCCAAGAGAGATCCTAGAAAAAAAAGACCGAGCGGAATAAAAGTTTGAGATCGGCTTAGAAAATTCAACTCTGAAAAAATATCGTTGGGAAATATTGTAGGTAAAAACGAGAAAAACAGCGTAGTGATGATGACTGACAAGGAGACTATAATACCGCCCACGCAAGGCACAGACACTTCCCTATCCTCTTTGCCCTTGTGGACAAGTTCGAATTCGGGAGAAATTGTGTTGAGCGTTCTGGCTTTCTTCTTCCACATCTTGTGTTTGTAGAAAAAGTAAGTTGCCGTCGGAGTAATGGCAAGACCGAAAAAGAACGCAAAAATAGTTGGAATAAATATTTTTAAAATATCCGGAAGCATAGATAACATTGTACCTTTTTTAAGTTCTTATTTCAATTTCACTATTTAAAGGTCAAAATCTGGGGCGATTTCTCCAAATTCCATTGCGCCTGGATCAAAGTAGAGCCAAATACTCCGAGCTGATGACGGTGCTACAGCAAAACTCTCTCCAGGATTTCGTTCAGCGAAGTTTACTAAAATCGTAGCTTCATCTCCTAGTTCGATATTTTTAGGCGCGATCCTGTCTCCGAGGAAAAAAGAAGCACTTCCTCGATATCCTTCTGGGTAGTTAATAGCTGCCACTACATAGTAAAACAACCCGCTACCTCCAGAGTCTTGTGTCACCATGAATACGACATCTTGTCTGCCGTCAGCATTTAAATCTTTATGGAAATCCCCTCCCCAGTATCTAGTAACCTTTTTACTTGCCGATCCAGGTGCGACTTCTACCTCCGCAAATCCATTTTTTAAAGTTACCTGCTCGCCATCGATAACATACGAAGTGTTTTTATAATCCTGCACTTCTTGAATCGCTACATTGTCGCTATCTGGAGCAACAGTTTTTTCAGGTGCTAGTGTGTAGAGCCAGATAATAATTCCGATAAAAACTATAACTATGGCAAAGCTAGAATATTTTTTCATATTAGTATTCTATGACGATAGGAAATGATATAGAAGCGTCTTTATCTGGTTCGCCGGAAGCGTTGTCTTTGTGAAGCACCAAAGTTGCCGGACCGATATAAGTCTCAGGAATCTTCACTTCTCCTTTGAATGGCACGAATCCTGTTGTCATCCACTCACCTTGTGCGGTAGCGTAACTTTGCACTAAAGTGTTTCCATCCTGATCTAGTACTTCTATTGGAAAGGAAGCTTCGAAATACCAATTACCACGAGCTGTACCAATCACAGAGAATTCTTTTCCAGTAACTGCACCTGGAAATGGTAACTCTGGTACTATCATGTCACTGCTCGCATTTATATAAGTTATCTCTGGAGTTTCCAAGACTGGCTCCTGTACTTCAGCATTTTTATGTGATACCCCTAACCAAATCAAAAATCCGATTACTAATACTCCTAGAATTAAATAAAATGTTTTCATATTTAGATTATATCACCTTAACCATTAAGGATGAAGGGCAATAAAATTTCTAGTTTTTGGGCCAAAGCTCCCATCCACAGGAGTAATACCCATAGCCTGCTGATAATCCATCAAGGCTTGTTTAGTTTTTGGGCCAAAGCTTCCATCAGCAACAATACTACTACCTGTAAGAATATTTTTACCTATCAAAAAACTTTGAAGTGCTTGCACTGCTTCACCCTTTGAACCCAAAGACATGTTTGGAGCGGTGGCCAAAGTGGGTAAAATCACACTTACCACTTTTTCTAGTCTGTCGTTAATTTCATCTGGTAGCTTTATCCCAAGTGATCTAGCCAACAAAAATTCGCTGCGATATTTTAGTACTACAAAATCAGCCAGTTCGTCTTCATCATCTTCGTTTTTTAGAGCCGCTGCTATGCCATCTATTTTGGCTTGTAATGGAAAAATTCTAGTTAAACGAGGAAATGGGTCTATAGGTCTCCCGTCATCGTCATGCAGTTCAAAATGCAAATGTGGAGCTGTCGCCGAAGCATTTCCGGTGTTGCCGACATAACCTATGATTTGTCCAACTTTCAAAACATCTCCTTCATCCAGATCTTCCGCAAAAGCATCCAAGTGGAGATATGCCATACTCTCTCCGCCTGGGTTAACAGTGTAAACATATAACCCAGCGCTATCCCCTTCACCAATTCTGGTTACTACTGCTTCAGTTGGACTCGCAATCGGTGCACCCTTAGGAGCCATGATATCAAGTCCTTCGTGACTTCTAGCTCCACCGTCTCTAGGGTCAGCGAAATTTTTACTTAAATTAAGTGGCGTTAATCCAAAAAGTATTGGTACTGGCAGCTCATCTACTCGATCATCATCCAATTTGTTTATTTTACTTTGAAAAGGATTTCCTCTTCTCGCTGCAAAAGCTTCATTGGGTAAGACTAAGGCGAATGAAAATAGAACAATCACTAGCAAAGAAAACAATTTAAAATATTTATTTTTGAGAGTTTTATTCATCTCATGATTATACCATGCTTCATGACTTTCTCGGTGAGATGTCGACATTCAAATAAAATGCTATAATTAGGCAGTCGAGAGATTATCAGAGTTAATATTTATATTTTATGACAGAAGATGAAGTAAAAGAAGAAATGGGAGAAGACATGGGTACTGCAGATGTGGAACCAACTGAAGGTGAAGTAACAAGTGAAGAAAAAGAGCCGACTGAAGAAAACATGTAGTCTGATCTCAGATCTAAAAAACAAAAACTACCTCGCAAGAGGTAGTTTTTGTTTTAAGCTTCGATCTCTGGAATTGTAGTGGTAGTATCGGATGGAATTGTAGTCTCAAGAACTTCTTCCGGTGGGGTTGGAACTTCTTCTTTCTTGAGAAAACCAAAGTATTCTGGAGTTTCCCAGTACATATAATCCAAGAGTCCACGCATAATCCAAGAAGCACCAGTTTGGTTAGTAGAAGGCCCAGCTTCCATAAGTATAGTAAAGGCGTACATAGGATTTTCATACGGAAAAAATCCAATCACCCAAGAGTTCATCTTTTTATTTCCTACTCCAATCTGTGCTGTACCAGTTTTTGCCGCAACTTGTACATATGGAACATTCATCGAGGCTGCAGTACCGAAAGTGACCGCTTCTCGCATTCCCTCGTTAACTCTAGCTAGATAATCTTGGCGAAGATTTAAATCTTCCCTGCCTCGTTCTTTAGTTTTATCATTCAAGATAAAGTGAGGCACTTGGAGTAATCCACCATTAGCTAGAGCTGCAGTAGCTCGTACCATCTCAACTGGTGTTACTTGGAAACCATATTGACCGATGGATGTGTGGTAAGTATCTCCGATTCTCCATGGATCACCTTTGAAGGTTTTTAACTTCCATTCTGGATTTGGAATTACTCCACCTTTTTCATCTGGAAGATCGATGCCAGTTTTCTCACCGATTCCAAAGAGTCGAGCATACTTTTCAAGATTACTAATACCGATTCCTTTTTGTCCCTCAAAGCCACCACCTATAGTATAGAAATAGACATCAGAAGAAACTGCAATAGCCTCACTCATGTCTGTGTAACCGTGAGCCTTCCAGTCGCGGAAAATAGTTGGATGTTCTTTGTCGTATGGATTAGGAATCGAGAGTGACCCAGTTGAAAGTATTTCTTTATACGGGTCAATTACTCCCTCTGCAAGAGCACCAAAGGCAAAAAATGGTTTGACTATAGAGCCAGGGGCATAGAGTCCAGAAATAGTTCGGTCGAGATAAACTTTTCGTTTGTCGGTAGCGTATTCTCCGATTTTAGTTTTATCCTCTCCTAAAGATAAAACTTCCCCACTGTATTCTGGAAAACTTGTTGCTGCTAGTATTTCACCATTTCTTACATCCATGATTACCCCTGCACCACCTTGAAATTTATTTTTTTCGGCAAAATCCGCTATTAGTTCGTAAAGTTTACTCTGCACCATAGAGTCAATACTGGTAACTAATTCTTTACCACGAATAGGAGTATTCACCATATTTTGAGAATGTACTTCTCTATGAGCATCGGTCTCTACAATTTTAGAGCCATTAGTGCCTTCGATTTCTTTGTTGTATTGCTTCTCTAAGCCATCCTTACCCACATACTCAGTCTGCCAATATTTACCACTCTTATCTTTCGACGGTGAGCTGACATAACCAAGTAAATGAGAAAATCCTGGGGACAAGTAGGCACGCATTGGAAAATTTTCTTCTTCCTTGCCCTCTTCTATTTCCTCCTCAGTTTTTTTATTCCAAGCAAGTTCTACTTTATTTCGATCATAAATAATTCCCCGTTCCGCAAAGATAATAACTTCGGACAGGGTATTGTTTTCACTTCGCTCTAAGTAGGCCTGACCTTTTTGAACTTGCAGATGAAACAATCGTCCGAAAAATATTCCACAAACAACAAAGAAAAATACACCTACGAACACAACAGTACCCTGGCGGATAGGTTTTTCAATTCTTCCTTCAAATTGTTGCTGGTCAAAATTTTGTAAATTTTTTGAATCTAAAAAAATTTCGTCTGGTTCAACGAAAATGTTTGCATTCTTTAATCTATTTCTTTTTAATATTTTTACAATCATGAAATTTTTTGGTAGAACTTGAGTTTAGTTTTGAGAGTCTCTAATGCTAGAAAAATTATTGCAGTTGCGATAGTACTCAAAAAATACACTTGTAAAAATCTGACTTCACCTGCTCCATATAGTAAGTCCGAGATTAGAGCCAGCCCAATAACCTCATAATAGTTTCTAAAGTAGAGTATGGCTAGAATACCCAAAATAACGCTGCAAACAAAAGGCAGAAAAAGAATAGACAAAAGTATCAAAACAGTCGCTCCGATGCGTATACCCATGCATCTATTTTACAGGTAATGTATCTTTTTTAAAACTGGAAATTTAATCCAACATGTAGCGTAAAATAATAACGATGATGAGAAGACTAATTCCGTAGAAAGCTACTTTACTGGCAAAGACTCCTTCGATTAACTTTAGAAAAAATAACTGTACTGTTTTGAGAGCTCGAGCTGTCGGGTTAGTTTTGATATCTTCACCAGCTTCAAGTATCTCTACAGGATCCTTGTTGGCTTCCGCATCTAAGGTTTCTATGTCTTTAGAAATCTTTTGTTCTCTCGCTTGCACCGACGAAAGAGCACCTGTTCTAAAGTCTTCTAAAAACTTTGCAGTTACCTGCATGGCGTCTTTGATGAAGACTGGAGTTTTTTCGGCAATCAATCGTTCTACCTTACTCGTGCCATCGTCTTTTGTCGTAGAAGTAGTATTCGTTTCCGCGTACACTCCAAACGCAAACAAAGATAAAAGAACTATTAACCCGAGCAACACTATTCTTTTCATGTAGATATTATATCACGAATTCTTCTAAGACCGAGACAATTTTTTGCATATCAGAAAACCTGCCGAGTTGAGTTGAACCTAGCACTGTCACCGCAAAAGTTTGCTCGTGTTTATTTTTAAAAACTATAGTTAGGTTTCCACCAGCGAGATCAGTGTTCCCAGTCTTAGAAAAAAGTAAGTTTGGAATTTTGTCTACGATAATATCAGTATTTTGAGCAATATGTTCAAAACCAGAATACGATTTAAAGGCAAGGTTAGCCTCTGCGGTTGCTCGAAATATATCTGGGCGGGCTCGGAGCGAAAACAAAGCTATCTTGTTTGCTTCTTCAGCTGTAGTGTAAGCTCCACCAGAGCCGTCTTCTAGATCAAGTCCACTACCGTTCACAAAATAAGTTTTAGTGAGACCTATTTTTTTTGATTTTTCATTCACTTTATTTATAAAATCAGGTTTAGCTTCGCCAAGAGCTTTAATGCCATCATTGGATGATACCACCAGAGAAAACTTTGCTAGTTCTTGCTTGTCCCACAATTCTTCAGCATACAATCCGTTGTCTCCAAGTTCTCCCAGTGCGCTTGCAGATACTCGTATTTGGTCATCCTGTGAATCTTCCAAAGCTACGATAGTACTTAGAGATTTAGCCAGGGATGCCATAGGTAAAACCTCAGTGTCGTTTTTACCATATATTTTTTGATGAATCGTAGCGTTATAAACTGAAACAGCTTTAGCTTCCAGATCAAGTACACCAAGTTTCTCCGCATTCTTTAAGATGATAGTATTTCGGTATTCTTCTTTTTGTCTTACCACTTCTCTCTCTTCGTAAGTGCGGTAAAAGAAAATACCAGCCAATACAGCCAGTACGACCAAGATATATACAGCTTTATTCGCTAACTTTATTTTCATCTATTTCTTTTTCCGATTCTTGTAGTCCTTGTTCGGCTTCGCTTAAACTTTTAATTATATTTTCGTAATCTGGCAGATCTTCTATCTTGGTGACTCCCATATATGACATCAATTCAAATGTAGGCTTGTAGATAAATCGGCGAAGGTCTTTTGGATCACTAACTTTTTCCACCAAACCACGCATAGAAAGAGCGCGCAAGGTAAAATTAGAATTAACTCCACGAACATAATCTATGAGAGCTCTAGGCGCTCCATTTTTATAAAGAATTATAGAAAGAGTTTCAAGGCTCGCTTTCGATAAAGCTTTATTGAGCTCTTCTTTTCGTAAACTCTCAATCAACTCTCCAGCTTCTGGTGTAGTTCCTAAAGTTATTTCACCATCTCTTTCTAAGAGCACGATACCGCGAGTGGAAAGGTTGAATTTTAAATTATCCACTGCTTGAGTTATTTCCTCTAGTGGAACTTTTAAAATTTCTCCTAGCTTTTTTAAAGCTATCGGCTCTCCCTTCCAAAAAAGTATGGCTTCTATTTTTGATTCTAAATTCATATATTTGTAGTTTCGTTTATAACTGCTGTTTCTTTGCCAATAATTATATCTTCAAAATTTTCTCCCTGCTCAGCGGAAAGTATACCCTGCTTGACCATCTCTAAAATTGCTAAGAATCCTACTACTACCATAACTTTTTCTTCTTTGGTTGTCGCCTTACCAGCAAAATCTCGAAAATTCATTTTAATTGAATTTTGAATGCGTACAGTTAAGTCGTCAATCATCTCTTCAAGGCTAATAACTTTCTTTACTTCAACTTCGGCTAAAACAGATTTCTTGGGCATCCTACCTAGAGCGTCGTTAGCAAAGGTCATCATTCGTTCTTTTGTTATCTCTTGATCTGGTAGAAATACTAGAACATCGTTTTTCTTTTCTCCAGCTTCAAAAATTATTTTTTTACCAAAGCTCTCCGCAACTTCTAGAGAAATTTTAGTGAACAATTCATACAACTTCAGCCGAATTTCAAGTGAACTAATATCGCTTTCTTCTTCCTGAGTTAACTCTAGATTCGGGAGTAGCGATTTTGACTTAATCAAGATTAGTGTGGCAGCGATACTAACAAACGCAGACATTTCTGACGGTGTTCGGGTGCCTACTTCACTCACATACTTCAAGTAATCTTCTGTAACTGATGCCAGCGACACATCATTTATAAAAAGTTTACGGTCTTCAATCAGATTCAAGAGTAGGTTAAAAGGCCCTTCAAACACGGGTGTTTTAATATTAAAAAAATCGCTTGGAGCGTCAGTTTCCACGCTTATATGTTAGCATTTTTGGTTAAAAAAGCTATACTAGGCTAATGCAAAAGAAAAAACCCAAAGTGAGACTTTCCAAGGAAGTAGTGCCCATAAAATATGATATCAAACTTCACCCAGATTTGGAGAATTTTACATTTGGAGGAATAGAAAGCATTACTCTGAACTTACTAAAAGAAACCAAAGAAATAACTTTACATTCAAAAGAAATAGACATCGAGACAGCTAGGCTCGACAAAGAATTCACTAAAAAAATTTCTTACAATCAAAAAGCTGAAACAGTTACTTTTATTTTTGACAAAAAAATTCCTAAAGGTAGACATACACTCACCATTGCCTTCCAAGGCATCTTAAATGACAAAATGCGGGGTTTTTACCGTAGTTCTTATATCTATGAGGGTAAAGTGCACAATATCGCTACCACGCAGTTTGAGGCCACTGACGCGCGCCGAGCCTTCCCCTGTTTTGATGAACCAGCCCAGAAAGCAATTTTCAATGTATCTCTGGTGATACCAAAAGGTAAAACTGCAATTTCAAACACCTTGCCGATTTCTAAGATAGAACACGAAGCTGGATTTGAAGTTGTGAAATTTGCCCCAAGTCCAAAGATGTCGACTTACCTTTTGGCGTTTATCGTAGGTGATTTTGAATATATAGAAAAAAAATCAAAACGAGGAGTGTTAGTGCGAATATATACTACTAAAGGCAAGATACACCAAGCAAAATTTGCACTTGATGTTACAACTCGAGTGCTCGACTTTTATGAAGAATATTTTGATATCCCTTATCCTTTAGACACTCTGGACTCTATCGCCATTCCAGACTTTTCTTCTCTTGCAATGGAGAATTGGGGAGCTATCACATAC